>NZ_LN889813.1:628274-942412 GCF_900009145.1 Planktothrix tepida PCC 9214
CAGTCATGCCACATTTCAACTCTTGTTAAATGAAATGACGATTTCTAATCATTCCCGTTATCCGATTATGGGGGAATCTTTAGATGATATTTTGGGAACCATTGATTTTCGAGATTTAGCTAAACCCTTAGCGGATGGGGTGTTATCTCAAAATAGTTTAATTACGCCTTGGGTACGCCCAGCGCGATTTATTTCTGAACAAATACCGTTAAATGAGTTATTATCTTTAATGCAGCGATCGCAATTACAATTAGTAATTGTGGTAGATGAATTTGGCGGGACGGCAGGATTAGTCACGATTCAAGATTTAATTGCTGAAATTATTGGCGATCGCTCTGACCCCACAGAAGCAGAAGATATTAGCGTTCAATTTGTTGATGAACAAACCTTTTTAGTTCAAGCTCAATTAGACTTAGAAGAACTGAATGAACGTTTAGATTTAAACTTACCCTTAACAGAAGAATATCAAACTTTAGGAGGATTTTTAATTTATCAACTCCAAAAAATTCCCACCGTCGGTGAAACATTCCGTTATCATGATTTAGAATTTACCGTTCTTTCAACTGATGGCCCTCGTTTAGATCAAATCGAAATTCGGATTCTCGAACCTGAAACTTTGGATACAATACCAGAAACGATGAGTTTCCCAGAAGTTGAAGAATCTCCCGATCTTGATAATCCTGAAATTTCCGAAAGTTCCGAAGAAGAATCCCGATGATTAAGGATAAAAACGCTCTCAATTTATTTTGAGTTACAAGTTCCTATCCATCGAAAATTCCGCTCGGAAAACTTTCTCAATCTGCCTCTACGGTTTATCAATTTTTCCTTTAAAAATATCCTCTAATTTTTGTCCCTTGGGTAACTCGATAAACACTCGTTCTCCCGGTTGTAACCCTTTTAACACTTGAATTTGATTCCCCATTTGAGAACCAATGGTAACGGGGTGAAATTCTGGTTTATTATTTTCATCAGGAAGTAATACCCCCGACTGACCTTTATTGGTGACAATGGCAACGGTGGGAACGACTAAGGCTTGTTTGAGTTTCTCCCCAATAAACCGTAAATCCACATTCATTCCCGACTGAAGTTGATCTTTTCCGGTTTCGATCAGAATTCGAGCTTGAAATAAGGTAACATCCCGTTCTTTGACGGCTTCGGGTGCAATAATATTAACTCGACCTTTAAACACTTGATCGGGATAAGAATCGGCAATAATTTCAACGGGTTGATTCGGTTTAATTTGAGCAATATCTGCCTCTGGAATTTTTGCTAACACTTCTAAATCTTTCGCTAAGGCGACAATTGAAGTAGAGGTAGCCGAACTGGCATCAGAAGCTGAAGTCGCCGGAGTCACAAATGCCCCTTCAACGGCATAACGTTGGGTAATAATTCCGGCAAAGGGAGCGCGAACTTTGGTATCTTCTAGTTGAACTTGATAAAATTTAACTTGACCTTTGGCTTCATCCACTTCAGCCTTTGCAGTGGCAATTTCTTCAGAACGAGTCCCATTTAATAACTCGTTTAATTTACTTTCAGCTTCCGCCACTTCAGCTTCCGAGCGCTCAATTTCTTCAGAACGAGCCCCCTTTTCTAATTGATTTAAGGCTTGACGTTCTTGTTCAACATTCGCTTGTCGTTGTTGAATTTGCGATCGCTGACTTTCTTGTAATTGTTCTAAGCGTTTTTCGGCTTCATTTTGTCCGGCTTGTAACCGTCGTTCATCCCGCAAATATTCATCTAATTGATCCTGAGAAATTGCCCCTTCTCCTTTTAAATCTTGATAGCGTCGTACCCGTTCTGATGCTAATTTTAATTCAGCTTGGTTAGCATCAATTCGGGCTTTTGCTTGTGCAATTTCATCATTTAAACTGCCAGATTGAGCGTCTTTTAATCGAGCTTGAGCTTCCCTTAAACGAGCTTGACCTTGAGCAATTTCTTCGGGACGACTTCCGGCTCGTAGTTGAGCTAAATTGGCTTTCACTTGATTTAAGCGAGCCTGGGCTTGGTCTATTTCTTCCGGTCGGCTTCCCGTTTGCAGTTTGTCTAAATTAGCTTGAGCGCGGTCTAAACGGGCTTCAGCTTGCTGGAGTTGGGCTTCAATTTCGCCACTTTCCATCCGAGCGACCACTTCTCCGGCTTGGACGCGATCGCCTTGTTCGACATATAATTGTGCTAACCGCCCTTGGGTTTTGGGGCTGAGGTTGACTCGGCGGACAGGTTGGACTACACCACTAGCAGTGATTTTAACGGTTAAATCCTTCGCTTCCACAGGAACCGTAAGGGCTGTGATAATATCTGGATTCACTTGGGTACGACTCTTTACCAAATGCAACAAGGCTGGAATGCTCAACAGTCCAGTCGCCAGCACTGCAATCATCCAGGGTTTCCATCGCCGTTGGGGAACTTCCGAAAACTGAACGGGATGTTTAACCTCACCATTACGTTGTGCAGTTTCCTCTTTTGGGCCAGTTAACATGACAGATGCGGGTGCGAGTTGATTCGCAACAGAATCAGCCGTTAAGTCTCGGACAGGATTCTGTCGCTATATCAATTCTAACGATTCCCGTTAATATTTCTTGATGTTTCTTAACTTTGATGGGAAGACGAGGGGACAAGAAGACAAGGGGGGACACCTAGGAGGTTTAAATTTGGGCAGGAAAACCCTGCCCTTACGGGGTTTATTGGGCCGAGAAACGGGGTTTAATCAGATCAATTAATTAATGACCGCCAACCCCAACAACAGCCCGTTTATACGCTTCATCTAACACTTCTGAAAGCGTTGGATGGGTATGAACAGAAAAGACTAAATCGTGAACAGATTGACGTTGATACATGGCATTTGCGGCTTCTTGAATTAAATCAGAAGCATGAAGACCAAAGATATGAACCCCTAACAATTCACCCGTATCTTTACGGTAAATCACTTTAGCTATTCCTTCGGTTTCTCCTTCCGCAATGGCTTTAGAATTCCCCTTAAAATAGGTTCTGACCGTAGCAATTTCAAACCCTTCTTTTTCTCCCAATTCTTTGGCGGCGGGTTCGGTTAAACCGACATAACTAATTTCTGGATGGGTAAACGCTGCGGCGGGAATACTGCGATAATCCACTTGACGAGAGCGCCCACAAATCGTTTCTACAACAGCAATTCCTTGGGCGGATGCGGCATGGGCTAACATCATTTTACCCGTAGCATCTCCAATTGCCCATAAATGGGGAACAGGTTCGCCACCGGATAACACTTCTAAGTGATCATTGGTCGGAATAAAACCGCCTCGAATGGGTTCGACATTAACCGATTCTAACCCTAAGTTTTTACTAACAGGAATGCGTCCAGTTGCAACTAAACAAGCATCCACTTCTAAGACTTCTTCAACCTCTTTGGTTTTGGTATCTGCTAACTCAATAATAACCGGAGAACCGGGGGTAACTTTTAAGGCTAATTTCCCGACTTTGGTTTCAATATCACGAGGCGTAATTAAAACTCGTTGGGCTAATTTAGCAATATCTGGATCAAAGGTTGGCATTAATTGATCCAACGCTTCAATCATGGTAACTTCACAACCTAAAGCGGTATAAACATCGGAAAATTCTAATCCAATATAACCGCTTCCAATAATAGCAATCCATTGAGGGAGGGATTCTAATTTAATGGCTTCATCACTGGTAAAAACCGTTTTGTGATCAATCGTAATTCCAGGGGGAACAAAGGGCACAGAACCTGGTGCTAAAATAATATCTTTAGCCGTAATTGTTTTTTCGCCATTAGCCGTTTCAACGGTAACTTTATTCGGCCCTGCAACTTTTCCCCAACCTTGAATGACATCAATGCCTAAGCGTTTTAAACTATTGGTCATGTCACCGCGAATTTTAGTGACAATATTGTTAGCATGGCTGGCAATTTGTTGACGATCAAAACTGACTTGTCCTAACTGAATCCCTAAGTTTTTTAAGTGATGGGTGTCGTGTAATTCTCTAACTCGTCCTGATGCGGCTAATAACGCTTTGGAGGGAATACAGCCCCGGTTTACACAGGTTCCTCCCATTTCAGCTACTTCAACAATCGCGGTTTTTAAGCCACAACCGACGGCATGGATAGCAGCCCCATGTCCACCAACTCCGGCACCAATAATCACTAAATCGTAATCCATATTCTGTTACTACTCTGTTGGGATTAAAAAATATTACCGTTTTCCTTGTCCCTTGCCAACTGAATCCCGTTTACAACGGCTAGATCTGTTCCGGCTGACTGATCATTTTTGCGGTAAGCTAGATTCGATTACTGTGTTTGTAGGGATCTATCATAACATGAAAACCAAACTAGCCACGATGGCATTGAGTTTAATTTTATCGGTAATTTTACCGTTACCGAGTTTAGCTGGAACGGTTTTAGAAGATATTAAAAGGACAGGAGTTTTAAAAGCAGGAATTCGGCAAGATGCACCCCCATTAGGATTTGTTTCTGCGGATGGAAAATGGGAAGGATATTGTATTGAATTAATGGAATTATTAGGGAAACGATTACAAGATCAGTTACAACTCAATCAACCAATTGAGGTACAATTCATCCCCTCAAACTTGGAAAATCGAGAACAATTGGTAAAAGAGGGAAAAGTGCATTTAGAATGTGGCCCTAATACAATTATGCGAAATCTTCCTCCTGGAATTGTCTATTCTGATCGCTTTTTAGCAACGGGAGTTCATTTATTAGTTCGACCGGATAACCAAGCTTATATTCAACCATCAGGAGCTTTAGAAAATATTTCAATTGGAGTTTTACCAGGTTCCTTAACCCAACAGTTTATTAGCAGTCGTTATTCTTTGGCAAAAGTTGTAGAATATCCAGGGGTTGACGGTCGAAAAAATGCTGTGGAAGATGTGGTTCAAGGTCGTCTGAATGCCTTTGCTAGTGATGGATTATTATTAATTGGGGAAGTATTAAGAAATCCAGCCATTTCCACTCAAGATTATGCTTTAGTTCCCCAGGAACCTCTGACTTGTGAATTTTATGGCATGATTCTTCCTGAAGGAGATATATCTTGGATCAATACAGTCAATTCTTTGATATTAATCAAAGAAACCGTTAATATCTTAACAGGACTGTATGGCAAGAATTCTGAGTATGTGAAAACTTTAGAAGCGGCTCATAATAAATGCCTATTATAGTTGAGTAAAATTGCAGCTAGAGATAACCTAAAGGTCTAAGGTTTAAAGGGGTATCCTTTAGTATCAGTAGGGATACCCTGATTCTGGTCAAAACAGTTGTTTTTTCCTCTAAAAAATGTCACACTATTAATACTTTAAGTGATCGCGCCCGATTTGAGGCAATAGTATGAGCGATATCAACGGCCCCAAACCAGTTCCCAGTCATACATCCTCTTCATCTATTTTATTTCTCAATCGCTGTGTTGAGCAGATCTTTACGGACATTTTAGATCCGAATACACCCCTGTTTAAACCCAATGTTGTGATTTTGGGAGAATCTTATCCTGAATTCAAAGCAATTCTTCAAGAAGCCCGACAAAATAACTATCAGCAAATATTACCCACCTTAATCGCTGGATTACAATTTATTTTAGGCCGAGAAGCTTATGAGAATAAAGATTTAGAATCCACTCTTTATCATTATCGTCGTAGTTTAGAATATTGGCCATTGGCTTTAGCTCAAGGCGATTTAGAAATGCTATCTCGTCCTGACCTTGACACGATTCTTCCCAATCAATTTCTTGAACAAATGGGTGGAGTTTTATTTCATGTCGGGTTATGTTTTATCTCTTTAGCTCAGTCTAATGATAGAGCAGAAAAAAATATAAATTGGCAAGAAGCAAAAATTTATTTTGAGCAAAGTATAACCGTTTTTGAAAAAGCTAATCGCCCTGATTTAGTCTCTAAATTCATTGGAGAATTAGGTGAAGTTTTACGATACTTAGAAGACTGGGAAACGTTACAACAAGTTGCCCAAAAAGCGATTAATTTACATATATCTTATGGTTCAGAAGCCCAATTAGCACAAGATTATGGCTTTTTAGCCGAAGCTGCTTTGCATGAATCCAAGTGGGCACACGCCAATCAACTAGCTGAGTTAGCATTAGCGATTCAAGGTCAATCAATCTATGATGATCCAATGAGTAGCAGCACAGCATCTCATAATCCTTATCTTTATTTACTAGCAGAATCCACACAGGAATTTCAACAATGGCAAACAACAGTTAACCAATTAGAAGAAGCTTTACGGAAAAGCAATGTTGAGGATGATCCTAAAGGTTACTTAAAAATTTTAACAGCCTTACATAAGCTGTATTTGGATCAAGATTTATATACTCAAGCTTCCCGTTTAAAAGAAGAAAAAATCAGAATTGAATATCAATATGGATTACGAGCTTTTATTGGGGTACGGACATTGCAAGCTCAATCTCACCCGAATCATAAACAACAGTCTATTGCTTTAGAAATAGAAAATTCTAATCGTTTAAAGGACGTTCATACTTTATTAGAACGGATTCAAAACCCCGACAATAAACTGATTGTTCTTCAGGGAGAATCTGGCGTTGGAAAAAGTTCATTACTCAATGCAGGAATTGTCCCGATATTGTTAGAACAACGGTCTCAAAATCCTAGTATTGCTCGACCTATTTTACTGCGAATTTATACGGATTGGTTACGAGAACCAAACCCCAAAACCTGGAACTTGAATCCGGTTTTAAATTTACTTAAGCAAAATGATCAAAATCAGATTCCAACGGTATTAATTTTTGATCAGTTTGAAGAGTTTTTTGTGGTTTGTCAGCAGTTAGAACAACGATTACCTTTTTATGAATTTTTAAAAGAAAGTTTGATGCTGACTTCAATTACGGTGTTACTTTGTTTAAGAACTGATGCTTTACATTATTTACTAGAATGTGCTCATCGTACTAACCTAGAGGATATTATTCACTCTGAGATTCTCTCGAAAAAGGTGATTTATAGTTTAGAAAACTTTACATTAAGTCAAGCACAAACGTTTATTCAAAATCAAATTGAACGCGCTCAATTTAAAATAGAACCTGATTTAATGTCTCAATTGCTTCGGGATTTAACCGTTGATATTGATCGTATTCGACCCATTGAACTTCAATTAATTGGGACTCAATTACAAGTTCATGATATTCAAACTTTAAATCAATATGAACAGCTTGGAGAACATCCTAAGCAAAAATTATTAGAACATTTTTTAGATGAAGTTATTCGAGATTGTAGTGCTAAAAATGAACGAACAGCGATTAAAATCTTGTATGGTTTAACCAACAAGCAAGAACACCGCCTGCTAAAAACTAGCAAAGAAATTGCGGAAGAATTAGATACAGAATTTAGTAAAATAGAACCTTTATTAGAAATTTTAGTTGAAGAAGGATTGATTTTACATATTCCTGATATTCCTGATGATCGATATCAACTGACCCATGATTATTTAGTGGCGTTAGTTCGTTACCAAAAAGGAGAACGATTAATTGCTGGGTTAGAATTAGAACGAGATAAAGCTCAACGCAAAATTATTGAAGAGAAACCCAATAGTTTTGTCAATCGTGCGATCGCCTCTGTCTTACGTTGGATTAATGCTGATTAATATTATGGAAAATATCTCTCCAACCGAACAAGAAAAAATGCTATCAGGGGCATTATATTTCGCTAATGATGCTGAGTTAATCAGTACCCGCAAACGAGCTTCTAAACTGACTCGTTTATACAATAACACAACAGAAGAACAGTTAGAAAAACGTCAAGAAATTCTATTAGAATTATTCGCTAAAATTGGAGATAACGTACAAATTACTCCCCCTTTTTATTGCGATTATGGGTGTTATATTAAACTTGGAAGTAATGTTTACATGAACTATAATTGTATCATTTTAGATTGCAATTTTGTTGAAATTGGCGATAATGTTTTATTAGCACCTAATGTTCAAATTTATACTGCTTATCATCCGATTGAGCCTGAATTACGTCTAACAGGAAAAGAACTAGCTGCACCGATTAAAATTGGTCATAATGTTTGGATTGGAGGAGGCACTATTATTTGTCCAGGGATAGAAATTGGCGACAATACAACCATTGGAGCGGGGAGTGTTGTTGTTAATAATATTCCTGAACGAGTTGTTGCGGCGGGGAATCCTTGTCGCGTGATTCGGACATTATAAAAAGCACCATAAAATATAGAGACGCGCTGTAGCACGTCCCTATAGTTCTGTTCAATTTAATTTTAATTGGTGAACCCTTCTAAATTGAAGACTTCTTCCTCAGAATTATTCCCTAAATCTTTCGTTTCTTCCTGAGTCAAATTAGAATTTTCTTCAGGAGAAATTACCTTTTCTTCCGTTAAATTAGCGGGGGTTTCTTGACGCAATGAAGTTCCATTTAAAGCTGTCCAAGTCGCTTCATTAACGTGATTACTCGTTTCTAACCCCTGGGCTGTTTGGAATTCATGCAACGCCGTTAAGGTGCGAGAGCCCAAAATCCCATCAATGGGGCCAGGATTATAGCCTTTAGCTTCTAAACGTTCTTGTAAGATGCGAACATCGCTTCCGCGTGAACCTCTGGCTAAAAGGCTTTCCTGTTGAACCGGACTCGCAATTTCAGGCTCTGCCGATAACGCCTGCCAGGTATTTCGGTCTACAACCCCCGTCACCTCTAATCCTTTAGCAGCCTGAAATGCTCGAACCGAAGCCGTTGTCCGAGGGCCAAAAACACTGTCAATTTTCCCCGGACTAAACCCATGAGCTTTTAAATGTTGTTGTAACCCCGTCACCTGGGAACCTTCTGTTCCCTGGGATAACACCCGTTCCCGTCGGCGCGACGGTTGAGGTTCAACTTGATAAAATGGTTCAGAAAAAAGTTCTCGTCTTGCACCTTCTTTATCAGTAACACTAGACGTGAACCCGGAATTGCTGCCCTCCTGCCATGATTCTGTTAATCCTAAACTGGAATTCGACGTTGCGAACGCCACGGGAGCAAAAGCCGGAAGAACCAAAGAAAACAGGCCAGCAATAATAGCAGTTCTGATACCCATGACCCTTACCCTATTTCTATAAAGTTTGATTGTACTCAAATTCTAGTTTCTGAATTGGATTCTATCATCAGGAGGCGGATAGAAAAAGAGGGGCAAGGGGAATAGGAGACAAGGGGAATAGGAGGCAAGGGGAATAGGAGAGGGGAATAGGAGAGGGGAATAAAAATGTGGGATACAATATGATACTAAAACCTTATAACAATAAAAGGCTTTTTCTGATAAATTTTGGGAACCGTTAACTTTCGCAGAAACGAATCGCACCTTAGAAAGCTTCTGGCAACATTTTGCGAAGACAGACCAGGCTATCTGCCGTTCCCCGTTGGACATCTTCAACGGTTTCATATTCAATCGTCCAATACCCTTGATAACCAGAGTTTAATAGCTCCTTAATAATGGGCTTCCAAACGATTTCTCCCTCGCCAAAAGCACAGTATTCTGTGCCACCGTTGCTCCACCGAACATCTTTCCAATGCGTGTAATTCACCCAAGGCAAGATATAGCGTAGCGCCATTAAGGGATCAACACCTTCTTTCAAAAAGTTTGCTGGGTCAAAATTTACACCAACAGCAGGGCTTTTTATCCCTTCCATAATCTTTGCTGTCTGTTGACCATTAACTGTAAGTCCTCCATGATTTTCTATAGCCAGCTTAATTCCATGTTCTTGGGCATAATCTCCTACCCGGTTAAAGGCGTAATGGAGGCGGTTAAGAACTTCTGAAGAAATATTTTCTCTTACACTATCACCTGTAAAAATCCTCACGACCTCTGCTTTCAACCGCTTGGCTATGTCCACAAAACGTTGAACTTTCTGAATCTGCTCTTTCAAATCTAATTGATCCATCAACGTAAAGTCATTATTGGCTGCTATGCAGACTACGCCCACACCAATCTCCTCAGCCCAACTCGCAACCCGATCTACTTCCTCGTCACTGCAACTATCAAGCAGATGTTTCGGTGTTGTAGAATCTACATTAACCTCTACTGACTTTATCCCTAAATTAGCAACTAAACGGAAGTATTCTGGGATTTCTAACTCTCTATAACCCCATGCAGCACAGGCAAATTTAACTGGGTTGTTATTAGGATTTGACATCATGTAGCTTTACACTATTGAGTAGAATGTATCTTTGACTTTAAGATTAACTATTTTCTGATGGGGCAGTATGAAGCACAGTTTGGGCTAGAACTGTAATAACTGCGCTCAGGATAACAATAATCCCTAAAGCACCTCGGAGCTCAATCACATCGGCAGCGAACCCGATCAAGGGTGGGCCACAGAGAAATCCACAGTAGCCCGCAGTTGTTACTGCTGCCAAGGCAATACCCGGAGCTATTCCTGGGGTCAGTCCGGCTGCACTCAGTACAATCGGCACAATGGAAGCTAAACCCATGCCAACGCAGGCAAAGCCGATCAGTGCTGTAACAGGCTGGGCAATCAGTAAAGATAACCCCAATCCACCACCAGCCACAAGACCACCCAGGCGTATCATCCAGACTGAACCCAACTTTTGGGTCAGGCCATCACCTAGAAAACGACCTACAGCCATCGTCATTGAAAAGACTGCGTATCCAGCAGCAGCCAGTCCAGGGCCAGTGTTAAGTGTATTCTGGAGATAGATCGCACTCCAGTCCGCCATCGCACCTTCCCCCAGCAGACCACAGAACGCCACTATCGACATCCCCAAGAGTATCCCCGTTGGTAGAGCAAATACTGGTTCTTCATCATGGCTATCGGTTGTAATATCGCCTGACAATAGCCAATGTGATGCAACAATCACAACTATTCCCAGCAACAGTCCAGCACTAAGCAAATGTAGAACTGGATTAACCCCTAAATAAGCCAACAAGCCGCTGCCTGCTGCACAACTCATCCCGCCAATACTAAACATTCCATGAAATGACGACATGATCGGTCTGCCATAACGTTTCTCAACATCAACACCTTGGCTGTTAATGCTCACATCAGTGGCTCCGTTAAACGCTCCGAATAGCACTAATGACAATTCTAGTAGGGTTACATTAGGAGCTAACGCAAGTAGGGGTAGCACCATGCAGTAGCCTAACACGGCTATTGTGGTTATCAGTCGGTTGTCAAAGCGAGCAAGTAACCACCCCGTTGCGGGCATAGTAACGACCGCCCCAATTGCTATCCCCAGTAACACACGTCCGAGTTCTCCATTACTCAACTCAAGTTTCTGTTGGATAGTTGGTATGCGTGCAACCCAGTTAGCAAATACTGCACCCTGAATGTAAAACAGTGCCGCTACAGCAAGGCGAGAAGCACTTGGCACTTCCTTTTGTACCTGTTCATCCAGCCGCTCTTGACTTATAAACATTTCCTACCTCCTTTCATGGGTAACAGGTTCAGATAGCGCCAACAAAGTCAATAAGCAATTATGCTGAATATAGCGAATAAATGACACGCTCTAACCAAGCTTGATTAATCGTTTCCAGTGAATCCAGCACAAAATCTGCGGCTGCAAATTGAGGATTCTCTCGTTCCTCTGCTGCTGGAACAACGATACACCGCATACCCGCAGTTTTGGCACTCATCATACCGCGAATAGAATCTTCAACCGCAATACATTTGCTAGGATGCACGCCAAGACGGTGTGCAGTTGTCAAATAAACGGCGGGATGAGGTTTGCCAAATTCCTCAGTTTCCGCCGAATTTAAAACATCGAATGCGTCTTGCAAACCAAGCCTCTTGAGTACCAAGTGGACTAAAGACATGGGCGATGAAGTTGCTAACGCTAGGGGTAACTGCATCCTCCGACAAAGTTGTACGGCTTCAACTGCTCCGGGCATTGGCTTACCCTCTGTCGCCACAAGTTCGCCAACCTGACTCAGGATGCGATCGGCAACTACGGACTGGTTAGCACCTGTCCATGGGAACTTGGCATACCAATAACTAACCACTTCATCGGTACGCAAACCCATTGTTTGAGAAGACATACTCTCTGTAAGCGGCACTCCTAAATGGTTGAATACCTCTACTTCCGCTCTACACCAAAGCGGTTCGCTGTCTATTAATACACCGTCCATATCAAAGATCGCAGCTATATCCACCATGAGACTTTCCTCAAGCGTTCATGTCCACAACAGTGCGTGTACCCGGTTGAGGGCACCAGACAGTTAGTTCGGTGGGAAGTTTCTCCAGAGGGATGATTCGACCTAGCAGTTGCTCAAAGAATTGTTCGTCGCGTTTAATGTAAGCGATCGCAGCCCCCATAGTATGGTCTGTAGCACCAGCAAAGGATGTAATCACGGTAATTTCCCGCATAAATAGCTCGTGTGGGGATATGGGTAAGGAAATCTCTGGCTTGGGAACGCCATAAATGCAGACGATACCAGCCTTGCGTACCAGACGCAGAGCAGTGGCAAGACCTTCTGGCGAACCCGAACACTCGACGATTAGGTGGGCCTGATCGGGTTCTGGCTCATCGACTCGTTGAATACCTAATCGATCTACCCAAGGAAGCGGGGCTTGAGTAATATCGTAAAGGTCAATTTCCCCATCGAAGTTGGGGGAATGAGTGAGCAGGTAGGAAATCAGAACACCCGAAAGTCCTCCCCCAATAATCAGGGTTTTGGGTCGAGATACCGATAACAGATTGGTAGCAGCCAGAATCCGACTTGTTCCCCTCACCGCACAACTTAGAGGCTCGATCAGAACCCCCAATGCTGGATTGTTCAATTCAAACGGATGTAAGGACTTCCTGGGGGTGCGAATTTTCTCGGCATATCCACCGTCCTCGTTTACACCGAGTTCCTGCAAATTGAGGCAATGGCTAGTAAGTTGCTCTTGACAATAGGTGCATTGACCACAAGAAATCTCATTATTGAGGGCAAAATGACCTTTTTGGGCAGGTAGCCGACAAACTACCTCGTGACCCAAGATACGCTCTTGCTCCAAGCCCATCATGGTCAATTGTTGGTCTGTTTTGCACACTCCGACAAACTCTACATCAGCAATCACCTCTCCATCTTGGACATGAGTTGGCGTGCTGACTTCACGAATTTCTACCTGGTTAACTCCGTATACAACTGCGGCTTTCACTGGACACCTCCTGTAGCTAAAGATGGGGTGGGAAGCATCGAACCGAGTTTTTGCAGTACCTGATCGAGAACCCCAATAGTACGATCGATTTCTTCGTAGCTAATGTCAAGATAAGGAGCAAACTTCAGCACGTTAAGGTCATATCCCCCGGTTTGCAAGATCATTCGCCAAGTCTGGCCCTGCCATGTAAAGTCGTTGTCTTGGGCGATCGCGGCGGCCAATTGTGCAGAATTACGATAGGGTACACCCGTTTCATCTGCAAACACCATATTTAAGAGCATTCCCAAGCCATCAACGCTGTAGACAAAGGAATGACGCCCTTGCAGTTGACGCAGCTTGGCTAAAAAATACTCCCCCTTGGCGGGTACGGAAATTTCATAGTCCTGCGCCATCATATACTGCCATGTTGCCAATGCTGCGGCTGTACCCAATGGGTGATTAGCAAAGTTACTGTGGGCGTGTCCAGGGGTAAAGACTGTTGGATCAACTAAGTCGGCTCTTGCCCATACTAAGCTGACTGGACTCAACCCATTCGTGAAGGATTTGCTCAAGGTGATAATGTCTGGAACAAACCCAAAGTGTTCAAAGGCGAACAACTTTCCAGTACGATACATCCCCACTTGAATTTCGTCCGAGATAATCAGAATCCCTCGCTCGCGCAAAGCCGGGATAAATTTCTGATAAAAATCCTTTGGAGGGATCGTGTAGCCCCGCCCTTGACAAGGCTCTATCACCATCGCACCGATCTCGGAACTGGTGGCGCTGGCAATGCCATAATATTCGTTTTCAAAAGCCTTGCCGATCATGTTAGCGCAGTATAGATCGCAGGTGTTTCTTTCCTTTTCATAGAAACACTGAGAGCAGTTAGCAAAGGGGAACATAATCGCCCGATCTGGGAACTCGTTAAAATACTGCCGATAGCGGTGGCTAGAAGAAAGATTCAGTGTAGCGAGGGAGCGTCCGTGGTATGCGCCCATCAACACAGCGACCTTGTTCTTGCCTGTATTCTTCCGAACAATTTTCAGCGCGTCTTCTACCACCAGAGAACCGCCCACATTGAAAGATACTCGACCCTTGATGCCAGTCCTTTCATATATGGCATCGACCACCTGTTGGGCTATCAACAGCTTTTCCCGATGTAGGAAGTCACCGCACGCTTGGGGGAGCCTATTAAATTGTTTTAAAACTTCTGAGTCAATCTGTGGATTTCGATAGCCAAAGTTACAGCTTGAATGCCACATTCCTGTATCAATGTAGGTGTTACCATCGTTATCGAAAACTAACCCTCCCTGACAACTATTCACTAAGATGGGATTGTCTTGATAGTGAACAGTATCTCCCCAGGAAACAGATTCTCGATCAATTTTCCGCAAATCCTCAACTTCTTGCTCCAAGAGTATTTCATTACCGGCTTCACCAATCAATTCTGTGTTGATGTTAAGCAACTGCTCTTCCAACATACTTTTCCCTCTTTCTATCCTGACTATTTGTACTAACTAACTAACAATTTTGAGCCGAGTTATTAATCCTCGGCTAGTTCCTTCTCATGCGGGGTAAAACCTAAAAAAATCCTGTTTAGTTTTCGACTTTGAATTCTTCAAAAGTGCTAAGAAAACCGTTCCCAGTTGGTGATGCACACATAACCCCGACGCTTACGCTTTCACTAGATGTCAAATGGGCTATTCTGATTAAAGAATATTTCTCTCCTTCCAGGGAGTAGAAGCTCTCTAGGGCTGCTCCTCGTCGAATCACACGCATCCAAATCGAAGAGAGGTTTTGGGGTATGGAGACAAAAGACGCATCTGAATAATTGTGGGTAATTACAACAATAACTTCCAGCACTCCATCAATCAGTTCAATCCCACACTTGAGCCAATTTTCTTCATCCAAACGTACCATTAATCCGGCTTGGTCGTATTGATCCTGATACTGACCAATAATTTTGACCTCAGCAACAAAATCTCCCCTGACTTGTGTGTAATAGAAATGCCCATTATCGCTGATGAAGTCATAAAGGGTATTGCGCCAAAAATCTGTCTTGTGAGTTGAAGTAATTTTAATGGTGTTATTTTGAGATTCCCATATCGGAGGTTCGTTGTGCCAGTTCATCACAGTTCTCTTCTTTTATCAAAATTGATCATTCATAACTATCTCTAAGAAGGATTTCCTACTGTATGGTATAGCCGCCATCAACTGTCAAGGATTGTCCCGTGACAAAGGATGCCCCCTCTGAACATAGCCACACCACTGCTTCCGCAACTTCTTCCGGCTCACCAATCCGTCCCAATGGATGCTTTGCCATCATTTCCTTTTTGGCTTCAACACTATCACCCAGGAAGGGGTTATTGCTGAGGAAACGATTTAGCATTGCAGTTTCAATCGAGCCAGGAGACACTGCATTAATTCGGATGCCGGATTTAGCATACTCCAAAGCTGCTGATTTCGTCATTCCTAAAACACCATGCTTGCTGGCTGCATAAATAGAGGAAGCCGGCATACCAACCAGTCCAGATATTGAGGAAGTATTGACAATAGAGCCACCTCCAAGCTTAAGCATTTCTAGGATTTCATATTTCATCGACAACCACAATCCTTTGAGATTAATATCAATGATGGAATCAAACTCCTCCTCAGTCTGTTCAACGAGGGTTTTTATCGGCCCCTCAATCGCCGCATTGTTGAAGGCAATATCTAGTTGACCGTAAGTTGCCACGGTTTTGTTAACCAATGCCTCAACCTCAGTGGCTTTTGAAACGTCGGTTTTTATGAACAACGCTTCACCACCTATTTCTTGAATCAACTGTGCGGTTTCTTCACCTTCTTTGATTCGCCGACTAGCAACAACAACTCTAGCTCCTTCTTTGGCAAAAGCCAGTGCTGTAGCCCTACCAATCCCGGAGCTACCACCAGTTATTAAAGCGACTTTACCTGCCAGTCTTTGCATGGTTAGAATATCCTTTTTTTTTCTATATAGCTTTATGGTTTAGCAAGGAAAATATTACCAGAAAAATATGCAATGCGAACACAGGCATTTAATTTATTTACAAAAGTTTACATGGTGCAGAAATGATAATAAGATTGTGCGTATTAGCGTATAATTTAGCCTAAATAAAATTGAGAAAACAATTAGAGAAAGCTCAAGAATGGGTGAGAAATCAGGTCAATCAATTAACCCATAAACCGACGATGCAGTAGATGTTTAAAAGGTTACAATCGGTGTATTTAGTAACGATAAGTGAGAAGAAGAAAGTGAGTAAATTAAGCTAACAAACTCAAGAAATATTGCTGCACTTAGGGAAAGATTGCTGCCAATACTATTAATAATTTATGGGAGATGAAGATTAAGAGAAAGAGAAAAATATTTGTAAACAAACCCACAAGGGTTAACTGTCAACGGTCAACAATAAAAAATTAACCCTCCTAATCATTCAGAAGGGTTAATGGTATAGAAAGATTTAAGGTTATCAAGATTAGACAGTTGCTAACTCAGGAGTTGGACGTTTGCTATTACGAATTCCTTCAATGGCTGTAGCATAATCCGGTGCATTGAAAACCGCAGAACCTGCAACAATCGCATTAGCACCTGCTTCTAACACTTGCCAAGTATTATCACCTTTAAGACCACCATCAACTTCAATCCAGGGATTTAAACCCCGTTCATCACACATTTGGCGCAATTGACGAATTTTCGGCAGAATTCCAGGGATAAACTTCTGACCGCCAAAACCAGGGTTAACACTCATGATTAACACCAAGTCACAAAGCTCTAACACATATTCAATTAATTCTAAGGGAGTTGAAGGATTCAAAACCACACCCGCTTGTTTTCCCAATTCCCGAATTTGGCCAAGAGTTCGATGTAAGTGGGGAGAAGCGTTGTGTTCAGCATGAACTGAAATAATATCAGCACCCGCTTTGGCAAACCCTTCAACATATTTTTCCGGTTCCACAATCATTAAGTGAACATCCAGAGGTTTTTGGGTCACGGGACGAATGGCTTCTACAATTAATGGCCCAATGGTAATATTAGGAACGAAACGGCCATCCATCACATCAACGTGAATCCAATCTGCACCCGCTTCATCCACGGCTCGAATTTCTTCACCTAGACGACTAAAATCGGCTGATAATATAGAAGGAGCAATAACAATCGGTTTTTGGGTTGTGGTCATGGGGGAATCTGTTCTCCTGCATCTCAAGTTGTAACCAGTGTATCAGAATCGGGGTATGTGGAACAGGCATCTTGCCTGTTAAGCGGGTTTTAGGGTATTGAGTCTCTCAGAAATATTTTATTTTTTTCTACTTACTTTCTTTTTTTTCTACTATGAAAACGCATGACCTCTATGAAAATCCCCAGCAAGAACGTTTACAGTTGTTTGTGTATTTAATTCCCATTTTGGGTTTTTTCCCCGCATTATGGACATTATATCGACAGGAAGGAACACGACAACAACAAGCGGTGAGTCGATTAGTAATTGTATTAGCGTTCAGTTGGTTAGCAGGACTGCTATTGTTAGAAGTTGGCTATCAAAGCACGGAATCGTTCACCTTACCGATGTTATTAACCAGTAGTCTCTTGACAACTAGCTATTTTATCGTCAGTTTAGGGTTAATGATTCGAGTGTGGAAACGTCAACCGATTTGGCTACCTGGACTGAGCCGAATTGCTGAACAAGGGTTAGGCAAACATCTGCCATAATAGGTTGGTTCTAAAATCATTTTCTCTTTTGCTACAAGTCTGTTATTCCTAATTTAGATCATTCATTGAGTGTGTGAGGAAGTCCGTGTCAGCACCAAGATATCAAAGTCAAAAACCATTGCCAAAACTGTCAAAACCCAGTCTGAGAAAATTAGCTCAATCTAGTCCCGGTCGTTGGTTAGGACTCGGTTTAGGTCTAGCTGGAGTTGCGATGATTTCAGCCACTGCTGGAGCTTTATTAGCGGTGTCTTTATCCACGACCCCCCTATTACAGCAAAAGTTAACCCCGGAAGAAGCAGCCGTTTTTTCTAAAAGTCAAATGGCAACGACTAATATGAAGTTGCCTGAACTAACCCGTCCGGTGAATATTTTGGTAATGGGGGTAAAGGTTTTAACCTCTGATTTGGAAGATGATTCCCACCCTGATGTCGGCTATCATGCGTTAGTCGATTCTTTTAAAGGGTTATCGGATACAATGCTATTAATTCGCTTTGATCCGGCTAACAAAAAGTTAAAAGTCTTATCGATTCCCCGTGATACTCGTACCTATGTAGAAGGTCGGGGAATGACTAAAATTAATGATGCTAATTATTATGGTGGCCCTGCTTTAAGTGCAAAAGCCACCAGTGAATTATTAGGCGGTGTGGGAATTGACCGTTATGTCCGCGTCAATGTTCAAGGGGTGGAAAAATTAATTGATGCCCTAGGCGGTGTTAATATTTACGTTCCCAAGGATATGAAATATCAAGATGATAGTCAGCATCTTTATATTAATTTAAAACAAGGAGAACAACACTTAAATGGATCACAAGCGTTACAATTTTTACGGTTCCGTTATGATGCCTTGGGAGATATTGGTCGGGTACAACGTCAACAAATGTTAATTCGGGCGTTTATGGAACAGGCGTTAAATGTTGGTACTATTTCTAAAATTCCTCAAGTTGTATCGATTATTCAATCTCATATTGATACAAATTTAAGCTTGGAAGAATTAGTGGCTTTAGTAAGTTTTTCTGCCGGAATTCAACGGGAAAATGTTGAAATGCTGATGGTTCCTGGTGAATTTAGTGATCCGAAAGAATATCGAGCGAGTTATTGGCTACCCGATGCAAATCGCCTAGAAAATTTAGTCGCACAACATTTTGATTTCGGTCAAGATGTTTGGAAATTTGACAATATTGATCCCAAAGATTTAAGAATTGCGATTCAAGATAGTAATGATAATTCTGATGCTATTGATCGATTAGTTGGAAATTTGAATGATGGCGGATTCTGGAATGTTAAAATTTCTAAACCTTGGACAGAACCTTTAGCAGAAACTAAAATTGTAGCTCAGGATGGCGATATTAAGAGTGCTGAAGCGTTACAAAAATCTTTAGGGTTTGGTAAAGTTGTAGTTGAAAGTACAGGTTATTTAGAATCGGATATTACTATTCAAGTCGGAAAAGATTGGCTAGAAAAATATAATAAACCGACTCCTTCTAATGTTCCTAATTCGGAATCTATTTCTCCTTCCAAAAAACAATTATAGCCAGTCTAAATGATTTGTGATCAAATCCTGTAGGGGGCGTCCCTTCCAACCCAGGCGCAAACAGGCTTGGGAAGGATGCCACACCTACCCTAAAATAATATTACAATCGATTAAAAGGAAAATTAAAAGTCCCTCGTCCAGTTCATATAAATCCAAATGTCATCTTCTGAACCTTCGATAGAAACAAGTATTACGCCGAAATCCTCTGGAAAAGATGCGGGTTTAGCACCCTTAGTGCTGACTTTGGTAGAACTCATTCGGCAATTAATGGAAGCACAAATCATCCGTCGGATGGAAGGTAATACCCTGAGTGAGGAAGAATTAGATCGGGCTGCGGAGAGTTTGCGACAATTAGAAATTCAGGTGTTACAATTGTGTGAAATCTTTGAAATTGATCCAGCCGATTTGAATATTGAATTATCAGAATTTGGGACATTATTACCGAAATCAGGAACTTATTATCCGGGAGAAAGTTCACAAAACCCTTCAGTTTTAGAATTATTAGATCGGTTAATGAATACGGGAATTGTTGTTGAGGGAAGCGTAGATTTAGGGTTAGCCCAACTCAACTTAATTCATGCCAAATTAAGATTAGTCTTAACCTCTAAACCTTTGTAGAAATCTTTTGGGGTTTAAACATTATTGACTTAAAACAGAAAATAGGGAAAATATTTGCAGTGTTTCCTATAGGTTTTATGAGCATTAACGTTTATAATGGATAGGAGATGGTGTGTTTACAGGGTTGTCAACAATCGCGCTAAAAGTAGGCACTCAAAACCGAATTCCTTGGATCTGATCTCAAGTCAATGATCCCCCCTAACCTCCCTTAAAAATAGGGGGACAGGAGATCAAAGTCCCCTGATCAAGGCAGGGGGATTTAGGGGGATCTGATCTTAGCTGTAATCACGGGTTGTCGGTGGTCGTTGACAAACTTTGGTGCGTGCGCTGCGCTGACGCACACTACAAGTTAAATTAATAAGGGTTTTTAATTATGGAAAACGGTTTCTATTTATATGGAATTTTACCGACAAACCGAGTACGACCTTTAGCGTTATCGGGATTAGATCAACAACCAATTCAAACCTATCCGGTGAATGAGTTTAGCTTTTTATATTCCGCAGCCCAGCAAGAGCGGTATTTAGCCAGTCGCCGGAATTTATTAGGTCATGAACAAGTCTTAGAACTGGTGATGCAACATGGTTATAGAAGCGTTTTACCTTTGCAATTTGGATTAGTGATTCAAGATTGGGAAACTGTAGAAACGCAGTTAATTCTTCCCTATCAAGAACGGTTAAAACAATTGTTTCATAAATTAGAGGGAAAACGGGAAGTCGGAGTTAAAATTTTTTGGGAAGAAACGGAAGAATTAAATCGTTTAATGACAGAAAATCAAGAATTAAGAGAAAAACGCGATCGCTTAGAAGGTAAACCGCTCAGTATGGATGAAGTCATTGGAATTGGTCAAGAAATTGAACAGGCGATGCAAGATCGCCAACAGGGAATTATTGAGAAATTTCAACACACCTTAACCCCCTTAGCAGAAGAAATTGTTGAGAATGAAACCTTAACTAATACGATGATCTATAATGCTGCTTATTTAATTCCTTGGGATACGGAACCTAAATTTAGTGATAAAATTGAAGAACTTGATCACTATTTTAAGAACCGCTTACGAATTCGCTATAATAATTTTACAGCCCCCTTTAATTTTGCCCAACTCAATCCTTAATCGGAGGTGTTATGGTCTTACGATTATTATTATCTCCAATAACAGCACCCTTTGGGGGGGTAATCTGGATCGGCGAACAACTCCTAGAACGGGCTGAAGCCGAACTAGACGATAAAGAAAACTTAAGTAAACGATTATTAGCCCTTCAGTTAGCTTTTGATATGGGAGATATTTCTGAAGAAGAGTTTGAAGTCCAAGAAGAAGAATTATTATTGCAAATTCAAGCCTTAGAAGATGAAAATGCAGATTCAATGAATTAAACGAATTTCCGAGACGGTTTAATTCAGTTTTCTGTGTGTTTCGCTGTACCCGACCTCTATTGAGGTCAATTTCAGAATGGGTAATCTACCTTATATGAAATCCTTAAACCTTTGTAGTAGAGACGCGCCACATCAGTGTCAACTTAAGTTTAAAAGCCTTGAAATTAATTTCAGTAGAGAGACGCGCCATGTAACCCCCTCTACAGCCCGAAATTTATTTCCGGGCGGGGAACTTAAGTTGACACTGATGCCTAGCGCGTCTCTAAATCCAGCCAACTCATTCCCTGTTCCCTGTTCCCTGTTCCCTGTTCCCTACCAGTCAACGGCCAACTCCATGTTAATCTTAGTTTTTGTATTGCAGACACTCAACACACAAGCGCACAAACGATCATGTCGGACACTCCATCGTCTCAACTTTCAGAACAATCAACCCCAGAAGCCAACGCGAATGACATAGCGACTTCTGATCGCAGTGCTAAAACCCGACAACTCTTAGGAATGAAAGGGGCAGCACCGGGAGAAACCTCCATTTGGAAAATTCGCCTACAGTTGATGAAACCGATCACCTGGATTCCCTTAATTTGGGGGGTGGTCTGTGGTGCTGCTTCATCAGGACATTTTTCTTGGTCACTGGAAGATGTGTTAAAAGTAGCGACTTGTATGTTAATGTCCGGGCCGTTAATGACGGGGTACACCCAAACCCTGAATGATTTTTATGATCGCGAACTCGATGCCATTAATGAACCTTACCGTCCCATCCCTTCCGGGGCGATTTCCATTCCCCAAGTTGTCACCCAAATTTTATTGTTATTAGGGTTAGGAATCGGCATTTCCTACCTGTTAGATACTTGGGCCGGACATGAATTTCCTATCGTTACCCTTCTGTGTATTGGGGGAGCATTTGTGTCCTATATTTACTCTGCACCCCCTTTGAAACTGAAAAAAAATGGCTGGTTAGGAAATTATGCTCTAGGAGCTAGTTATATTGCCTTACCTTGGTGGGCGGGTCATGCCTTATTTGGAGAACTGACCCCAACCGTGATGATTTTAACTTTGTTTTATAGTTTAGCCGGGTTAGGAATTGCCATTGTTAATGACTTTAAGAGTGTCGAAGGCGATCGCCAATTAGGGTTACAATCCCTTCCAGTGATGTTTGGGATTACAACCGCCGCCTGGATTTGTGTTTTGATGATTGATATCTTCCAAGCGGGGATGGCCGTTTATTTGGTCAGTATCAAGCAAAATCTCTATGCTACCGTTCTCTTGCTGCTGGTCATTCCTCAAATTACCTTCCAAGATATGTATTTTCTACGCAATCCTGTAGAAAATGATGTTAAATATCAAGCAAGTGCCCAACCGTTCCTGGTATTAGGAATGTTAGTTGTGGGTTTAGCGCTGGGTCATGCGGTTTAGGGAGTTTCCCACTTCCAGCAAAACCGCAGTTTCCCAACCCTCCTGAAAACTGGGATCAAGAAAAAAACCTTGATTTTCAGTGACATCAGGCTTCGACAGCCAACTGTAGAGGCAAGTTTTGCTTGCCTTCTGCACTGTTAAAATTCACTGTCGAATGATGACCAAAACCACCGATTTGTCCGAACCAATGGAAGAATCTCAATTACCATCCCGACCTAAGACGGACTCAACTCCATCCGAAACCGAATGGGAGACTAACCCCAGTAACGTTTCAACCCAACCGGTTGTAATGTCATCCCCGATGACAACAGAACCTGAAATTGATGAAACTACCCCTGAATTGGTTTCTGAGTCTAATTCCCCGGAGGTCGCTTGGCATCATCGCACCTTGAAGCGGTTAAATTCAGAATGGGTGAAACTGCGACAGAAGCTGACATCCCCCAATGCTGAAGGGAAACTGTGGTATCGTCGTCCGAGTGTCTGGATTGGAGTTGGCGTAATTAGTGTCGGCGGTGGTGCGTTGGGTTATGGAGCTTGGCAATGGTATCAAATTGATCAAAGCTTACCCCAAGTTTCAGTAAATACGATGGCATCCTTTAGTCGGGATGGCACTATTACCATTAAAGCCGCGAATGGTGATATTTTAATGCAAACCGGGCCAGCAACACGGGAAAAACTGCGACTCAAACAAATTCCCGAAAAACTGGTACAAGCTTTTATTTCTACGGAAGATGTTCGTTTTTATGACCATGATGGAGTGGACTATCAAGGAATTGTTCGCGCCATTGGGTCTAATGTCTTAGCGGGGGGAGTGGTTGAAGGCGGAAGTACCATCACCCAACAGTTAGCCAGAATTGTGTATTTGAATCAAGAACATAGCCTCATCCGTAAACTCAAAGAGGCCATGGTGTCTTGGAAAATTGAAGATCAAATGAGTAAGGAAGATATCCTAGAACGCTATCTAAATTTAGTGTATTTGGGTTCAGGGGCTTACGGAGTAGCGGACGCAGCTTATGTTTATTTTAGTAAATCCGTGAATGAATTAACGTTGTCGGAAATGGCAATGTTAGCGGGTTTACCCCCCGCACCGAGTCAATATTCTCCCTTAGAAAATCCAGAGGCGGCGACGAAACGACGCAATATTGTTCTCCAACGAATGCAGGATGCTAAGGTGATCACGGCCGCCGAAGCACAAGCCGCGATGCAAGAACCGCTTAATCTTAAACCTAGTCAACCTAAACGGTTATTAGTGAAAGCTCCTTATTTTTCGAGTTATGTTCTCAAAGAACTCCCCCAATATATATCCAAAGATGCGATGGCAGCAGGGGGATTAACGGTTGAAACCAGTTTAGATTTAAAATGGCAAGAAGCCGCAGAAAAAACCGTTAAAGATGCGGTAGAACTTGATGGTGCTGGAGCTAATTTTGGTCAAGCTGCGTTAGTTTCTATTGAACCCAAAACCGGAGAAGTTAAGGCAATGGTCGGGGGATATCAATATAAAGAAAGTGAATTTAATCGGGTTACCCAAGCACAACGACAACCGGGATCAACCTTTAAAGGATTAGTTTATGCCGCAGCGATTGGGGCGGGTTTTTCCCCTTATGATAGTTATTTGGATGAACCTTATAAAGTCGATGGTTATCGTCCTCGAAATTATGGCAATAAACATTATGGCTGGATGTCGATGTCTGATGCCTTGAGTCGTTCTATTAATGTAATTGCTGTTAAAGTATTAGTGGATGTGGGGTTTGAACCTGCCATAAAATTAGCAAAAGATATGGGAATTAAATCTCCTTTAAAACCAACTTATGCCATGGCTTTAGGTGCTTATGAAGTTAATTTATTAGAATTAACCAATGCTTATGGAACTTTAGCTGATGAAGGCAATTATATTCCGGCTCATGGGGTTCGGCGAGTTTTAGATCAACAGGGAAATATCATTTATCAAGCTAAATTTAAACCCAAACAAGTTTTAGATAAAAATAGTGCTGCAATTACAACTTGGATGTTAGAAGGAGTTGTTAATGGCGGTACTGGAGGCGCAGCGGCGTTACCCGACCGAGAAGTGGCTGGTAAAACTGGAACCTCTGAAGAAGCGAGAGATTTATGGTTTATTGGGTATATTCCTCAAGCTGTAACCGGAATTTGGTTAGGAAATGATAATAATGATCCAACCTGGGGAGCTAGTAGTAGCGCGGCTTATAGTTGGGGGGAATTTATGGGAAAAGTTGTTGAAGGAATGCCTGTTGAAAAGTTCCCAGAATTGCCTGAATTAGAAGGACGAAAAGGCAGTATTAAAGCGAAACCCCATGAACCTAATAGCATAGAAACGGGAACTAAAGTTGCTATTGAAGACGGTGATCCAGTACAAGGTTCGAGTGGGGATGGCACCTATACTAACACGGCTGAAACTTACAATAACGGTTATTCAGATACGGGTTCCTATAGTGATAGCAACGGTTATTCTTCTGATGGATATTATGATAACTCCTCTTCTGGGGGAAATTCTGAGGGATATTCTTCCGAGGGCTATTCCTCTGAGGGTTCTTCCTCTGAGGGTTCTTCCTCCGATGGCTATTCCTCGGATGGGGGATATTCAGAAGGTTCCAATAATTACTAAACGGCTAAATTTTGTTAAACGCGCTAAAATCCAGATGGATTTATTGCGATCGCAGGCTTTAAGGAGACTGTTCGATTATGGATGAACTCAAACCAATTTTACAAGAATTAACCCGTGAACCCATTGCATTTTTTGGTGGGTTTTTCTCAGGTTTATTGAAATTAAACCTGAATGATGATCCCGTTAAAACTTGGCTAGAGAAACAGGGAGGAACCTCTGTATCTAGCCCCTCTGACTCTAAAAATAATAACGGAAATTCCGGCGGCCCTCAATCCATCACGATTGATTAATCAGTTATCAGTTATCAGTTATCAGTTATCAAGATGCAATGAGTGTTCTGGCAAGGGTTAATAGCTAGAAACATTAGCGTGCGAAGCACATTCTTCACCTCCACTAACAAACCATCAACCTTCATCGCATCTTTTTGCTTTCTGGGGTAAAATGGAATAAATACTTAATCATTCACTGTAATCGGGTAGGGAAACATCGGTGAAAGTCCGAGGCTGTGCGGCAACTGTAAGTTAGGTTATTTCTAACAAGCCAGAATGCCTACCGATCACTTTGCTCTATACCTGCCTCACACGGGGAAGGAGATTTAAACTTAACATGACTTATAACACAGAACTTTCCATTCAACCCTCAAACTCAACATTTCCGTCCTTACCTCTACAGCGTCCGTTATTACTCATTGGTCATGGAACCCGTGATACAGATGGACGAGAAACCTTTTTAGAATTTGCTCAAGCCTATCAACAATTAGATCATTCGCGTCCGGTGGTTCCTTGTTTTTTAGAATTAACAGAACCTACTATTCAAGAAGGAATTGATCGCTGTATTGAACAAGGTTATACGGAATTATCCGCCTTACCCTTATTATTATTTGCAGCGCGACATAATAAATTTGATATTACCAATGAGTTAGATCGAGCCAAACAACGACATCCGCAATTAACCTTTCATTATGGCCGACATTTTGGCATTAGTCCCAATATTTTAGAATTATTGCGATCGCGTTTACACCAATTAGAACAGCCCGAATTAAACCCTTTAAACATTTCCAATTCCGAAACCGTATTATTATTTGTCGGACGGGGTGCAAGCGATCCTGATGCTAATGGAGATGTTTATAAACTGGCTCGAATTCTTTGGGAAGGAAGCGGTTATTCAACCGTTGAAACTTGTTTTATTGGTATTACTCATCCCCGTTTAGAAGAAGGATTTCGTCGCGCTCGACTCTATCAACCCAAACGAATTATTGTCTTACCTTACTTCTTATTTACTGGGGTTTTAGTTAAAAAAATCTTTGATATAACAGCCCAACAACAGGAACAATATCCCGAAATTCAGATGACTTGTTTACCGGAAATGGGCATTCAACAGGAACTTTTACACCTCTTACGAGAACGGGAAATAGAAACCCAACTCGGAGAAGTTCAAATGAACTGTGAAATGTGCAAATTCCGGTTAGCTGCAATTTCAGGAAATCATCATGATCATGATGGTGGTCATGATCATCATCATCACCACCATCATGATCATGAACATCCCTCAGTTGATCCCTATGCCAAATTAGAAGATTATCATCAACGCATTTGGAATACACCTTAATTGTTTCTGTTTGTGCTAATTTTGCTGGATCAGGACAAAAGCATCGCGATGAAGTCGATTTTATTGCCCAGCTTAATGATGGTGAATCTGAAGCATCAGAAACCCAAACTTGGATTGAATTTGCTATTAGATGTAATTACATCAATACTGAAACCGATCAAGAACTTTATGAAAGTTATAATCAAGTCTTAGGAGGTGTTGTTAATATGATTAACAGCCCCTCTCCTTGGTTACTTAAACACTAACCTACCTTTTCCCCCTGATCCCCCTACTTTCCCTGCCCTGCTCTTCTATGGACTTACTGCGATCGCTTCCCATTGGACTATATTTAGAACAACCGATTACTTGGTTACATCGTTTAGATGCCAGGGTTAAGTTAGTGTGGTTGATGAGCTTTTTAGTAGCTCCGCTTTTAGCACACCCTGTATGGAGATTAGTATTAGTCGGGTTGTTAATTTTAATCACCTTATTGGCTCGAATTCCGTTACGAGTGTGGAAGCGACAAATGGGGTGGTTACTGATGTTTTGTGGGTTACTTTTTGTGGTCAGTTGTATTATGCCCGATGGTTTAGCCGTAGACCATCAACCTCGACTTCCTGAACAGGAATTAACCTTTGATTTATTGGCAAATAAACCAGAGCAACAACAAACGAATCAAGCCTCTAACTCAAGCCTAACTTTACCTCAACCAACGTCCTATCGGTATGTGTTATTTGATCAATGGCCGTTAGAAATTACCCGTTATTCTGTAGACTTAGGAATCAGAACCAGTACCTTATTATTTACCCTCGTTTATAGTACAAATTTGTATTTGCTGACCACTGCTTCTGAAGAAATTGCAATGGCTTTAGAAAGTTTAATGGAGCCGTTACGAGGGTTAAAGTTACCCGTTACAGAAATTGCCTTAACCCTAACCCTATCGTTACGATTTTTTCCTTTAGTTTTAGAAGAAATTCAAAATTTAATCCGTTCCGTGCGAACTCGTGCTATTAATTGGAAAAAACTAGGGCTAAAACGAACCATTCAGGTTTGGTTAACCATTGCAGAACGACTTCTACAAAACTTATTATTACGCGCAGAACAAATTTCCAGTGCCATGCAAGTGCGAGGGTTCACCAGTCCGAACCAGCATCGGGTGGAATGGCATCAACTGCGCTTTAAACGTCGGGATAGTATCGCTCTGGTTGGCTTAACCTTGTTTTGGGGTGTGCGTTTAATTTGGGGCGGGGAACTTTAAACCCTGAAGTGGATCAGTCAAACTAAATTGACCATAGGCTTGTATAATTGATAGCTTGGATTATTCAAATTCCTGTTAAGCTGTTCCTCAATTAACTTTATTGGTTATTTTTTAGACTTAATGACCACTGAAACTTACATGAACCATCCCAACTTCGGGTTATTGTTCAAAATATGCCCGGTTGAGGATCATCAAGAATTGTTCACAACCCTTTACGCCCAGCGCCTATTTTTCTTAGTGACACAGGGGCCAACGGGATTAAAATTTGAACCCATTAGCCGTTCTGATGCGAAACTTCTCGTCGAAATTCGCTTAAGAATGCTGCGCCGAACCGGACAAGCCGAGGAATATAAAAAACTCCAAGATGTCCATCACAATACGTTTCAATAATTTCTGATCGGTGTCTGTTAATGATTGACGGTTAACCGTTGACAGATAACCGTAAATTGATAAAAAAACGATTATGATTGATTTGATCACAGAACAAATTATTAAAATTCGAGCTTCTATTCCTGAGTCTGTGCGATTAATTGCGGTCACAAAAACGGTTTCCGTTGAAGCCATGCGGATAGCCTATCAAGCCGGAATTCGAGATTTTGCTGAAAATCGAGTCCAGGAAGCGGCTGAAAAATATCCTCAATTACAAGATCTTCAGGATATTACTTGGCATTTAATTGGTCATTTACAAACGAATAAAGCCACAAAAGCATTACAACTGTTTCAATGGATTCAATCTATCGATAGTTTAAAGTTAGCTTTGCGTTTAGATCGGTTAGCGGGAGAGTTGGGGTATCAGCCTCAAGTCTGCCTTCAGGTGAAGATTTTACCCGATCCGAATAAGTTTGGCTGGACTATCCCCGAACTCTTAGCAGAATTACCTCAATTAAACCAATGCCAACATCTTAAAATTAAAGGGTTAATGACCATTCCCTGTTTAGGATTAAGCGAGTCAGAAACCCTGGGTGTTTTTGAGCGCACCCGTGAGTTAGCAGAAACAATTCAACACCAGAATTGGACTAATATTGAGATGCAACAATTATCAATGGGAATGTCAGAAGACTATTCTCTAGCCATTCAAAAAGGTGCTACGATGATCCGACTAGGACGAATCATTTTTGGGCAGAGGAGGAATTAAACCAAAAACTTACTGTAAAATAGGCAAGTCTTACAAAAAATCGATATAGCCAACACCCTCAATTTACCCCTCGTGGGAGTTGAGTTAAAATTCTAAAGTCGTACTGGAGACTAGACCGTGAACAGACTTTTTACTAGACTAAAAGATTTTGTAGGGTTCAATGACTCTGTAGAATACGATTACGAATACGATGAAATGGAAGGGGATCGCTACCCGGGTAACTATCCCCCCCCACAGGAACAACCTGTCCCTCAACCGATGGTGGCAGAGGAACCTCGTGCATCTCGTCGTTCACAACGATCTGTTGGATCTATGGGTAGTGGTGTAATGTCTGAAGTTGGAATGGGATCAACCATGAATAATGTTATTGGAATGCCCGGTGCTCTGAATGGTATTTCTGAAGTGGTGGTGATGGAACCCCGCACCTTTGAAGAAATGCCGACCGCCATTCGCGCTCTCAAAGAACGCAAATCTGTGGTTTTAAACTTAACCTTAATGGATCCAGATCAAGCCCAAAGAGCCGTTGACTTTGTGGCTGGGGGCACCTTCGCCCTCGATGGTCATCAAGAACGCATTGGCGAAAGCATCTTCCTGTTTACCCCCAGTTGCGTTCAAGTCAGAACTCAAGGCGGTAACGTCGTCCACGAAGGAATTCCTCAAGCGCGTAACCCCCGCATGGCGGCTCCATCAGCCCCCGTTTGGCAACCGGAACGCGCTCAGGCTATTCAGTAAATTAAGCAGGGCAGCACGGGAAGAGGGGACAAGGGGATGGGGGGACAAGGGGACAAGGGGACAAGGAGATGGGGGGACAAGGGGACAAGGGGACAAGGGGATGGGGGGGAGAGGTTTAACTTCTGTAAAAACGTGGCTAGTCAAGTTCAGACCGTAGGCTCCAAGTAAATCTAACCACTGATAATTTCACTGATAATTGATAACTGATAACTGATAACTTTTCCCTGTTCCCTCTTCTGTAGCATTAATTTCAGGATTTAATATTACAAGTTTAATTTATGTTTAAATTAGGTGTAATTGGTGGCGGGGTGATGGGAGAAGCTCTCATCTCCCGCTTAATTTCTTCTCATATTTATCAACCATCTGAAATTATTATTAGTGATCCTCAACAAGAGCGTCGCAATAGTTTGGCACAACAGTATGGTGTTGTTGTAACCGCTAATAATCAGGAAACTACTCAGGCAACGGAAGCTCTTTTATTAGCGATTAAACCCCAAATTTTTGAAGCGATCGCCACGGAATTAGGGGGAGGTGTGACGTTAGGACTGGATACGGTTGTTTTGTCTATTTTAGCAGGAGTTCCTCTTAATAAATTAGAAACGGCTTTTCCGAAACATCCGGTGATTAGAATTATGCCCAATACTCCAGCGACCGTCGGGGCGGGTGTGAGTGCGATCGCCTCTGGAAAATTGGTGTACCCCCCCCATTTAGATCTCACCAGACGCATTTTTCAGGCCGTTGGAGACGTGGTAGACGTGCCGGAGGCTTTAATAGATGCCGTCACCGGATTATCGGGTTCTGGCCCCGCTTATGTGGCGATTTTAATTGAAGCCTTAGCCGATGGAGGAGTTGCGGCTGGACTTCCTCGCCCTATAGCCTCTAAATTAGCGTTATCAACGGTATTAGGAACCGCCCAACTCCTGTCACAATCTAACTTACATCCAGCCGAACTCAAAGATCGTGTTACCAGTCCAGGAGGAACTACCATCGCCGGAGTTTCCCAACTGGAAAAAGCGGGATTTCGTTCAGCTTTAATAGAAGCGGTCAAAGCTGCCACTCAACGGTCAAAAGAGTTAGGACGTTAATTGACGGTTGAGGTACTCTTATCAGTGCTTCCCCATCCCCAGTTCCCTACTCCCCACTGATAACTGATCACTGATAACTGATCACTGTTAGGGAAGTACGACTTAAGAGTACGGTTTTTTCCATTTTAGGTTTTGAAGAAATAATCCATTATTAGAGATGTAAAGCAAAGCAATTCCTAAACAAAAACCTAAACAATCTCAAAGGAGAACACTAATGATGCTGTTAACTCGTTTTTCTTTTCCCGGTTTTGCAGAAATTGAAAACATTCAACGTCAAGTTGATCAAGTCTTAGATGAATTAAGCCAAACTCAAGTTGCTACAGACTGGACTCCGGCGGTACAACTGGAAGAAACGCCAGAACAGTTTATTGTTCGGGCTATTATCCCCAATTTAGATAAAAATGAATTAGATATTGAAGTCGCAAAAAGTGGGGTTGCTATTTCGGGTAAAACTCTTGAAACAGAAGTTTCTGAAGGTCACAAAATCACTCATTCTGAGTTTCCTGTCGGTCAATTTCGTCGAGTAGTTTCCCTTAATGAAGCCATTGTGCAAACGGAAGTTAAAGCTGAATACACTGACGGAATTCTAACCGTTACGTTACCGAAAGCACCGGAAGTAATTCATCGCGTTGTTAAAGTGAATTTAAACTCTGAAACTCAATCATAATCGTAAGGGTGGGCAATGCCCACCTTTTTTTTGATCTTAGAGATTTTCGCTATAAAATCTATTGGATGGCTGGGGATGATCACTCCTATCGGCGGTCTAGCTTTGATTTGTGGCTGGGCTTGCCTAACAATTGCAGCTTTAAAAACCTCAACAATAGCCACAATTTAGTTAACTAATTATGATACTTTAAGATAAAGGCTGACAACTTGCGAGATACATTCAGATTTTTAACAAACAAATGGGAAGTGACACAATTGTTCTTTTATCCCGCCGAGAAATTGAAAAAATGCGTCAAGCAGGACGTCTGGCGGCACAACTGTTAAATCATCTTGAACCGATGATTAAACCGGGGGTAAGTACCCTGGAACTCAACGATGAAGCGGAACGCTGGACACAGGAACATGGTGCTCGCAGTGCTCCCCTAGGGTATCACGGATTCCCAAAATCAATCTGTACCAGTGTTAATGAAGTCATCTGTCATGGTATCCCAAACGCGAAACAGATTCTTCAAGATGGAGATATCATCAATGTGGATGTCACCCCGATTCTGGATGGTTATTATGGTGATGTCTCTCGCACCTTTTTTGTTGGAACACCCTCTCCCGTGGCTCAAAAATTAGTTGAAGTTACGGAAGAATGTTTAAGACGGGGTATTGAAGCGGTTAAACCCAATGGACGCATTGGTGATATTGGGGCGGCGATTCAAGAATATGCGGAAGCCCACGGGTTTTCGGTGGTGCGAGATTTTGTGGGTCATGGGGTGAATACAGTCTTTCATACGGCGCCTCAAATTCCCCATTATGGAGAACGGGGAAAGGGAAAACGTCTGCGTCCAGGGATGGTTTTTACCATTGAACCGATGATTAATGAAGGAACCTGGGAAGCTAAAGTTTTAGATGATGGTTGGACAGCAATTACCCGCGATCGCAAACTCTCGGCTCAATTTGAACATACCGTTGCGGTGACAGAAACAGGCGTAGATATTCTAACTCTAGCCGAATAAATAGTAGAGACGCGCCATGGCGCGTCTCTACGGGGACTCGAACCCCAATTTGATCTAAGCCATCACCATTCCGCCATCAACATTAAATACTTGACCTGTAATATAAGCTGCTGCTGGGTCTGCGGCTAAAAAGCGAATCATTCCCGCCACTTCTTGGGGTTCACCGTAACGACCCAAGGGAATAAATTTGAGAATTTCTTCCGTATTTTTCAACTCTTTGGTCATATCTGTAGCAATAAATCCAGGCGCAACCGCATTTACCGTTACCCCGCGACTGGCTAATTCTTTAGCTACTGTTTTTGTAAACCCAATCACCCCCGCTTTGGCTGCACTATAATTGGCTTGGCCGGGGTTGCCCATTTGTCCCGCAACAGAAGTAATATTAATAATTCGTCCCGACTTTTGTTTGAGCATGATTTTACTCGCTACACGAGTACACAGAAATACCCCGGTTAAGTTCAAATCAATCACTGCTTGCCAGTCTTCCGGCTTCATTCTTAACAGTAAAGTATCACGGGTAATCCCGGCATTGTTCACTAAAATATCAACTCTTCCCCAGGTTTCGGTGACTTTGTTAAATAAGGTATCCACTTGATCTACTTTGGACACATCTGCCTGGAGTGCGATCGCTTCCCCCCCCGCTTCTGTAATTTCAGCAACCCCTTCATCTGCGGGGGTCGAAGAACTCGCATAATTGATCACAACTTTAGCACCTTCTGTGGCTAACGCTAAGGCTGTCGCGCGACCAATACCCCGTGAGCCCCCCGTGATGATCGCCACTTGTCCTTTTAAGTGTTGTAGATTTTCAGGTAAAAGTTCCATTCAATTGTTTCTCCAACTGTTATTCCATCAAAACTCATCATCTCAGATTTGAGTTGTCCCGTTAAGAGAAACCTGATTTGGGAAGAATCGTTATAATTAAGGAGCAAAACTGTCTGGTGATGAGCTATGGCCGTGAAACAAACCTTTAATAGCTTTCAAGAATTACTCGCCCATTCCGATGTTCCGGTGTTAGTGGATTTTTATGCAACCTGGTGTGGCCCTTGCCAAATGATGACTCCTATTTTAGAAGAAGTCAATCAAGAAATGAGTCAACAAATCCAAATTGTTAAAATTGATAGTGATAAATACTCGGAACTCGCGTCTCAATATCATATTATGGCGTTACCTACTTTAATATTATTTAAAAATGGTCAACCCGTGGGTCGCCATGAAGGGGTTTTACGCGCACCTGAGTTAGTTCAATGGGTGTATGGTTTGCTGTAATTTATGTATACACCCAGTCACGCTATTTTAAATTTAGCGATTTTGGGAAAAGCCACTGATCCCGAAGCGAATTTATGGATTATTTTAGGGGGAATATTACCGGATATTCCCATTTTTTTATTCTATGGATGGGCAAAATTTATCACTAAAATGCCCGAATATAAAATCTGGTCAGAGGGGTATTATTCCCCAGCCATACAAACAATTGTTGCGATTTCTCATTCAATTCCTTTAGCGGTTATTGGATTAGCGATTGCTACATTTTATCAATGGCAAATCTTACAAATATTCTGTTTAAGTTTAGTCTTACATTCCTTATTTGATTTACCCGTCCATCACGACGATGCTCACCGCCATTTTTTCCCGTTTAGTGATTATCGATTTATGAGTCCCTTTTCTTATTGGGATAGAAAACATTATGCTTCTCAGGTTAATTTAGTCGAGATTTTATTCGTAATCCTCGGTACAATTCGGATATTTTCTAGGATTTAATTTCCCTGGATAATCGGAAATCCTTAACTTACAACGGTTCAATTTCAATATAAACACCTGTTTGTTTGGAATCGGGATCAAATTCAACGCTTAATTGCGGTAAACAACTTAAACGATCATCAATTAAAACCCCAGCACCATTTAACGTTAACGCATCTAAACACGCACCTGCTAAATTATCAATATCTGAATTTGTCCGATGATTTCCTAATAATCGAATCACAATGGCGGCTTTGCGTAAAGGAAATTTATGGGTAATATTTTGTTCTGAAATTTGCCGATAAATTTCTACTTCTGCACGATTTCGCCAAGCGCGATAACGGGGAGGTAAATAAGTTCCATTGCTAGTTACTCTAGGACGTGCTTTGGGAACAACAACCCCAGGAATCATTAATTTAATTAGTTCTGCGGTTTTTTTAGCCGGTTTTTGAGGTTCAATTGGCGCAGGTTCAGGAGGGTTAATCGGAGTAACTTCAACATCAATAATCGATTCTTTCGGATTAATAGTAATTCGAGTGACAGGAGATTCTAAGACTTCGGGTTTTTCTGGAATTGGAGAATTTTTCAGGGTAGGAGATTCGCCTGTTAAAATCATCTCAAAACCGGATAAAGACGTATCATGGCGCGTCTCTACAGTAGGTTTGGGAACAAGGTTTTGAGGTTCTATTTGAGGGGATTTAGGAGAAAGAGTTTTAACCTCATTTGTTAAATTTTGAGGTTGAGAATCGGGTAAAATTGGCTTAACCGGAAAAACCAGGGTTTTTGAAGGGTTCGGATTAGAATCGATAGCTGAGGAAAAAACACCGGGATTCACCCCTGGCATTTTTTTAGCAATTTGCATATACATGGCGGCGGTTTGGGGAGAAAACGTAAAATGTTCGTTAAACCAAACTTGCCAATGTTCAGGGGATAATTGAGCTTGAACGTGCAGCAACCATTCTCCAGCATTGCGCGCATGAATCAAGGAGGTTTGTGGAGTGTCTAAACATTTTTGGTGTTCCTGATTAATGCGTTCTGCAAAATCATCTAAGGTGGGGAGAACTTGAGAATCACTGAGAATTTGCAAATAGGTTGACAACATTAAATAAAAGTTTTGAATTTCAACAGGAAGTCGGTGATAATTTGCCCCCATCCACGAGAAAAAGGGGAGAGTTACAGTGTTGGCATGGGGGTTAGAAGGTTGATTCACCGACGGTATATTTAGTATTGATTAATTCCGAAATTGGGGTTAGGTGTTGGGTTCTTCCATCCAAAACTGTAAGCTTTGTTTTTTGATGTCCGATTTCATTAAAACTCCCGGTTCTTTTTGCATGGGTAATATATCTAAAATATCGGTTTGGGCGCAATATTTCAAGTCATCATAACACCCTAAACGCAATAACCGTTGACCATGGCTGGCATGATTTAACAATTCAAACAGTTTATTTTGCCATTGAGAATATAATGCAATTGCCCCAAACACTTCATCATTGCCCGCAAAATCATCTAAAGGATAACCCATTTCATTGACTAAATTTTGGGCAATTGCTCCCGCGCAGGCGGTGTCTTCGAGGGAATAGCTGCCTTCCCAACCCGAACCTAAGACCCAAACGGTTTCTGGGGTTTTTGTCATCAGATATTCTACAATGGCCCGTCGATTAATAAAAGCGGCAGTTAACACGACAGCAGCGGCTTGAACTCGTTCTAAACTTCGGGTTCCATTGGTCGTGGTCATAAATAATCGTTTGCCCTTGACCACTTCTGGGGTACAACTTAAGGGAGAATTGCCTAAATCAAACCCATCTACCGTTGCACCCCCCCGTTCACCGACACGAATGCGTTTGTCGGCGGGCCATTTTTCGCTCGTTTGCATTAAGGCATCAATATCGCTGAACACTTGTACCGCCTCGGCTCCCGCATTTAAGGCAGTGGCGATGGTGGTTGTCGCGCGTAACACATCCACGACAATTGCACAGTCGGGAAGAACATTCGCAGGGGCTAGTTCAGGAGTATGATAGACAAAAAATTTCACGGTTGGGACTGTGTTGGATAAAATTGCCAATTTTTATTTTACATAGAATTGGCTCAAAAATTGAATATAGCAATCCTATTTGAGTTGTATCCAAAATCTCGGTTCAAAAGGGAACAGCTTAACTGGGAACAGGGAACAGAGATAATACTTCTGGCTGTTTCATATCAGTTATAAATTATTACAACCTATTTGGGATTGCTATATAAAATTAATGATATTTTAAATGAATGTCTGTTTTTAGGTAATTTTTGCACAAAAATATGAAAAATAAAACTATTTTATTCTTAAGTAATGGTCACGGAGAAGATACTTGTAATGGAGAGATTATTAAACAGTTATTATCTTTAGATTCTACCGTAAAAATTGCGGCTGTTCCTATTGTTGGAGAGGGTCAGGTTTACCGTCGCTTAGGGGTTCCAATTCTCACCCCCACTCGAACGTTACCATCGGGAGGGTTTTTATATATGAATCCTTTTGTTTTTCTCAAAGATATTACATCGGGTTTAATCGGATTATTATGTAAACAATTACAAATTATTAAGAAAGAAGTTAAACATTATGATATTTTAATGGTGACAGGAGATATTGTTGTGGCTGCGATCGCTTATTTAACCCAAAAACCTTATATTATTTTTCTGTCTGCCTATTCTAGTTATTATGAAGGAAAACTCAATTTAGGGTTAATTCTTCCTTATTTGCTGAATCATAAGCGTTGTTTAGCTGTCTTTACACGGGATCAGTTTACCGCCAAGGATTTACAAAAACAAGAGATTAAAAAAGCTCAATTTGTGGGAACTCCGATGATGGATAATCTTACCCTCACCAAGGTTAATTTAAACCTAGATTCTGCATCTCGGATGATTGCTATTCTTCCCGGTTCTCGCCTCCCGGAAGCTAAACATAATTTGAAATTACTGTTAAAATTAGTTGAATTGATTGATAATAAGAGTTTGCAAAAAATTCAATTTAGAGTCGCGGCTGTTCACCGTTTAATGGTAGAATTAGATGAACTAGCAATATCTTTGGGTTGGCAACATGAAAGCGGAACATTAATTAGTAAAACGGGTTTAAACGTGATGTGTTATTGTGATAGATTTGCTGACATTTTAAATGCGGCTGATTTAGTTCTAGGAATGGCTGGAACTGCTAACGAACAAGCCGTGGGACAGGGAAAACCTGTGATTACAATTCCTGGTAATGGCCCTGCTTTTACCTATCGATTTGCTGAAGCGCAGTTGAGATTATTAGGATCATCGATTCAATTAATTGGAACGAAACCTGCGGATGATACTATTTTAGATAAAGCTGCGGAAACAGTAATACAAACCTTACAAAATTCCGACTATTTAAAATCTTGTTTAACAAATGGGGAAGAACGCATGGGAAAACCAGGAGGAAGTTTAAAAATGGCTCAATTTATACTAGAAACCTCTAAATTTTAAAAAGATCATGAAAAAATTTTTATTCGGTGGCTTAATCTGTTTTTTGAGTCTATCTCAACCTGTTTTGAGTCAAACTGAATCTTCTTCTCAAAAAATCTGCCCAACAGAACTGGAACCCGCCATTAATACCCTTATAAATCGTCCCCAATTTCAACACTCTCGCTGGGGAATTTTAATCGAAACCTTAACCCAAGGTAGAACCCTTTATAATCGAGATAGTCAATATTATTTTATTCCTGCTTCCACCGTTAAACTCTTAACAACGGCTGCGGCTTTCCAAAAATTAAGCGCAAATTTTAGAATTAGAACCTCGGTTTATGGCGATAATCAAGGAAATATTTATATTGTCGGAAGAGGTGATCCTAGTTTAACCGAAACTCAACTTAAAGATTTAGCACAACAGTTAAAAAATAAAGGCATCAGTCAAATTAATCAATTAATTGCTGTAGATGGTTATTTTACAGGTTCACCTATACATTCTAGTTGGCAATGGGAAGATATACAATCCGGTTATGGCGCACCAATTAATAGTTTAATTTTAAATCAAAATTCCTTAGATTTAATCCTCTCTCCCCAAGGGGTCGGACAACCGTTAAAAGTAACTTGGGTACGTCCAGAACAAGCAACGGGATGGACAGTAGAGAATCAAACCAAAACGGTTAACAAAAATGAACCCGAATTTGTGGATATTGGACGAGATTTAAGTAAACCTATTATTCGAGTTTCAGGACAATTAAGAGTTGGTGCAGAACCTGAACCCGTTTATGCCGCCGTTGTTGAACCGACGGAGAATTTTATTCAAGTCTTTAAGCAGGTTTTACTGAATTCAGGAATTCAAGTTTTGCAAACCTCAATAGCTGCTAATTTTTCCTATCCTCCAGAAGAATTAGCCTTTGTGGAATCTCCCCCTTTATCTGAATTAATTAAAACCCTAAATTCAGAAAGTAATAATGTTTTTGCTGAATCTCTCTTAAGAACTTTAGGGGTACAGAATTCCCGGTCTGATAGTGTAGAATCAGGATTAAAAGAAATTCAATTAATGTTAACTCGATTAGGCGTTAATCCCCAGGGTTATTACTTAGTTGATGGTTCAGGACTCTCTCAGAATAATTTAGTTACTCCTTTGGCTTTAGTTCAAACTTTAAGACTAATGGCAGGTTCTCCCGTTACAGAATTATATCAGAATTCCCTCCCCGTTGCGGGAATCAGTGGCACATTAAAAGGACGATTTCAAGATAGTTCGGCTGTCGGAATTGTCCAAGCAAAAACGGGAACTTTAACCGGAGTTTCATCCTTAGCCGGATATATTTCTCCCCCCGATTATCAACCTTTAGTTTTTAGTATTATGATTAATCAAACTCACTTACCTACAACTGAACTCAGAAAAGCTATTGATGAAATTGTATTATTATTAACGCGCTTAAAATCCTGCCCTTAACCTTTGTTTTTGCTCCATTGCAAAAGAGTAGCTAACACATAACAATATCAGGAATAGGCTGAAGAATAACAACAAGTTTTAGATATAGTAATCCGCGCCTTCGAGACAGGTTGTAATCATTTACAACTGATATGAAACAGCCAGAAGTATTATCTCTGTTCCCTATTCCCTATTCCCTATTCCCTTTTAGACCCAAATTTTGGATACAACTCAAATAGGATTGCTATATAATTTTGATACTATTTTAATCCGACTTGAGAATGAACGTACCCACAGCCACTTTATTAGTCTCTTGTCCCGATCAAAAAGGGTTAGTTGCTAAAATTGCGAATTTTATTTACTCCAATGGAGGAAATATTATTCATGCCGATCAACATACGGATTTTACGGCTAACATTTTTTTAACTCGAATTGAATGGCAATTAGACGGATTTAATTTACCCCGTGATGTTATTGCGCCTGCCTTTAGTGCCATTGCTAAACCCTTAAATGCTCATTGGCAATTGCATTTTTCCGATACCATTCCTCGGTTATCCATTTGGGTCACAAAACAAGATCATTGTTTATTAGATTTACTCTGGCGATGGCAAGCTCAAGAACTGATAGCAGAAATTCCCTTAATAATGAGTAATCATTTAAAATTAAAACCCCTTGCCGATCAATTTGGGATTGATTTTTACCATTTACCCATTACAGCAGAAAATAAATTAGAGCAAGAAGCTCAACAGTTAGAACTCTTAAAAAAATATAAAATTGATTTAGTTGTTCTTGCTAAATATATGCAGATTTTAAGTCCTCAAATTGTCGATAATTATTCTAAAATTATCAATATTCACCATTCTTTTCTCCCGGCTTTTGCGGGTGCAAATCCCTATCAACGAGCCCATGAACGGGGGGTTAAAATTATTGGTGCAACCGCCCATTATGTTACGGCGGATTTAGACGAGGGGCCAATTATTGAACAGGATGTTGTGCGGGTCAGCCATCGAGACACCGTAGAAGATTTAATTAGAAAAGGTAAGGATTTAGAACGATTGGTTTTAGCGAGGGCCGTTCGTTTACACTTACAAAATCGCGTGTTAGTCTATGGAAATCGAACGGTTGTTTTTGCTTAAATTCTCAAAAGGATGATCCCATGAGCCAAACTTTACAAGAGTTACAAACAGAATGGAACAGCATTAAAGCAGAAATTAATGCAATTAAATTTCAATATGAAAGTTTGCGAAATAAGCGTTCTAACTTTCATGTTACCGTCTTATTTACCTCAGATTCTTCTCCAGAATCTCTAGCACTCCTACAACAACAAACTCAAGAAGAAGCTAATCGCTGGTCATTGGATTTACAACAACTCGATCAAGAAATTCAAGCCACTCGTATTAAATTAAGACAAATTCGTGCTAAACTAGCGGTTAAACAAGCACAAATCTATCGATTTCAAGCTCAACAAAATTGGATTAAACTGAAACAACAGTATGAACGCATTAATCAATTATCAAATTCTTTAGAAGCCGAAATTTTATCCTTCTATAAAACGGCTGAAAATTTTCAACCCCTTCCTGAAGAATGGCTTCCTAAACACCCTCAATTATTAGAGCTAGAAATGACTCATATTCCTTATATTCAATCGGAAGAGAAACAATTTAAGCTAATGGGTAAACCGATTGATTTTAATCGCGAATGAAGGTAAAACAGTGGATTCATTTTTTTCTTGGTGGGGTGATACTGATTGGGGTGTTCCTGGGGTTGGTACAAGGATTAGCAGAGCAGCAAATTCCTTCTAAACTGATTCCCCTAGAGAGTCCTAAAACCCCAAACCTTGAATCTCTTTCAAGTTCTTCAATTTCTCCTCAATTCAATCAAATTAATCCTACTAAATTATGGGAACATATTCAAGTCTTAGTGGGAGAACGATATCAAGACTCTGACCGAGAACGGGTGAGAAATTATTTAACCCAGCAATTAGAATTATTGAAGTTTTCTCCCCATTTACAATCCTTTAAACAGGGGGTTAATATTGTTGCTCAACGTTTAGGAACTGATCCAAAAGCAGGGGAAATTGTATTAGCTGCTCATTATGATACGGTTCCGAATTCTCCCGGTGCAGATGATAATGCCAGTGGAGTTGCTGTTGTTTTAGAAATTGCCCGTTTATTGGCTGAAAAATCCACTCCTAAAACCTTAACGATTGTCTTTTTTGATCAAGAAGAAGTTGGACTTTTAGGCAGTTTTGCCTTTACAGGAAAACCAGAAAATCTAACAAATTTACAAGCTGCTATTATATTAGATATGGTGGGTTATGCTTGCCACACTTCGGGGTGTCAAACCTATCCCCCTGGATTAACGGTAACTCCCCTTTTAGAAGCAGCCGGAATTGAATTTCCAGACCGGGGAGAATTTTTAACCGTAGTCGGAGAAGTTCAAAATTTACCCTTATTAAAAGTCTTTCAAGCTGTCGATCAATCCCTAAAACTCTCCAATTCTTCCTCCCCAAAAATTCCACCCTTAGTAACCCTTCCCATTCCCTTAAAAGGTCTATTGACACCTGATGTTTTACGCAGTGACCATGCGCCTTTTTGGTATCAAGAAATACCAGCCGTTTTACTAACAGATACGGCAAATTTGCGATCGCCTCATTATCATCAACCCAGTGATACTCTCTCTCATTTAGATCCTGAATTTTTTGAAGGATCAGCCCAGATCATTTATAATGTCATTGTTGAACTTCTGAACAGTCAAACTCCTTTTCCGGTTTCCCCGTCTTAATCATCAACCTATAAAATAACGATGAATACTAAAGAAAACCTACAACGGCTCTTATTAGATCTCGATAACCGAGGTTACAAAGCTTATAAAGATATTTTAGGGACTTATGAATTCCCCGATTTTACCTTAATTATTGATTATGTTCAAGGTGATCCCTTTGCTGCACCGAGTAAATTTCGGGTTCATATTTCCCCAAACGTTGCCGGATTTCCCTCGGAATTATATCGCACCCGCAGCCGTGAAATAGCCCTCCGGGATTATCTCATTCGTGAATTTGACCACACAGCACGGGAGATTAGTAGTCATCGAGGAACAGGCAAAAGTGGCATGATTGCGGTGACAAAAATGGGTCAGGAAATCCTCGAACGCACATCGGCTTCATTGATTACCATTACCCCCCCTTCTCTTAAACCGATTATAGGGGGAAATCCCGCATTACAACGCGCTCGTCCAACACTTTCAACTTCAGAAAAAGGCATTGAAATGCGCTTTTTTGTCGGACTTCCGGCACGGGGACGGAATATTTTAGGCCGTCAAGCAGCGATGATGATTTGTGATGATATTCCGGCAATTGTAGATCGAGCTTTACGATATCAAAACTTGGATGGGGAAGCGATTAAACGTCATGTTGAAACGGCTGAAGATGCAGATTGGTTGCGAGAACAATTAGCCGAAAAAGAATTAGTTGCTTTTGTTGCAAATGGTGCAATTTTACCCCGAAAAAGTGGCATTGATAGCCATCCTTTACAAGAAAATGTGATTGCATTTCAATCTCCAGAATCCTTAGAAGTAGAGTTTAATTGTCCTAACCAAGGTACAATTCAAGGTATGGGAATTCCCAAGGGAATTAGTTTAATTGTAGGGGGCGGTTATCATGGAAAATCAACCTTATTAAATGCGATTGAATTAGGAGTTTATAATCATATTCCAGGGGATGGTCGAGAATTTGTAATTACTAATCCATCGGCGGTCAAAATTCGGGCGGAGGATGGTCGGAGTGTGTCAGGTGTTGATATTTCTCCTTTTATTAATCAACTGCCTCAAGGTCGTTCTACCACCGAATTTTCTACTGAAAATGCTAGTGGAAGTACCTCCCAAGCTGCTAATATTATGGAGGCATTAGAGGCTTTAGTTTTAGCTGAAAAACCGGAATCTTCCTCTATTCCTGCGGTGTTATTAGTGGATGAAGATACGGCGGCTACAAACTTTATGATCCGCGATCGCCGAATGCAAGAATTAATTGCCAAAGATTCGGAACCGATTACGCCTTTTATTGATAAAGTTCGACAACTTTATACGGATCATCAAGTTTCTACTATTTTAGTCATGGGAGGAAGTGGAGATTATTTTGATGTGGCGGATACTGTGATTGCAATGGAGAATTTTCAGGCACTAGAATTAACAGCAAAAGCTAAAGAAATCGCCCGTGAATATAGCACAGGTCGCACCTTAGAAGGGGGTGAAGCTTTTGGGGTTATTCGCCCTCGAATTCCCATTTCTGAAAGCTTAGATCCCAGTCGTGGACGTTGGGATGTGCGGATTAAAGTTCGAGATGTGGATGAGGTATTATTTGGAAGTGAAGATATTGATGTTTCTGCGGTAGAACAAATTGTTTCTAAAGACCAATTAAGAGCGATCGCCGCCGCGATGGTTTATGCCAAACAAAACTATATTAATGGGGAGAAAACATTACCTCAAATTTTAGATGCTGTTATGCAGGATATTGTAGCGAAAGGGTTAGATGTGATCACTCCCTTTCCCCAAGGAGATTTAGCAATCTTTAGACGGTTTGAATTAGCAGCGGCGATTAATCGCATTAGAACCTTAGAAGTGAAGCAATTGTAATTTTAGGAGGGAACAGGGAACAGGGAACAGCAGGAACAATATTTTAGTGTCTCCGTTGAGTGCATTAATTTAATAAAGTCCCCCTTCTTAAGGGATTTAGGGGGAGCTAATAACCCGTTTAATCATTGATTTTTTATTTTTAATAATTATGTCAAATCTTCCAATTCGAGTCAATGTAGTGTTTGGAACTCGCCCAGAAGCGATTAAATTAGCACCTGTCATTCAACTGTTAAAACAAACTCCTGGGTTTGAAACGCAGGTGATTTTAACGGGTCAACATCGAGAAATGGTTTCTCAAGTGATGACGTTATTTAATTTAACGGGAGATCACGATTTAAACATCATGCAGCCACAACAAACCTTAACGGATATTACCTGCGGAAGTTTACAAGGATTAGAAGATTTATTTAAACAATTCAAGCCCCATTTAGTCTTAGTTCAAGGAGATACAACAACGGCTTTTGCGGCGAGTTTAGCGGCGTTTTATCAAAGAATTCCGGTTGGTCACGTTGAAGCCGGATTACGCACCAATGATGTCTTTAATCCCTATCCTGAAGAAGCAAATCGGCGGTTAATATCTCAATTAACGCAATTCCATTTTGCCCCGACAATTCAAGCGGTTCAAAACCTTAAAAATTCGGGGGTTTTAGGAGAAATTTATCATACGGGAAATACCGTAATTGATGCTTTATTATCCGTTGCGAGAAAACAACCTCAATTGCATATCCCTAAATTAAATAATAGTCTCTATCGATTAATTTTAGCAACGGTTCATCGTCGAGAAAATTGGGGAGAACCCCTTCAGGGAATAGCTGAAGGATTCTTACAAATTCTCAATAAATTTCCTGATACGGCGTTATTATTACCTTTACATCGAAACCCAACGGTTAGGGAACCTTTAACGGAAAAATTAGGGAATCATCCCAGGGTCTTTTTAACAGAACCGTTAGATTATACGGAATTAGTGGCGGCGATTGATCGTTGTTATTTTGTATTAACAGATTCGGGAGGATTACAAGAGGAAGCACCGAGTTTAGGAAAACCGGTTTTAGTGTTAAGAACCACAACAGAACGTCCTGAAGCGGTGGAAGCGGGAACGGCTAAATTAGTGGGAACAGAAGCGGTGGATATTTTCACAGAGGCGAGTGTATTATTGCAGGATGAAATCGCCTATCAAAATATGGCAAATGCCATTAATCCCTTTGGGGATGGTCACGCTTCGGAACGGATTATTAATATTATTCAAGGGTATTTTCAGGGCTGAGGTTTGCGACAAGGGGGAGGTGTTGAAATTGGAAAGGGAAAAAAATCGGCTGTATCTCCTTCTGCATAAGGGTTACAAGGAAATTGAATAAAAAATCGGTTGTCGCATTTTTTGGAACCTCTGTATCGTCAGGATTTCAGCCGTTTTTTGGGAACAATCCCTTGACTTTTTTTCCGGTTTGGTGGTATATTTTTCTCAAGTGGCAACAGGTTGTCGCAAATGAACCTTGAAAACTAAATACAATGCGGGTTTCAAAGCGTGCAGTTTAAACTACTATTAATCCCTATCAGGGATTGAAACATCGGGATTTGTCGGCTGATTGGCATATTTGGTGCGCTCAATATGGTTTAAACTACTATTAATCCCTATCAGGGATTGAAACTTCGCTAATAACTCACTTTACATAACCCGTCGTTCCTCCTTGTTTAAACTACTATTAATCCCTATCAGGGATTGAAACCAATTCTGTTTCCCCTTCTTTTATCCGTGTGGCAGTTTAAACTACTATTAATCCCTATCAGGGATTGAAACAACATAAACATTACCAATAGGATCAATCCATTTATGGTTTAAACTACTATTAATCCCTATCAGGGATTGAAACATCAAGCCAATTACTGGGGAATGAATAGGCTTTACTGTTAGTTTAAACTACTATTAATCCCTATCAGGGATTGAAACCTAATAGTAAGTGTTGAGGCTGAGGATACAGCTTAAGTTTAAACTACTATTAATCCCTATCAGGGATTGAAACATCTGGTAGGAAGATCTTACATCTTCCCTAACCGGTTTAAACTACTATTAATCCCTATCAGGGATTGAAACATCCTTGCCTGGTAATCACCGAGGGATTCTTTAGTTTAAACTACTATTAATCCCTATCAGGGATTGAAACGCATCAGCTATCGTTGCAGATGTTCCTGAAGGTTTGTTTAAACTACTATTAATCCCTATCAGGGATTGAAACATGAACTCTCTGAAGGTAAAACGGTAAAACAAAGTTTAAACTACTATTAATCCCTATCAGGGATTGAAACTGGGATTACACGGATGGAAAACAATAATGATTTTGTTTAAACTACTATTAATCCCTATCAGGGATTGAAACGGTTCGATTTCCGTACCACTACGGCGGCGGCTTTGTTTAAATTACTATTAATCCCTATCAGGGATTGAAACAATTTTTGGAATTTTTTTTTGTGCTGACATAATGACTGAATACGTTTCTTAGTGAAAAAAGTAAAGTGCTTTTGTGGTTCTTTCAAAAATCAGAGTTTTTAGGCTTAAGTTAACAATAAGGGGTGATATTAACTGTTTAAAGACAGCCCTGAAGGGCTTACTACGGGGTGCGTAAGCCAAAATAAGTTAAAATTAAATCGGTATTTCCTGTGTTGGTGACTTCGTGAACTTCTCCAGGTTCCACTGCAATACAAACTCCTGGTTTTAATTCATAATTTGTACCATTAATCGCAATATTTCCCAAACCTGATTCTACAAAAAAAACTTCACACATATCAGCATGGGAATGACCTCCCGCCACTTGTCCGGGGGAAAAACACGCTTGAGAAAAATTCGTTAAATGGGGTAAATCTCCTAAACTCAACATCACCTTTTTTTTAATCGCTGGATTATGGGAAACTTCCTGTTCTGGAATTTGGTTTAAATCGGTTATTTTCATAAAAATTAAAGATATCTTTTTTAAATTCTACTAAATTTATGTTATTTTGTCAATTAATTTAGCCAAACAATCTTTAACCATTTGAATAGCAGATTCAGGAGAATTCACAATAAAAACTTGTTCTGGCGCTAAAGATTTAAAAAAACTTTGACTTTCTAAGTTTTGATTTAATAAAATAACACACTTATTTTGTTTAATTGCTAAAGCAATTTCCGAAGCAGTTCCGGCTCCCATTCCACAAGCAATAATAACATCGGAAGATAATACATTAATAGCATTTCTAGCCTGACCTAAATTAGTAAAAATTGCAATATCTACCGCCTCAGACATTCCTTGATTATCCCCATTCGGTAAAATTCCTAAAGTTAAACCATTAGCTGCTTTTGCTCCTTGATTGGCTGATTCCATCACTCCCCTATTTCGACCTCCTGTTAATAAAACCCATCCTGATTCAGCAATCAATTGACCCAATTGATACCCATGCTCAACATCCAGGGACGTTGCTCCTTCTCCTGGCCCCATAACGCCAATAGTAATTTTTCTCATAAATAATGTGATAAGATGCCAGACATCTATTAATTTAGAGCGATCAATCATCGCTGATTTCTAAACCTTGAGAAATCTTAAGATTTGTTATGAAAACTCAACTAAAGCTCAAAAAAGTATCCGGGGATACCTTAGTCCAAATGCGGCAGGATTTAATGGCTGAATCCCGACCGAGTTTTAACTACATGATCTTAGTCATAACGGCTTGTTTAATTGCGACTTTTGGATTACTCAGTAATAGTACAGCCGTCATTATTGGAGCCATGTTAGTCGCTCCCATTATGTTACCATTGCGAGGATTAGCCTTTGGTATTTTAGAAAATGATCAAGAATTATCTCGGTGTGGTATTATCTCGATTGTTGTGGGAACAATAGTAGCACTGATCTTATCAATTACTTTAGGAAAAATAGTCGGAATTGAAGATTTTGGTTCAGAGGTTTTAGCGAGAACTGAACCCAATTTAATAGATTTAGGAATCGCTGTTGTCGCAGGGGGATTAAGCGGTTTTACGAAAGTTGAAAAGGGGATTAGTGACGCTGTAGCTGGAACCGCAATTGCAGTGGCGTTAATGCCTCCTTTATGTGTCATTGGTTTAACGTTATCTCAAGGTTTTTATGATTTAAGTTATGGCGCAACATTGCTTTATTTAACCAATTTAATTGGCATCGCCTTAGCTTGCATGATCGTTTTTGTTTTGGCAGGTTATTCCCAACTCAAAAGAGAATTTGTCATCACACTGATTGTGGCTTCTGTGTTAGCAATTCCTTTAGGCATTAGTTTTTTAAAGTTCGTAACTCAACTGCGGTTACAAACGGATTTAAGGAATATTTTTCAAGAAAAAACCTTAACGGGACAACGAGTAGATTTACAAGACACTCATATTAATTGGAAACAAAATCCTCCCACAGCTTATTTAAAAGTTCGTTCTACCGAACCCGTTACCCCCAGACAAGTGCGTTTAGTCCAAGATTTTATCAATCAAAAAATGAGACAAAATTTCACATTGGTTTTCTTAGTTGAAGATGTAGAACAAGTCGAAGCAGAGAAGTAATCAGTTGTCAGTCATCAGTTATCAGTAATTAGTGTAGAGATATGGTTTCGCCCAGGTGTGCCTGTACGAGTTAAGAGAGAGTCAATCAACTAATTAGTAATTACTGACAACTGACAACTGATAACTGATAACTGATAACTGATTTTAAAATCCGCCAAAATCAAGGGGGCTAGATACAGGACTGGTGAAGACAAAATAAATAATTCCGGCTCCTAATAATGCGATCGCTAAACTAAAAAGAATTACCCAACGATCAGGTGGTTCGTAGGTATCTTCTTCAATATCTCGACGCACAATAAAATATTGAAATGTGGATAATAATACGGTTAATAAACCCACTCCTGAAAATAATAATCCTAATTTCCAACCATAACCAGGGCCAGGAACAGCAATAGGTTGAAATGCACGCAGGCGTAAAATCACAACACCAAATCCCATTAAACCAACGGCGGTTCGCATCCAGGCGAGATAAGTTCGTTCATTGGCTAAGTGATCTCGAACGCGGGAAGGGTTCAATTTTTTGGGTTTCTGGATAATTTCTGCGGTAGAATCTGGTGATTTCATGAACTCAGAGGCTTTGATTTGGGTGTAATCTTCAGTTTTCATAGTTGAGAAAATTCAACAAAAATACAGAGAATTAACGAAGAAATCACTTTTTTTCAGGGTGATTTTGATTACCCCTTTTCTCCCCGTTTAAAGGGAGACAGGGGAACATAGTTAGAATCACTTAAGATTTTTTTGTACTCAAAGTATTAGGAATTTGGCTATCAATAATACTCTGAGAAATATTAGGGATAAACCAATGAGTATCATTAGCTTGAACAACCTTTGCTAAGGGGGAGTTAAACTCAAGAGTTCCCGTGTCAGGATTAGTGGTAATTTCTAACTGAGTTCCATCCAGAATTTTAACGGCAATCGGCCCTTGTAAAGGCTCAGATTGTTCACTGAGTGCCAAATTAGTTCCCTTAATATCTTGGGGTAAATAGAAGCCATCACAATCCCACTTTTTAGGGGTAGTTTGATTATCACCCAAAAAATAAAGGGTTGCTTGATCTTCTTGATCTTCTTTTTGGGGACTGCCATAAACTGCGATTGTTTTTCCCGTTTTATTGGTACATTGTCCCCAATGAGTTGCTGATTTTAACGCATATTGTTGAAACTGTAAATAGTCAAGTTGTTGTTGAACAGGTTTAGAAATTGCACCTTGAGTTTGCTTTTCATCTTCAGCAACTAAAGACAGTTGTTTTAAAGCTTGGGTGACTTCAATATAATCAGGATTCTTTGTATATTTAGGTTCGGCGGAAGCAGGTTGAGAGAACACCAAATTGAGCATCAGAACCAAAGCAATCAATAGAGAGGTTAAGAATTTCATGAATTTTATCCTTGAATTAGGTTGAATCAAAACGTTAAAACTTGTACCGGGTGTAATCCCATTATTCAACTTCGGCTACTTTGGGGGGGTTAGAAAACAAAACCCAAGCACAACTAATGCCTAAAGCCAGAAGTGCTAATAAAAGGTTTTCTTTAACGATAAACACACCTAAACCAATTAAAACACAGGGAACAAACGTATTACCATAACCCGTTAATACTTTGGCAATAGTTGGAAAATGGGTTAACTTGTAAGCGACATAACACCAAACCCCAACGAGGGAGAAAAAGGTACATAATATCGTTAATAAAGTTTCCCAACTGCTACTCGCAAATAGGGGAACATAAATCCCTATATTATCGCTGCCATTGGCAACCGTTACCGCCGCGACTCCATAGGTTTGAGGAGATAACCAATTTTGCCAAAAAGAGGGGTTATCCGATGTTAGGGAAGTCTCTATAGTTGGTGAATCATCATCCTCGTCTTCTTGAGATTTCAATAAATAATAAATTCCCAAAATAACAGGAACTAAACCCAACCCTCGAATCCAATCAGGAGGAATCAATAAACTTCCAAAAAAACCGGGTAAACTTGCCAATAATAAGAGGGTAAATCCTAAATACTGACCGATAACAATTTGACGGCGACGGAACAAGGCATTAACTTGGGAAAAAAATAGAGTGAGGATGAAAATATCATCAATATTAGTCGCAGCAAAGGCGGCGGTTCCTGTGGAAATGGCGGTTATAAATTCGTTCATGGTTTGATTTTCCTGTGAGGGTTAATAATGGAGAGGTTTAGAATTTTCGTCTGCGTTTAGTCGAATAGGAATGGGAAGTAGGAAGCACTAAAGAAGCTGAAGGAATAATTTCAGGAGTGGGGTGAGTAAATTGAGCATGAATTTCTTCAATATGTCGTTCCATTGTTCTGACTAATTTCGGTGAACGAGTGCGTTGTCTGACGAACCAGCCACAAGTTACGAATAAGTAGAGGAGGAATAAATAAGGGAAGAGATTATAAGGGGCTTCAGGAACTGGAAACAGTTGATTTCCGGGGATACCAACGCTACCAATAATCGGAATCATCATGAAGCCAATAGCTAAGATAGAACAGACAACATCCATCGGGCGCAGTTGTTTAATTTTGTGGAGATAAAGGGGCGCAGCCAGGGAAACTAAAATGTAAACCGTTAAAAATCCATAACTACAAATCGCTCCTAAATAACCCATACTTTCAAATAAGCGAATATTAAACATTGACAGGATTGCTGGAACTAGAAACATTACAAAGGAACAGAGGGTAACAGCAATATGAGGGGTACGATTTGAAGCGTGGGTTGTACCAATAGACGCATGAAATAAACCGTGACGCGCCATAGTAAAAAAGATGCGGGCGGCGGGATTAATAGTTCCTAAAACACAAGCAAAGAAGCTAAATAAAACCCCGAAAGCAATAATATCTCCTAAGAATCCGAAGCCGATTTGATGGGAAAGAAAAGCTAAGGGTTCTTCTGTTGTTGTAATCGAAACCCCAGTTCCTTCAAATCCTAGAATTTCAACATAACTGGTGAAGATAAAAAAGACTCCAGCTAAGATAACACTGCCCATCACAGAACGGGGAATCGTTCTTAACGGATTTTTAGCTTCATCCCCTAATGTGGTGGCACTTTCAAATCCTGAAAATCCAAATAAAGCTAACACTAATCCAGTGGCAATATGACCCGGAGTAACCCCTTCTAAGGTGAGTTGGCTCAGATCTAAAGCAAAGCCTTTATGTGCCCAAATAAGGATAGTTAGAATGCCAATTAACAAAATCGAAATTCCTTCCATCCATAACATCGCCATAGCGGAAAGTTGGATATCTTTGTAGGCTGCATACCAAGCAATTCCAGCACCAATGGCGAGTAAGGTAATTGCCGAAGGATGAATCCCTAAATGACCAAATAATATGCCGCTAAAGTTAGCTAAACCACAGAGAACAGACATTCCCGTGAATAAATAGGCGAGTACCAAACTCCAACCACAAATAACTCCGGCGGTGGGGCCTAATCCTTTAACAATATACGCATAAAATGAACCCGGAGAAGCAGAACGTCTGGCAAATTGATTAATATTAATACTGACAAAGATTAAGCCGATTAAACCAATTAAAAAACTGAGCCAGGTTCCTTTTCCTGAAAGGGCAACTAATAATCCTAAATTAGAGGCTGGAATTGTTGTAGGGGCAATTACAGCAAAAGATTGAGCTAAAACTTCACCAAAAGAAAGACAATCCTTTTTTAAGCCATGAGAACCCTGATGGAGTTGAGTGCTTTCGGTCATAGAGTAATTCCTTCTGTATTTCAAATAGACATCGGTGAATTGCTCTGCGATCGCCAATAAAGTATTGAGCAATGATTAACGATATCACCGGAAATGAAACCGTTAGTGTTTCAAGTTTTACTCTATGCGGATTCGATAATAGAATCAACTGTTCTTTTTTGTTGAATTGATAAATTTTATTGATTGATTCTCCCCTTAATGGTGTTTTACGGTAGGATCAAAGGGTAATCGCTGAAAATTTTCTACTTCAGTTCTGAATCTTCTGAGTGGATTTCCTCATGAATGGTTTGAGTTTTAGGACGAGGAATTCGTTGCTGTTTATAGAAGGGTTTATAAACTCGTTGCCGATAAATAGACGTGTGTTTGACTTTTTTAAACCCACTTAAAATCAGTAACGTCATTAAGGTTCCGATTAAACTCATGCGCCATAATCCACATCCAGCGGCGGTTCCTAAACCTGCGGTTAACCACAAAGCTGCTGCCGAAGTTAGCCCTTTAACTTTAGGCTTAAGATTAGGTTTTGGCTGTTGCAAAATCAGGCCCGCCCCAAGAAATCCTACTCCGGTTGCAATGCCTTGAACAGTACGACTAAGGGCATTAGTTGAGTTCATATCAAACCCGGCTTGTAAAGGCAGCATGATAAAAATAGCAGCCCCTAAACTGACAATCATATAAGTTCTCATTCCCGCCGGCCTACTGGGTTGCTGACGATCTAGTCCAATCAATCCTCCGATGAACAAAGCAATTCCTAGGCGGAAAATAATGGTGAACCAATCATCAGCCGGAAAAAACATTGGGTTAGAATTTATAGCCATTGCTCCTCAACCCCCCTAGGATAAAAAATCCTACTATTTTTTAAATCTCATAGTGCCAAAAAGGTTGATGTCCAGGTAAAAGAATAAATTGCCTATTTAACCGTTCAATAATTCCATGCTGTTCAAATTCTTTCAAAAGTCGAGTGACCGTGACTCTTGTTGTGCCAATTGTTTCAGCAATTTCTTGATGGGTTAAATGGAATTCAATCAGTTGTCCCTGAGAGACACCACTGCCAAATTTGTTGGCTAATAAGGTCAATAATTTATGCAACGCTTCATCAACAGGACGGGAATGAACGATTTCTAAAAAGGTTTGCAGTTGATGAATATGTTCAATTAACAGGGGATATAGATTATCAAATTCAGAGATTGGAACAGGAATCGCCTGAACTGGGGTCACGCACTCCATATAGTAGGGGTCAGCTTTAGACAAAACCCGTGAAACGATATCTCCTCTTCCCCATAACCCTAATGTAACAACAGTTCCATTTTCCAGGTAAGTGAGGGTACGCACAACACCCGACTGAATTTTCCACAGGTGATCCCGTCTTAAAGGAAGTCGGTCACGACGTTGGAAGTAACGCTGTTGTTGACTGAATTCCGGTGCAATTCCTGAAGCTAAAGTCATGGAAGATACAAACTAAACGAAATTTAACTAAAATTGTAGACTATGTTACTTGTGTTTGTATTAAAATACAGTTTTAATTGTATTAAATTTTTGATAGTCCCCAGGCTAACCCCATCCCCGAATCATGCAAGAGGTGAGTAACTTTACAATGGCTGGAATGACCCTAGAGCAACTGCGAATTTTTTTGGCGGTAGCAGAACATCTACACTTTACCCGTGCGGCTGAGAACCTCTATATTACGCAACCGGCGGTTAGTGCTGCGATTCAAAGCTTAGAAACAGAATATCGAGTTAAGTTATTTCATCGGATTGGTCGCCACGTTGAAATTACAGAAGCTGGACAATTACTGCAACTTGAAGCCCAAAAAATTTTAGAACAAGTCGCGTTAACCGAACGAGGATTAAGAGAGTTAAATAATTTACAACGGGGAGAACTCAAGTTAGGCTCAAGTTTAACCATTGGAAACTATTGGCTACCGGAAAAAATTAGTCAATTTCAACGGCAATATTCAGGAATTATTGTCAACTGCACCTTAGCGAATACCGAGGAAATTTGTTTAGGGACAGCCAACGGACACTTTGATTTAGGATTAATTGAAGGGGAAGTCAAACCTTCTTTACAAAAATTATTAAGTCAGGAGGAAATTGGCAGCGATCGCTTATTAATTGTTGTTGGACAGTCCCATCCTTGGTTTAACCGAGACAAAGTTGATTTAACAGAACTTAAAAATACAGATTGGGTCATGCGAGAACCGGGTTCAGGGACTCAACAACGCTTAGAAGAAGCGTTACAAAATTGGGGAATTAATCTCAGCGAATTAAAGGTTATTTTAGTTTTAAATACGGGAGAAATGGTGAAATCTGTTGTCGAAGAAGGTCATGTAGCAGCCGGAATTTCTGAACTGATGGTTAAAAAAGAATTAAAATTAGGAGTTTTAAAGGCGATTCGGATTGTTGATTATCGTCAACCTTCTCATAAAGAATTAGAATTGATTCGACCTTTTTTAAAAATCAAACATTATCAACGGTTTCAAACTCGCATTTCTCAAACCTTTGAAAAAATGTTATTATTGAATGAAATTAATTTACAGTTCACTCAAATGAATGTTAGCTAAATGGATCTCTATTCAGAAAACTGATGATTCAATAAAGATTCTAGCTTAAATCCATGAATAAATTTATCATCTACAACTAAAGGTAAACTTCCATTCCATTTATCAATGATTTTCTGGTGCAAAATTTCGGGAGTTAAGGTTTTTTGCAGTAAACTATGAGCTTCAACTTCTCCTTTAGCTAAATTAACCTTAACTTCTGCTTCTTTAATGGCTTTTAAAACTAAAAATCCAGCTTTTTTAGCATCCTGTTCAGCAATTTGTTTGGCTTCCACAGCATCGGTAAACCGTTGGGAAAAATGAACATGAACTAGAGAAATATTATCGACTTGAATGTGATAATTAATTAATTGGCTTGTTAATAAATGATCCACTTCTGATTTAACATTTTCCCGACGAGTAATAATTTCTTCGGCAGTATATTTAGCCATAACCGCTTTGAGAATTTCTTCAATAACGGGATTAATAATCGCTTCAATAATGGCTTGTTTATCCCCAATTCGTTGAAACGCTAAATTGACTTCTTCAGGGATAATATGCCAATTCAATGCCACATCAGTAAATACCTCCTGTAAATCTTTTGAGGAAGCTTCAGCCGATATTTCCTGTTTTTGAATACGGACAGTCATCTTTTGTACTGTTTCAGCTACAGGAATAATAAAATGCAATCCTTCATCCAAAATTTCAGCTTGAACCTGACCAAACACCATTAAAATTCCCCGTTCCCCAGCATTAACAATAATCAGAGGATTGAAGAAAATTAAAAGTAATAAAAATAAAAAAAATAGGTTAGCTGGCTTCAAAAATAATTGATATCTGGGCATGGGTACAATCTGAAGTTAACTTTCGAGAACAGTAGAAGATTGAGTATCTACAATTCGATTAAATTGGTGAATATTTAATAATAAACTACTGAGAATTGACCAAGTGATAGCGAGAAACCAACCCGCTAAAATATCACTGGGAAAATGAACGCCTAAATACAGTCTTGTCCAAGCAATTCCAAGGACAAATAATCCTCCTAAACCAATCACGAACCCTCGCCATTTTGTTCTCCAAGTTATAAGAATTAAAACGATTACAAAGGCCATACTTAAGAGTGCGTGACCACTAGGAAAAGAAAAAGTTGAAGGAAAAGGATAGGAAGATTGCCACAAATGAGGTCGAATTCGATGAAAGAAAACTTTAGCGGATTGGCTCAGAATTCCACTTCCTGAAAGCGTTAAAATTAAATACAAAAGCGATCGCCATTGTTTTTGATACCCTAAAATTAAAACAACCGGAGTTGCTAGGAAAACGATTCCTAGAGAAGTACAAGTAAAGGTTAAGATAATCGCCAAGCTTTCCAGTTGAGGTTGTTCTATAGAATGAATGGCGAATAAAATCGATAAATCCCAAGGTAGACCACTGGAACTTTCGCCTACTTTTAAAGCTAGAATCCCAAACAACAGTAAGGGTAAAGAAATTCCTAAAGCTAAAAACTGCCAATGCAGGATGAACCACTGTTGAACAGAACTCCAGTCCCTAAATGACGGTTTATGGGGATTAAAATCAGACATCATTTTGCCCTAAAACTGCACATATTTTCAGTTTAATGCGGTAGCAGGGACAGGTCAATTACATTAGACTGAACTAAGAGTACCATTACTACGGTAAAAGCAGTTGAGGAAAAGACACCCATTGCTAAATCTTTCTTAAGATTTCGTTCAGGGGAAGAAGATTCAACAACATTGATGGCCCCATATTGCATTAGGAGAATTCCCGCTAAATTTGACAGCCAATAGCCAAAAATAGAACTGGGAAAAAATAAATCTTCAGACAATTTACTAAAAACAAATCCAAACCCATAAGCAATCGGTAAATTAAAAATTAAATCGTTCCACCAGCACAACGGAGACATCATGAAACCCAGAAAAACCAAAATTCCGCCGATCCATTTTTTAGACATAAACCTCTTGATTATCCACAATTTCAACTCAATTGTTATCAATTGTTATCAAAAAAAAATCTGACTCAGGACTGATGCCAGAAACCTAAGAAACTCAGTTTCTAGTTGTTGTTTAGGGGCTGAAATCAAAAGGTCTGGTTCAGAAACCTGATTTCTGTGTATATTGTATATGAATCTCGCATGAAATTCAATACATTTCCAATTCATTTTTGTTTGCCCGTCTCCCAAGTTGGCCCCATCAGGGTTCCTCGCAGTCGCCAGGGAGGGTGTTGAGGGACGTTAACCTCTAGTAGGCCACTATAAAGCTTTTCTTGAATATAAGGACTCTCTAAAACGGGCCAATCTTCTAAAACTTGTTGTTTTCCATTAATGATAGCATTGCCAAGGGCTCCATTTTGTTGATAGGTTAAGGTTAAGCGATCGCCTGCTAAACTTTTATAACTTAATTTTCCTTGACTTTTCCAATCTGCTCGAAAATGATAGAGATCGGGCTTATCTTGATCCAATTTTAATAAAACATCCCAACTGTGTTGCGGATCATAATTTTTGCCGACAGGTTCATTTTGTAGACTTAATCGTGCTAAAATAATCGGTAATAAATATTTATGCGGATCACCGAGTTTAATTCGTCGCCACCAAGCATCTTTTTCATCTAAATTAATCGCAGCTAATTTCTCTCTAATCGCTAACCCTCTGGCTTGAAAAGCTGTTTCTTCGACGGAATTAATATGGGGAGGTTTTGGGATAATAAAGCTTGAAGAGTTTGTAGAAGACAAAACAGAACCTTCTAAGAAAAGGTTAGAAATTTTAGTTTTTTTAGAAGAATTTGTTCTAGGAGTATCAACAGCATATAAACGGCAACCAAAAGCAAAAATAAAGATAGCCGTTAACCCGCTCATCAATTTAAGATTAGTCTTCATTACAGTCTCAATTTTTAAGGGGAAAAAACCGTTTTTTAGGAATTTTAAAGGATAACTCTGAACATTTACGATAAAATAGGAAACGAAATCAATGGGAGGATTTATCCGATGGGATATGCAATTGACGTTAATCAATCTAACTTTGAGCAAGAGGTAATCAAAGTTTCCTATAAAAGCCCTGTATTTGTAGACTTTTATGCAACTTGGTGTGGCCCGTGTCAAATTTTAAAACCCATTTTAGAAAAGTTGGTGAACGAATATGATTTTATTTTAGCGAAAATTGATATTGATCAAAATCCTGAATTAGCAAGTCAATATGGGGTAGAAGGTGTACCGGATGTAAGAATTGTGCTTCAAGGAGAAATGCAGCCCGGTTTTGTAGGAGCATTAACAGAAGCTCAAATTCGGCAAACCCTAAGCCAATTTAATTTAAAATCTAATTTTGATCAGGATTTAGAGGCTTTAAAAACTGCGATCACTCAAAAGAACTTTCCCACCGCCAAACAACTTTTAGATCAGCTATTTTCTCACTATCCAAATCGCTTAGAAGTAGTGTTAGAAGCGGCTAATTTTTTAATTGTTCTCAATCAACTTGAAAATGCTGAAAAACTGTTAAATACCATTGGAGAAGATCAGCGCGATTTCTTCCCCAAAGCTCAGGCTTTAAAACAATTAATCCAACTCAAAACAGATGCTACTGCTTCGGGAGAAAGCCAACTGGAACAGAACTATGCAAAAGCTTGTCAATTAACTTTAGCGGAAGACTACGCAGAGGCGTTATCTTTATTTTTAGAGATTGTATCTACCGATCGCAAATATAAAGAGGATGGGGCTAGAAAAGCAATGTTGACTATTTTTAATTTACTGGGGGATGACCATCCCTTGACCCAAAAATATCGGAAACAATTAATGCTACAATTATATTAAGGGGACTCAAACAGGGAATAGAGCAGAGGGAATCGGAAACCGAAAATAGAGAACGCGCCATAGGGAACTTTATCATTTGTTCTGATCGAAAAATCGGTGATTTAACGGTTTTTCTAGGAAGGACTTTTTTTCTCTAAAAATCCCATAAATTTATGACTAATGCCTTACTGATTCTAGGGGAATTAAATGATCGAGATATAGATTGGATCGTGACCCAAGGAAAACGAGAAGTTTTGCAAGCGGGTACTGTTCTAATTGAAGAAGATCAACCCTTAGATGCGCTTTATATTGTGTTGAGTGGAACCCTCAACGTTTGTGTGGCTGCTTTAGGAAATCAAGTGGTTGGAAAAATTGGCGGTGGTGAAATATTAGGGGAAATGTCTTTTGTGGATGGACGTTTACCCTCGGCTACAGTGCAAGCGGTTGAAGAGTGTTGTGTGTTATCCATTTCTCGATCACTTTTATCTCAAAAATTAGAAGAGGATGTTTTATTCTCATTGAGATTTTATCGAGCTATTACTAAATTTTTATCCTCCCGCTTACGAGCTACCGTTAACCATTTTGGCCATGAAGAAAACGTTACTTTGTTAGCTTCTAAATCTTCCAATAATATAGCCGAAAATGAACCCAATCATCGTTTAGATTGGATTATGCAGCGTTTGGGAGGGTAATCATTAATACAATTAAAAAATTTTCGAGAAGCAAACTTATTGCTTTTATGATTAAACTTGTCCATTTAGATTATTTTAATTATTTTTAATTATGACTTTAAATTTTGATCAAGAAATGATGCAATATTGCTTGAAATTAGCTTGTCAAGCATTAGGAAAAACAGCACCTAATCCCTTAGTTGGATGTGTCATCGTTCAAGATAAAAAAATTGTAGGAGAAGGGTTTCATCCGGGTGCTGGACAACCCCATGCCGAAGTTTTTGCTCTGAGAAATGCCGGAGAAAAAGCCAAGGGAGCAACGGTTTATGTTAATTTAGAACCTTGTAATCATTTTGGGCGGACTCCTCCCTGTACAGAAGCTTTAATTCAAGCTGAAGTGGCTAAAGTTGTGGTGGGAATGGTTGATCCCAATCCTTTAGTTTCAGGAACAGGAATTCAACGGTTAAAAGATGCAGGAATTGAGGTTATTGTTGGCCTTGAAGAACCAGATTGTCAACAATTAAATGAAGCTTTTGTCTATCGAATTTTGCATCAGAAACCCTGGGGAATTTTGAAATATGCCATGACCTTAGATGGAAAAATTGCCACCACAACAGGTCATAGTTCTTGGGTGACGGGAACCGAAGCTCGACAAAAAGTTCATCAGTTGCGCGTTGCTTGTGATGCGGTCATTGTCGGAGGAAATACCGTCCGACGAGATAATCCTTGGCTAACGACCCACGAAGCCGGAGAACCCAACCCTTTGCGAGTGGTTATGAGTCGAACTTTAGACTTACCCAAACAAGCCCATTTATGGGACACTCAAGAAGCGAAAACTTTAGTTATAACAGAGGAGGGTGTAAATCCAGATTTCCAACAGTTTTTGCAGAATAAGGGGGTAGAGGTAGCGGAATTATCGCCCTTGACGCCTGCCCAAGTCATGGCTTATTTGTATAAACGTCAGTTTTTATCGGTGTTGTGGGAATGTGGAGGAACCCTTGCGGCTCAGGCGCTCGTAGATGGCAGTATTCATAAAATCTTAGCGTTTATTGCCCCTAAAATTATTGGGGGAAAAACAGCACCATCTCCGGTCGCAGATTTAGGGTTAACTCAGATGACAGAAGCACTTTTATTAGAACGAATGACCTGGGGTTCTGTAGGTAAAGATTTTTGGATTGAAGGATATTTATTTCAAACTTAATTATGAGCGAAGTTGCCCTATTAAGTCTTATGGTCAGTAGCCTAGGAATTGATGCTGTTTTATTGGCGAGTTGGCTCTGTTCCATACAAACTGATATACAATTAGAACAGGAGGAGGAAGAAACATTGACTCGGTACGACTCAGAAGATACTAAACAAATGCCTGTAAAATCTATACAACCTAACGGCTATTCTAACGCTGAATCTCCTGAACCTTTCGTTCGGGAATGGGAGTATAAAATTGTTCGGGCAAGTCGAGATGTATTTCGGAATCCAACTATTTTTAAAAAGTTATGTCAGGAAGAAACCGAAATGGGTTGGATTTTAGTGGAAAAATTAGATGATCGACGGGTTCGGTTTAAGCGTCCAAGAGGACTAGATCATGCCGAAAACCATTACCAAATTAAAGCTGATCCCTATCGTTCAACCTATGGTTCTTCTAGTAATTTAGGAGCTTGGTTAACGGTGATTGCTTTTATAACTGCCATTATTTTACCTGCCTATTTAGGATTTTCATTAGTTGCCATGAGCTTTAATAAATCCTATCAAAATTCTTCCCCCACGATTTCATCTCCTGAACCCGAAGTTTCTCCTACTTCCCCTTAAAACGTCCTCAAAACAATTACAATGATCGGCGATAACCTCACCCTTACTTACACTTTTTGCAGGTTTGGGGAGGTTACAACACTATTTCTATAGAAATAATGAATAATGTTACGCTTACCTTGGAATCAATTTGTAGCAAAAACCATCGGTAAACTGCCGTTAAGAACAGTTTTAATTGTACCTTTTGTGGTACAAATTACGGCTACGGTTGGATTAGTGGGTTATTTTTCATTTAAAAATGGACAAAAAGCTGTTGAAAATTTAGCCCAGCAGTTAATGAACCAAGTAAGTAATCGTGTTCAAGAAAATTTACAGTTTTTCTTAGAAACTCCCGATCAAATTAACCAAACTAATTATAATCAAATTAAATTAGGTTTTTTAAATACAACTAATTTATATCCTTGGGAAAAATACCTTTGGCGACAAGTTCAATTATATCCTGATATTACTTTTATTGCCATTGCGACCAATCAAAATAAACAAAGGTCAGGTGAAAAACGCCTGAATGGTGATTTCCAAGTTAATGTTGTCGGGGATGATGTTGGTAATAATTTCTATACGTTTCAACTTGATTCTCAAGGAAATCGGACTCAAGGTGAATTAGTCAAAAAAGACTATGATTTACGTCAACATCCCACTTACTTAAAAGTCATAAAAGAACGCCGAGCTTCCTGGAGTAATGTATTTGTTTCTATTTTAGAACCCAGCTTATTAATTAGTGCCTTAGAACCTATCTACAATCAAAAACAACAAATAGAAGGAATTTTACTGGCTACCTTACGGCTTGACCAAATTATTACTTTTTTAAAAGGTTTAAAAATCGGTAAATCAGGACAAGTTTTTATTGTTGATCCCCAAGGTCATTTGTTAGCTAGTTCTACGGGAGAACAACCCTTTAGAAAAATTGGCAATCAAAATCAACTTTTTTTGGCAACAGAAAGTCAGAATAAAATTACCCAATCAGCGACAGAACAATTATTGAAACAGTTTAAAAGCCTGCATAAAATTTATAACCCTCAAAAACTTAAATTCTTAATTAATAAAGAGAACTATTTTTTAAATGTTATTCCCTTTAGTGATAATAAAAAATTAGAATGGATGATTGTTTTGGTTGTTCCTGAACAGGATTTTTTAGATCAAATTCAAGCCAACAATCGAACAACATTACTTTTGTGTTTAGTCACCTTTATTGTAGCAATTACCATTGGAATTTTAACAGCAAGATGGGTTACATTTCCTATTATCCTACTCAATCAAGCGTCGAAAAACATTGCAGCCGGACAATGGGATTTACCCCAAGAAGCGAATCGTCAAGATGAATTAGGAGAACTGACCCGTTCTTTTAATAACATGATTCAACAATTGCAAACCACTTTAACTCAACTGCAAAATCTGAACCAATCTTTACAAATTAGTGAACAACGTTATACGAGTTTAGCTCAAGCTGCACCCGTTGGAATTTTTCGGGCTGATATTGAAGGAAATTATATCTATGGAAATGACCAACATTTTGCCATGATTGGTCTGAGTCAAGCGGAAACAATGGGGATGGGTTGGACAAAAACTCTACACCCACAAGATCGAGATCAGATTCTTTCCTGTTGGTTAAAATTTGTCCACGAAGGTGTTCCTTTTCAGTATGAATATCGGTTTCTTAAACCCGATAGTAGTACAATTTGGGTCTATGGAAAAGCACTAGCTGAACGAAATAGAGAAGGTCAAATTACAGGATATGTTGGAACCATTACCGATATTACATCGACTAAAGAAGCCGAACATATTCTGGCTGAATATAACCAAACTTTAGAACATCAAGTCAAAGAACGGACGCAAGAATTATCTCACACCCTGCAACAGTTACAAGCTACTCAAAGTCAACTGGTTGAGTCTGAGAAAATGGCGACATTAGGGCAATTGGTGGCTGGAATTGCCCATGAAATTAATACTCCATTAGGTGCAATTCAAGCTGCTATTAATAATAATAATCAAGCTTTAATTGAATCTTTAATTGAATTACCCAAACTTTCTCAAAAACTTGATCCTGATCAACAAGTGCTGTTTTTTAAGGTATTAGATTTTTCGCGAAACAACCCCCAGCAAATTTCTACACGAGAACAGCGTGAATATAAACGTCAACTGGCTCAACAATTAAAAGAGTATCAAATCGAATCTCCTCGAAAAATAGCTGATATTTTAATTGATATTGGCATTTATGATAACTTGGAATTTATTTTACCCCTGCTTCAACATCCTGAACAAGAATGGTTATTAAATTTAGCTTATAATCTAGCTCGATTACAACGAAATAATCAAACCATGATTACGGCGATTGAACGAGCTTCTAAAGTTGTTTTTGCTCTCAAAAGTTATGCTCGTTATGATCCCAGTGGTCAAAAACAATCTGTCTTCATTACTGAAGGCATTGATACGGTTTTAGAACTCTATCACAATCAACTCAAACGCGGCATAGAAGTCAATCGTATCTATCAAATTACCCATTCCCTTGATTGTTATCCTGATGAATTAATGCAGGTTTGGACAAATTTAATTCATAATAGTATTCAAGCCATGAAGGGTCAGGGAACTCTCAAGATTGTCGTTCTCCAAGAAGAAACTGAGTTTCGGGTGCAAATCATCGATTCAGGCTGTGGGATTCCGGCGGATATTCAAGGACGCATTTTTGAACCTTTCTTTACAACAAAACCTTGGGGAGAAGGTAGTGGTTTGGGATTAGATATTGTTCAAAAAATTATTGATAAACATCAAGGTCAGATTACCGTTCAAAGTCAACCCGGAAACACTATTTTTACGATCTCCTTACCTCGAACCTAAACTGAAATTTTGAGATGAGTTCTGTTTATGTTAAAATGAGTAAAGTTTACTTTTAATTAGCCATCTTAATCAAAAAAATCAATTTAATTAAAATTCAAAAAGGAAAAGCCAATGGTAGAAAAAGCTATTATCTGTGTTGATGATGAACGGTTTGTGGTAGAAAGTCTCCTAGAACAACTCAAGCGGAGATTTGGAAAGGAGTATATCTATGAAGGTGCAGAAAGTGCCCCGGAAGCCTTAGATATTCTGGAAGATTTAGAACAGGAAAATATTGAAGTATTAATTATTGTTTCGGATTGGTTAATGCCTGAAATGCGAGGAGATGAATTTCTCATTGAAGTCCATCGTCGTTTTCCCAAAATTATTACAGTGATGTTGACGGGACAAGCGGATGAAACGGCGATTAAACGGGCAGAAAAATATGCTAATTTATATCGTTGTCTTTATAAACCTTGGACAGAAGAAGAGTTAGCACAAACGATTGCATCGGCTTTAGGATAGTGATCAACATTTATAGATTTTTATTGCTTTAATTTATTCCGATAATAACTTGAGAACAATGGCTAAACAATTGGCAATTTTATGTGTAGATGATGAATCCGTTATCTTAGAAAGCCTTAAAGAACAACTCAAACGTAATTTACCTCAACATTATGAATTAGAATCAGCAGAAAGTGGCGAAGAAGCCTTAGAAGTTATTGAAGAATTGCATGAGGAAGGGTTGGAAGTTGCTTTAGTTATTTCTGACCAAATTATGCCGGGTTTACAAGGGGATGAGTTATTAATCCGAATTCATCAAAGTTATCCCCAAATGTTAAAAATCATGTTAACTGGACAAGCAGACGCTCAATCTGTTGGCAATGTAGTCAACCAAGCAAGTTTGTATCGTTATATTAGCAAACCTTGGGATGAAACGGACTTAATTTTAACAGTTCAAGAGGCATTAAGGCGCTATGCTCAAGAACAACAACTGGTAGAACAAAACCAAAAATTACACGAATTAAATCGACAATTACAACAGTTAAATATTTCTCTGGAACAAAAAGTTTTAGAACGAACTACACAATTAGAACAGGCAAAACAGGCGGCTGAAGTGGCGAATCAAGCTAAAAGTACATTTTTAGCCAATATGAGTCATGAATTGCGATCGCCTTTAAATGCGATTTTAGGTTTTGCTCAATTAATGAACCGAAGTACAACTCTTTCTGCTGAACACCAAGAACAAGTGAAGATTATTTTACAAAGTGGAGAACATTTATTAAGTTTAATTAACCAACTTTTAGATTTAGCTAAAATTGAGGCAGGCAAAATCACCCTTAATGAGGCTAATTTTGATCTATATCATCTCCTTCAAGATTTAGAAGATATGTTCTCTCTCAAGGCTAAAAATCAGAGTTTAAGCTTAACATTTAGCTGTTGTAAAGCTGTTCCTCAATATGTTTGTACTGATGAGATTAAACTTCGCCAAATTCTGATTAATTTACTCAATAATTCTCTTAAATTTACTCATCAAGGAGGCGTGCATCTAACCGTCAATTGTAATAAAATTGACCCCTCAAACCTACAACTGATTTTTGCAGTTCAAGATACGGGAGTTGGAATTGATCCAGAAGAAATTGATCAGCTTTTTGAGGCTTTTACTCAAACTCAAAGGGGAAGAGAAGCTGATGAAGGAACGGGGTTAGGTTTATCGATTAGTCAAAAATTTGTACACCTAATGGGTGGGAAAATTAAAGTTAATTCCCAAGTCGGAGTCGGTACAACCTTTACGTTTAATATTCACGCTAAATTTGTTGATGACATTTGTTTATTTAATCAAAATTTATCTCGAAAAATAGTTGGTTTAGTCCCCAATCAACCTGCCTATAAAATATTAATTGTTGACGATAAATTCTCTAATCGTAAATTATTAATGCAATTGCTTAAACCTTTGGGATTAGAATTAAAAGAAGCCTCAAATGGCAAAGAAGCTGTAGAAATTTGGGATGTGTGGGAACCCCATTTAATTTTAATGGATCTGATTATGCCCATTTTGAATGGTTATGAAGCCACAAAACAAATTAAAAATACCTTAAAAGGAAATGCTACGGTGATTATTGCGATTACTGCTAGTGTTTTAGAAGAACAAAAAGCCTTGGTACTTTCAATGGGTTGTGACGATTTTGTGAGAAAACCCTTTCAAGAATCCCATATTTTTGAGATGATTGCAAAATATCTAGGTCTTGAATATATCTATGCGGAGGACACCTCCCTAAACTTTTTAAATCCTTCAAACTCTATACTTACTGTTGAAAGCTTGAAAGGGATGCCCTCTCAATGGATAGATGAACTTTATCAAGCCAGCCTTGACTTAGATTATGAGTTAGTTTTAGATCTAATTCAAGAAATTCCGTTGGGACAAGCTGATCTGTCTCAAGCTTTAACGGATTTAGTTTCTAATTATAGAGTTGATCAAATTTTTAATCTTATTGAAAAAATAAAAATCCATGAATATTCGACCTAATAAAAAACAACAACCCGGTGGTATTTTAATTATAGATGATAAACTTGAAAATTTAAAAGTTTTATCAGAAATCCTTAAGCAACAAGGGTATAAAGTTCGTCAAGCTATCAATGGAATATCCGCTTTAAGGGCAATACAATCATCCCCCCCTGATTTAATTTTATTAGATATAAAAATGCCGGAAATGGATGGCTATGAAGTTTGCCAAAAACTGAAACAAGATTCTCAAACACAGGAAATTCCTATTATTTTTATTAGTGCTTTAAATGAAGTTTGGGATAAGGTAAGAGCGTTTCAATTAGGAGGGGTTGATTATATTAATAAACCCTTTCAAGTGGAAGAAGTTATTGCCCGGATTGAAACCCAGTTTATTATTCAAAGACAGAAAAAACAATTACAAGCAGAAATAGAATATCGTCAAGCCCAAGAAGAACGGTTAAAAGAGGAAATTCAACACCGTCTCGCCAAAGAAGAGCAATTACAAGAAGAAATTCAACGACGTAAAGAAACAGAAGAAATTTTATATCAATCTCGTGCTTTAATTCAAAGTGTTTTAAATACGTCAATGGATGGAATTGCTGCTTTTCAATCTATCCGAAACACAATGACCGGAAAAATTATGGATTTCCGTTGTTTAGTTGTGAATCCAATCATTGGCCAAATTTTGAAGCAAGATCGCTCTAAGTTAATGGGAAAAGTTATTTTAAAAAGATTATTGAAAAAAATAGATTCCAGCTTATTTGAAAAGTTTGTTAATTTAGTAGAAACAGGAACTCCTTTAATTGATGATATTTTTTATCACAGTGACGATACTCAAGGTTGGTATCATTTTATTGCCGTGAGGTTAGGGGACGGATTTTCGATCGCCATTCGAGATATTACAGACCGTAAAAAGATAGAGCTTGATTTATCTCGTTGGGCTAAATTAGATGGGTTAACACAAATTGCTAACCGTCATTATTTTGAGGATTTTTTAAATCAAGAATGGCAGAGACATCTACAGGAACAAAAGCCAATTTCCTTGATTTTATGTGATGTAGATTATTTTAAAGCTTATAATGATACCTATGGTCATTTAGAAGGAGATGACTGTTTAAAAAAAGTAGCTCAAGCAATTGATCAAGTGATTCAACGTCCTGGAAATTTACTAGCTCGTTATGGAGGTGAAGAATTTGTTATTATTCTAACCCAGACGAATCTCTTAGAAGCAGGGCAAATTGCTACAGATATTCAAACTTCTATTCGGATTCTCAATATTCCCCATTCTCAATCTCAAGTGAGTGAATTACTCACACTAAGTTTCGGCATATCTAGTTTAATTCCAACGAAAGAAAACTCAACTTTTATATTAATAAAATCTGCTGATCAAGCTTTATATCAAGCTAAACAACAAGGGAGAAATTGCATCGTTACTCAAGTAGATTAAAAGAGTTAATAATCTGCATTCCTGCGGTAGCAAATCGTTGAAATGTGAGATTTGCTTGTTCAGTATAATCCACAATATCGGGAATAACAACAGGAGAGGTACAATCTTCTAATAAATAAACTTTTTGGGCTAAATTAGAATTTCTGCCTTGAATTTCGGTTAATAAATTGTCAATTGTCCAAGCAACACAATGGCTTTTTGCTTGACCCGCAATCAGAATTCGATCAAAGTTTAAAATCTGTTCTATTAATTGTTTGTTTTTTTGAGCCATGGTTTCTCCGTGCATATTTTCTAAAACTTCCGGTTGCAAAACCGAATAATTTTCTGTTAAAGGATGATTTCCTTTAATCTCAAATTGAACTTGAGAACATCGGGAAATCGTATGAAAAAATAACGCTTCTTCAACGGCTGAAACTAACCCATGACCGATCCCCCCTAACATTGAATGATAGGGCCATACTGTTAAGGGATATTGACCTTTTTTTGCTAAGGTTTGGGCATAATGTAAGGCGTATTGTTCTAGGGTGTTTTCATCTGCACCTAAAATTCTATTGATAACTTTCGGATTCACTTTCCAAATGTGATTTTGAATATCTTCAACGGAAATTAAGGTTGCAGGAGTTGGATGTTCACCTTGTTGATTAATCCAAAAAATGGGATGAAAAATCTGGAAGGCGGTATGGGTATCTAAAGTCACAATAATATGGCTAATTTTGTTTAAATTTCGATAAATAAATTCACACAATCTAATATTGTCTTCTACTGCACCATTTCCCGATGCGCCTCCTACAAATAACTCAAATTCAGGAATACAAAACGTATTTTGAACATCAATTAAAATTAAACAGGTTTTAAGTTGATCCTGACTAGCAGGTTGAATCTTATACTGTTTTGCCCATTGTTCTGCTTCCTGGGCTCGAATTTGATATCGAACACGCCAAACTTTTCCCACACGCTGGGGATTAAAGTGGGGGGGAATGGGGAGAGAATCTATTTTTTCTGTCATCATTTGTTTATGATAAAATTAAAGTTAAAGAGCAGAATTCAAGCTAGTTTTATGCTGAAATCAATTGATCGAGTGTGGTTAATTGGAGGAACCCAGGAAAGTGCAAGATTGGCTCAGGCAATCGCCAAATGCCAAATCTATTGTATTATTAGTGTAACGACAGAATCAGCAAAATGTCTCTACCCCGAATCAGAATTTTTAACGATTTGGGTGGGAAAATTAGAGCCAAACCAAATCAACTTATTTTTAACAAATTATAAGATTAATCGAATTTTAGATGCTTCCCATCCCTATGCTGTAGAAATTTCTCAATTAGCAATTGCCATTAGCCAAACCCATCAAATTCCCTATTTACGGTATGAACGTCCAGCTATAGAGTTTGAAAATTCAACTCATCTTCTGTATTTAGACAGTTTTGAAACTTTATTAACCGGGGATTATTTAAAAGGAAAACGAGTCTTACTAACCTTGGGATATCGCAGTTTATTTCAATTTGCCCAATGGCAAGAACAAGCCGTCTTATTTGCTCGAATTTTACCGTCTCTTATGGCTTTGGATGCTGCTTTAAAGGCTGGATTTACCCCGGATCGGATTATAGCAATTCGTCCCCCCCTCTGTTTAGAATTAGAACGGGCATTATGGCAACATTGGAAGATTTCTTTGGTCGTCACAAAAGCTTCTGGATCGGCAGGAGGCGAAGATCTAAAAATTAATTTAGCTCACCAATTAAATATTCCTTTAATTATTATTGCCCGACCCCAGATTGATTATCCTCAAATGACTCACTCTTTTAAGACTGCCGTTGAATTTTGTCAATAGGGAACCGGGGAATGGAGGTCGGGAAAAGTCAACCCCCAAAAAATCTCTGAGATCGTTGCTGCGGTGATCCCCCTTTCCGATAAGATGGTATACGCGGCATCCAAAAAGGAAAGATAGGACATGAGTAAAATTGACGAAAGAGTAAAAAAAATTATTGCAGAACAATTAGATGTTAAGGAAGAGGAAATTATTCCTTCGGCGACTTTCGCCGAAGATTTAGGCGCGGATTCCCTGGATACAGTAGAACTGGTCATGGCATTGGAAGAAGAATTTGAGACCGAAATTCCCGATGAAGATGCTGAAAAAATTAAGACCGTTCAAGACGCTATAGACTACATCAAAGCCAAGGAGGAGTAAAGTCCATCGACCACCAAGCCAAAGCATAGGCTTAATCTGCAATTGAAGTAAAATCAACAGAATAAGCGAAGGATTAGCCTTCCACCAGTCTCACGGAAATTTTGCTGCGTTCGACTGTCTGGCTTAGGCAATCCCAACCCCTCTTAAATTAAATTACTGTTATACTGTTAGTTTTGCTTCTCACGCTTTGTTCTGCATTTTGGGTGATTAAATTCTTGAATCGACGAAAATCATGACTACGATGAATGTTAAGCGCGTTGTTGTAACAGGTTTAGGGGCAATTACTCCGCTTGGAAATACCCTAGCTGACTATTGGGAAGGGTTAATGAGCGGACGGAATGGGATCGGCCCTATCACCTTATTTGATGCGTCAAAGCATGATTGTCGCATAGCGGGGGAAGTCAAAAAATTTGACCCCTGTGATTACATCTCGCGCAAAGAAGCTAAACGGATGGATCGCTTCGCCCAATTTGCGGTGGCGGCTAGTCAACAAGCCATCGCAGATGCGGGCTTCGTCATTAATGACCTAAATGCAGAACAGGTGGGTGTCATTATTGGAACCGGTATTGGCGGACTCAAGGTACTCGAAGATCAGCAAGAGATCTATTTAAATCGTGGCCCAGATCGCTGTAGTCCTTTTATGATCCCGATGATGATTGCCAATATGGCGGCGGGACTCACAGCCATTCATACGGGAGCTAAAGGGCCAAATTCCTGCTCCGTAACCGCTTGTGCGGCAGGTTCAAATTCCGTCGGTGATGCCTTTCGTTTAATTCAACGCGGCTATGCTCAAGCGATGATTTGTGGGGGAACCGAAGCGGCGGTGACTCCTTTATCGGTGGCTGGATTTGCAGCAGCACGGGCACTATCAACCCGCAACCATGAACCTCTTAAAGCTTGTCGTCCTTTTGACAAAGATCGAGATGGCTTTGTCATGGGAGAAGGCGCCGGAATTCTACTGTTAGAAGAATTAGACTGTGCCTTAAGTCGTGGCGCTCGCATTTATGCGGAATTAGTCGGTTATGGCATGACCTGTGATGCCTACCACATGACCTCCCCTGTTCCGGGTGGGGCAGGCGCGGCTAGAGCGATTTCCTTGGCGATGAAGGATGCTGGATTAACCCCTAACCAAATTAGTTATATTAATGCTCATGGAACCAGTACCTCTGCTAACGACACCACAGAAACGGCAGCGATTAAAACGGTATTAGGTGAAAGTGCTTATCAGGTGGCGATTAGTTCTACAAAGTCGATGACGGGTCATTTATTAGGGGGTTCTGGAGGAATTGAAGCGGTAGCGACGGCAATGGCCATTGCTGAGGATCGGGTTCCTCCGACGATTAATTTGGATAATCCTGACCCAGAGTGTGATTTAGATTATGTTCCTCATACCAGTCGCGCTCACACCGTTAATGTCGCCTTATCCAATTCCTTTGGGTTTGGAGGTCATAATGTGACCTTAGCGTTTAAAAAATTTAAACCCTAACCCCGTAGAGACGTGCCATGGCGCGTCTCTACCTTAGGACAAGAGCCACTTTATCAAGTTGTTGATGGAGTGGCTCTTGTAGTGATTAAGCTGTTCTGTACTCGCGTAACAGGGTAGGATAGAAATATAAAGAAAATTTAATAATTGTTGTCTTTGTAGTCAACTTAGAGAGGTATCCTTGAGTCATCATCTCGACGCCATTGCTCCCCATGGTGGACATTTAATTAACCGAATTGCCACTCCTGACCAACGGCAGGAGTTTTTGGACAAAGGGGAACATTTACCCAGAGTTCAGTTGGATGAGCGCTCGCTCTCTGATTTAGAATTAATTGCTATTGGTGGTTTTAGTCCCCTCACCGGGTTTATGGAACAGGCGGACTATAAAACCGTCGTCAACCAAATGCACCTGAGTAATGGTTTACCTTGGTCAATTCCCATTACTTTATCGGTTTCTGAAGAAGTAGCTTCAACCCTGACTGAAGGGGGTTTAGTTCGTTTAGATGCCCCGACGGGGGAATTTGTGGGTGTTTTGGAACTCACCCAAAAATATACCTATGATAAGGAAACCGAAGCCCTCAACGTTTATCGCACCACAGACGAAAAACATCCAGGGGTGAAAGTCGTTTATGATCAAGGGGGCGTTAATCTCGCTGGCCCAGTATGGTTATTAGAACGTCAACCCCATCCTTACTTCCCGAACTATCAAATTGACCCCGCAGACTCACGGGCAATGTTTCGAGAAAAAGGATGGAAAACCATTGTTGGATTTCAAACTCGAAACCCTATCCATCGGGCCCATGAATATATTCAAAAATGTGCCTTAGAAACCGTTGATGGATTATTTTTGCATCCTTTAGTCGGGGCAACCAAATCCGATGATATTCCGGCAGATGTACGGATGCGGTGTTATGAAATTTTGATTGATCATTACTATCCTAAACAACGGGTTATTTTAGCGATTAATCCCGCCGCCATGCGTTATGCAGGCCCCCGTGAAGCGATTTTCCATGCCCTAGTGCGGAAAAATTATGGCTGTACTCACTTTATTGTGGGTCGAGATCATGCCGGGGTCGGGGATTATTATGGAACTTATGATGCTCAATATATTTTCGATGAGTTTGAGCCTGGGGAATTAGGCATTACTCCGATGATGTTTGAACACGCTTTTTATTGTACTGTGACTGAAGGTATGGCTACCAGCAAAACCAGTCCTAGTACCCCAGAACAGCGCATTCATTTATCAGGAACTAAGGTGCGAGAATTACTGCGTCGTGGTGAACTTCCACCCCCGCAATTTTCCCGCCCTGAAGTTGCCAATGAACTGATTAAAGCAATGAAGGTGGCAACGGAAGCTTAATCAGTTATCAGTTATCAGTTATCAGTGGAAGAGTTAAGGGTTGATGGTTAAATAGTTATTAATTAACAACGATTAACCCAAACTCTAAAACCAAAGACTTTATGAGCAGGTTCATCAAGATTTTAGGGAATTAATAAAGTTTTTCTTGACCTTGCTCCTAGTCACGAAAACAACTGATAACTGGCACAGACGTGCCATGGCACGTCTTTACTGATAACTGATAACTGATAACTGATTTTTGGTAATGGGATTAAAACGACGGGAATTTTTACAACAAGCTGGCTTACTGATGGCAGCGCTGGGGATTCAGGAAAGACTTTATGAGCGTTCCTATCAAGCCTTAGCACAGCCAACCCGACGGAAGTTAGCTTTATTAGTGGGAATTAATCAATATCCGAGTGGAAATCGGATTGAAGAACCGTTGCAAGGCTGTTTAACGGATGTGGAATTGCAACGCAATTTATTAATGTATAAATTTGGGTTTCAACCCGATGATATTCTCACGTTAACCAACCAAGCTGCAACTCGCAATCAAATTGAATCTGCCTTTATTTCCCATTTAATTGAACAAGCTCAAATGGGGGATGTGGTACTGTTTCATTTTAGTGGTTATGGTAGTTGTATTCCCCGTAATGATGTTGTTTCTAATTTACCTCAAATTCAATATTCTTATCTGCCTGTTGATGCCGAAATATCAGAACAGGAAACGGTTAATGATATTTTAGAAGATACCTTGTGGTTATTATTGCGATCGCTGCCGACCTCTGAAGTAATTACGGTTTTAGATACAAGTTTTATTTATCCTGGGTATCATCAACAAGGGACTCTCAAAATTCGCGCCGCCTCAAGTCCAACAACCTTGGAAATTAATCCCACAGAACTGGATTTACAACAGCAATTGTTATCTCGTTTCAACCTTTCACAACCAGAATTAGAACACCGAAAACCCGGTCAATTACCCGGATTAGTCTTAGCCGCATCTAAACCGTCCCAAGTTGCTACAGAAGGTCGATGGGATGGCTTTAATGCAGGATTATTTACTTATACTTTAACCCAAGCTTTTTGGGGTGCAAGTCCCTTCCCAAATTTAACGGCCCAAATTAGCCGAGTGGCGGGAGAAGTTGAACAAATGGTTGGGCCGTGTCAGCAACCCCAACTCCGCAGAACCTTAAATCCTACTAAAGCTGATTCAGATGTTTCTCTAGGGAGTTTGTGGCTTCCCTCCTTACCTCTTGATGGGGTAATAACGGGGGTTGAAGAGAATGGAAAAACTGCTCAAGTTTCATTAACAGGGCTGCCAACGTTTGTATTAGATTCATTGGGTTTAAATACAATATTAACGATTATTTCAGAATCTAATTCTTTAGAAAATCCGGTTTATTTACAACTACGTTCTCGCGCAGGATTAAAAGCCAAAGCCCAGATCAAAACGACTGATTTAAACTTATCTTTCGGGTTAGAAGTTGGGCAAAAAGTACAAGAATTTATTCGGATCTTCCCTCGGCAAATTAATTTAAAAATCGCCTTAGATCCTCAATTAAATCGAATTGAACGGGTGGATGCGACCAGTGCATTTTCCGGGTTTTCTCGGATGACGATTGTAGCGAGTGATCAACCTGCGGATTATTTACTCAGTCGCGTTACGGATAGAACCATTGCCCAAGCTTTAAATGCTCCCTTATCCCCGATTTTTCAAGGACGCTATGGCTTATTCTCTAAAGGATCAGTGTTGCTTCCCGATACCATTGGTGAAGGAGGAGAGGCGGTAAAAGTGGCGGTACATCGGTTAATTCCCCAACTCAAAACCCGTTTAGCGATTAAGTTATTACGATTAACAGAAAATGAACGCTCTTCGCAGTTAAAAGTGAGAGCAACTTTAAATTTATTAGCTCCTCAATCTCAAGTATTAATCAAACGGGAAACAACTGGAATTTTAAACAAAATTAATCGAGAAAATGCTCAATCTGTTAATTCTATTTCAACTTTAAGTTCATCTTTTCCATTGGCTTCCGAAAATCTAGGAATTGTGACAGTGCCTGTGGGCAGTCGTTTACAATATCAACTGCAAAATCAGGGAGAGTTTCCCGTTTATTTTTTACTGTTTTACGTTAATAGTGAAGGACAAACCTATCTATTTCATTCAGGTTTTGATCCTCAGCAACAACAAATTGCACCGGGTAAATCTATGAGTGTACCTCCCACTACGGTTTACGGTGGTAACTCTTCTACAGAAATTATCGGAGAACTGGTTAAAAGTCCAGCAGGATTAGCAGAAACCCAGGTAATTTTAAGCCAAAATCCCTTTTTGGAAAGCTTAACAATTTTAGATAAAAGCATTAAAAAAAGTGAGGGATTATTGAAGTTCAACTTAATCTCAAATCCTTTGGATATTGCTGATGCTATTTTACAAGATTTGAATCGAGGCAGTCAACAAAGTTTAGAAAAAATCGGAGTGATTACGGATGATTTGGCTTTAGATATTAATAGCTGGGCAACTTTTAATTTTGTTTATCGGGTTGTGGGATAAGCTGTTTATATTGATAATTCTTTAAACCGCGTTTTGAAACCTGATGAAACTCAAACCCAGAGCCATTCTCAATTCCTAAACCATTGACCCAAACCTGCCTCAACCGTCTCCTTAATATTCATTTACAAATCTTGTAATAAGTTCATAATGTTTTTTTTGATGAACAAGATGTTAACTTGTGGCAAAAACACTATAAATTAAAAAGTAAGCGAATCAAGAAACCGGAATCTTAAAGGAGTAGTACCAAGTCCCAACTAAAGCGATTCAATAGATGTCTATCTACAGTCAACGGATTCGTTAAATTTAACAATTCCTTAATTTTTGGGACTCCATCCTCAACGGTTGATCCTGATTTTTTGAGGATAAAACCTCAGAATGAGTCACTTATATTTGTGGAGCAATAGATATGCCAGAAACTATCACAAACTGCCGTAATATCGCCATTGTTGGCCCCTATTTAAGTGGGAAAACCGCACTTTTAGAAAGTATTTTGTCCGTAACGGGAGTAACTACTCGCAAAGGAACGGCAAAAGATGGCAACAGGGTTGGGGACAGTTCCCCAGAAGCCCGTGAACGCAATATGAGTGTAGAAGTTAATGCCGCCAGTACCGAATATGGCGGCATTCGCTTTACATTTTTAGATTGTCCGGGGTCTGTAGAATTTGCCCAAGAAACCTATAATGCGTTAATCGGAACGGGGTTAGCTATTGTCGTCTGTGAACCTGATCCCGCCCGGATTTTAACCTTATCTCCCCTGTTCAAATTCTTGGATGACTGGGAAATTCCCCATCTCGTTTTTATTAATAAAATGGATCGGGTTTGTACCGATGAGGAACGTTGTGTTACCAGTTTTAGCGAACTCTTGAATGCTTTAAAAGCGGTTTCCACTCGTCCTATTATTCCTCAACAATATCCCATTGGCAACGGTGAACAATTGGTCGGTTTTATCGATTTAATTACCGAACAAGCCTATCATTATCATCCCGGTGCTCCCTCTGATCCTGTACCCCTTCCCGAATCTCTCAAGGAAGCTGAACACGCTGCCCGTCAAGCGATGTTAGAGGAGTTAGCCAATTTTGACGATCATCTATTAGAAGAATTATTAGAAGAAATTGAACCTCCTCAAGATGAAATTGTCAAAGATTTAAAAATGGAATTAGGAGCGGATTTAATTGTACCTGTATTAATTGGGGTAGCGGAACAAGATCATGGGGTACGAGCTTTATTGGATGCCTTAGTTCGGGAAGCACCAGAACCCGTCATTACCGCAGAACGACGGGGGCTGAAATCTCCACAAGGGTTGCCCATTGCCCAAGTTCTCAAAACCTATTACACCCCCCAAGGCGGTAAACTCTCCCTGGTGAGGGTTTGGCAAGGTGAACTCACCGAAGGCCAGACCTTAAATGGGGTAAGACCGGGGGGAATGTATCGGTTGATCGGACAACAAACCCAAAGCGTACAAGTGGCGAAAACTGGAGATATTGTAGCTTTGGCGCGGATGGAAGGCATTCAAACCGGAGATACCTTAACAACGGAACCCAATCAATTAAAAAATCCGTTACCGAAAGCAACTTTATTACCGGCTGTTTATGGCTGGGCAATTACTCCTGAAAACCGCAAAGATGAAGTTAAAATTAGTGCGGCTTTATCTAAAATGTTAGATGAAGATCCCTCGTTAAGTTGGGAACAAAATGGAGATACCCATGAAATTATTTTATGGGGTCAAGGTCAAATTCATTTGCAAGTGACGTTAGATCGGTTACGGCGTAAATATAATTTACCGATGGTGACTCATTTGCCTCGGATTCCCTATAAAGAAACCATTCGTAAAAACACAAATTCTCACGGTCGTTATAAACATCAAAGTGGCGGTCATGGACAGTTTGGAGATGTGTATTTAGATATTAAACCTCAACCGCGTGGGGAAGGGTTTAATTTTGATGAAACGATTGTGGGGGGTGTGGTTCCTCGTCAATATATTCCCGGTGTTGAAGTTGGGGTTCGAGAATATTTAACCCAGGGGCCTTTAGGGTTCCCTGTTGTTGATGTAGCGGTAACATTAACCAATGGTTCCTATCATTCTGTGGATAGTTCCGAACAAGCTTTTAAACAAGCTGCCCGGTTAGCCATGCAGTCAGGAATGGAGAAATGTGAACCCGTTTTATTAGAACCGATTACTTCTGTTGAAATTTGTGCCCCCAGTGATTTTACCTCCCAAATGTTTCAGTTAATTACCGGGCGTCGGGGGCAAATTTTAGGCTATGAACCGATGTCAGACTGGAAAGGATGGGATAAAATTTCTGCCTATATTCCCCAGGCGGAAATGCAGGATTTAATTGTAGAATTGCGTTCCTTAACGTTAGGAGTGGGTTATTTCAATTGGCAATTCGATCATTTACAAGAAGTTCCTGAAAAGTTAACGGAACGGATTTTAGCAACGAGTAACGGGAATGGTAATAGTAAATCCTAAATTCCTGTAAGCTAAAAAATCTCCCTTTTCGAGTTAACAGCATTAGGGAGATTTCTAGCTTCTATAGTGCTACTTGAAGAGGGAACAGGGAACAGGGAACAGGGAACAGTAAGAAGTGAAAGGGTTTCAGGTTTTACTCATTGTCAAACACCAATCATGCGTAGCACTATTGAATTAATTATTTTGGCGACGGCGGGACTCATTGCTGGCATTTTAGCAGGCTTTTTAGGGATTGGCGGGGGGACAGTTTTAGTCCCCTTATTGGTAGCGTTAGGATATACCCCAGTTGAAGCCGTTGCTACCAGTAGTTTATCAATTGTGATTACCGCAATTTCGGGGAGTGTACAAAATTGGCGCATGGGATATCTCAGTTTCAATCGTGTGATTGGTATTGGATTTCCGGCTATATTAACCGCACAAATAGGGGTATTTTTGGCAGAATTAGTTTCCTCCCGATTATTATTATTTTTATTTGGATGTTTATTGTTATTAAATGTTTATTTAGTAGAAGTGCGTCAACAAATAACAGCCCATAAAAAACAACAAGAAGAACAACAAGTTTCTGATTCTGCTATTTCTTCTAATCAAAATATCCTCTTTAATCCAGTATTTGCTCGAATTTTAACGGGAGGGACTGCGGGAATTCTAGCTGGGTTATTTGGAGTGGGGGGTGGAATTATTATGGTTCCTTTGCAAATTGTTTTATTAGGAGAAACCATTAAAGTTGCAATTCAAACCAGTCTAGGAGTAATTATCATTACAGCTATTTCTGCTTGTGCTGGACACGCTATTCAAGGAAATGTTTTATGGATTCAAGGCATTATATTAGGATTAGGGGGATTATTAGGAGCGCAAATTAGCACCCGGTTTTTGCCCAAATTATCGGATAAAACGGTTAGTTTAATGTTTAGAATTTTCTTAGTTATTCTCTCTGTTTATATCTTTAGACAAGCCTGGATGCAACCCTAATAGCTTTCAGAGTCTCTTTCTACAGGGGAATTAAAAATGAGAGTACCAAGCTATCAAAATTGGGTATATCGTTATAGGAAACCCCTCAAATTTCTCTACAAAACCTTAATTCTTTAAGCTTGTATAGCCTTTTGAGATTGATCTCCCAGATAGTGCAATACTAAATTAATCGTGTCTTGCTTTACCCATCCTTTTTGTACCGCTAATGTACCGAATTGAAGATTGGTTTGGGGTTTTTCAGCGAGAATCTCCTCAATTTGTTGATCATCTAACAGTTTAGCTAATTTTAAATATTCACTTAACGGTTTCTTATGGGGATTTTGATATAGATTCAGTAAATCTTCTACGAAAAACTTAATAGTTTCGGGTTCAATCAAGCCTTGATCAACTAAAATTTCTCCTAAGCGTAGATGATTGAGATGGGTTTTTTGTGCTTTTAAAGCACCTTTAATTTGAAATTCTGTAATTAACCCCGCTTGACGGAGTAAATAACCCAGGGGTAAAAATCGCGGTTGATTGGAATTAACGGTTTTAGATAAAGGTTGAACATCTAGGGACGGAGACGGTTTCACCCTGACCATTTGGGGTTGATAGTCATAGAAAGAATTAGTGAACCCATTATTAGAAGAGGATACAATTGACATTTGTGATTTCGTGACTAATTCTAGCCAAGAAATTGGGATTGTAATCGGCCAAAACACCGATGTTAATGCTAAAACGCCCCACGAACTTTGATCCGTTAAGGGTGTTGTTGAATCCTCGACGAATGCTTTAAAGCACACCGAAAACGAAGCTAAAACTCCTACTGTGTAATAGGCAATTAATATTTCCATTAGACTCTCTCTTCTTAGTCAGTGGTAGTAGTGCTTTAAATCAAAAATACAATCTCTGGTCAAATGAGTTAGTCAATGAACTCTAGTGGAAAATTGACAGTTTAATTTGTAATTAGAACCTTATTTTAAACGGTTCTCCATCTTATCTTATCAAGTGTTGTGTTAAGATTTGAATACTTTATTGAGTTTTTTTGTAAAAGTTTAGTAAAATCTTTGAACAAAAAAAGAGAGTTGAGGGGAAGACTAGACGAACGCTTCAACCTCAACCCTCTAAAAAAGACAGTTTCAGGGTCTAAATTGGGTTAGGGAGACGATGGGCTAAGGCTTCACGGGCTTGTTCTCGGTCATCAAAATGAATTTTTTCGGTTCCCAAAATTTGATAATCTTCGTGACCTTTTCCCGCAATTAAAACGCCATCTCCCGGTTGAGCATCCAAAATGGCTTGATGAATGGCTTTAGCCCGATCAGCAATGACAATGGGCTTAATATTGTCGGGAATTCCGGCTAAAACATCTTGCAAAATCCGCTCAGGATCTTCGGTGCGGGGATTATCTGAGGTGACAACGGCCACATCCGCTAATTCTGCGGCAATTTTCCCCATTTGTGGGCGTTTGGTGCGATCGCGATCGCCCCCACAACCAAACACACAAATCATCCGACCTGGAATAAACGGACGGGACGCCTTCAATAAATTTTCTAAACTATCAGGGGTATGGGCATAATCCACAATCACGCTAATATTTTGATTAGGGCTAATTTGCACCCGTTCCATACGACCGGGAACGCCGGGAAACTCGGCAATTTTTTCGACCAAGGTGGTTAAATCTAAGCCCAAACTTAACCCCGCCCCCAAAGCGGCTAACAAATTCGATAAATTATATTGACCGACCAACGGTAAATAAAATGCCGCCTCTCCTTGGGGAGTATGGAGAACCCCCTTAACCCCTGTAGGTTCATAACACAGTTGATCCGCCCATAAATCGGCGGTTGAGTCGTGGGTACTATAACTCCAAGCTTGATTTCCCAACTGAGCGATTAACCGTTGGCCATAGGAGTCATCCGCATTAATAATCGCCCGACCTTTAAGATATTGGGGACTAAATAATAAGGCTTTGGCTGCAAAATAATCTTCCATGGTGGGGTGGTAGTCCAAATGATCTTGAGTTAAATTGGTAAACACCGCCACTTGAAAAGGACAACCAAGAACCCGCCCCTGGTCTAACGCATGGGAACTGACTTCCATCACCCCCAATTCACAACCCGCCGCCACCGCATCAGCCAGTTGTTCCTGAAGTTCAACGGAGAAAGGCGTGGTATGGGTTGCTGTTTCTTGAAATCCGGGCCAACGGGCGTAAAGGGTTCCCAGTAAGGCCGTTGGATGGTTAGTATTGCTGAGGAGATATTCAATTAAATGGGTGGTGGTGGTTTTCCCATTGGTTCCTGTCACCCCTACCAATTGTAATTTTTCTGCTGGATAATCATAAAACGCTGCTGCAATTTGGGCGCAGGTTTGGGTCATATCCGGGGTGGGAATAATGCAGGGATGTTCGACGGCGATGCGGTCTTGGGTTTTCTCGGCGGCGGTTTCGGAGATGAAGGCAGCTACTGCACCAGAGGCGATGGCACTAGGCCAAAATTCTCCCCCATCCACACGGGTTCCGGGCATTCCTAAGAATAAATCTCCCGGCCCAGAAGCGATGGAGTTGGTTGTTAACCCCTTAATTTCTTCCTCTAAAGCGGGGTGAGACTGAAAGGGTGTTGATATTCCTGCTTTTGCCAGTAACTCTTTGAGCTTCATCTGTTAGCAATCCTCACGACTGGACTCATTTTATTTTGCATCATATCAGGGGGAAGCTGGCTATGTGAAACAGGCAAGATGCCTGTTCCACCCACTTACCAATATTTTTGTAAGAGTTGTTCTAGCTGTATGACCGACATCCGGGGTGAGGGGCGAGGGATACGCTGTTCTGTGCTATCCACATCACTGGATTTAAACAGCACAGGAATTTCATATTGATAGGTTTGAAACCAATCTTCTCGGGTCGTAATATCTCGAATTTCTAATTGAAATTCTCCTAACTTTTGGGAGGATGCTTGAATTTTTTCTAATTTTTCTTGTAAGCCTTCGCACAAATGGCAGCCCGGTTTACTGTATAAAATCAGTGTGATCATACGATACCTTTGACCTCTGCTAATAAGAGTTGTGTTGCCTGTTCAGCTTCTAAGGGTTTAGCGAACAGATAGCCTTGTCCAAAGGGACAGCCTAATTGATGTAAAATTTTTCGTTGTTCACGAGTTTCTATACCTTCAGCAACCACATCTAATTCTAAATTTTGAGCTAAAGAAATAATAGCCTTCACGATTTGTAAAGGTTGGCTGGTTTTTCCACTAAAGGGACTCGTTTTTAGATCTAAACGATTAACAAATGAGCGGTCGATTTTTAAGCTATTTAACGGGAATTGATGTAAATAACTTAAGGAGGAATACCCTGTTCCGAAATCATCAATGGATAAATGAATTTTGCGAGATTTTAATTGGGCTAGAATAATAAATGAGGTGGCTAAATTTTCCATAATCACACTTTCAGTAATTTCTAGCTTTAAATCACTGGGATTACAATCTGTTTCTGCTAGAATTTGATCGATTTGTTCTAAAAGGTTGGGTTGACAAAGCTGTTTACTCGATAAATTGACACTCATTGTTAACGGATAAATGTTAGCCTCCAGATGATGTTTTTTGCCATGAGATTGAACTGTTAAAGCCGTATGAAAACCTGTTAATTTTTGAGCTAATTGTTCTTGCCAAACTCGCAGTTGATGACAAGCTTCGCGTAAAACCCAAGCTCCTAATGGAATAATTAATCCTGTTTCTTCTGCAACTGGAATAAACTCCGCAGGTGAGACTAAACCTCGTTTCGGATGAAACCAACGCACTAAAGCTTCAAATCCTGTAATTTTACCCGTAGATAAAGAAACAATCGGTTGATAATAAACTTTAAAACCCTTGAGATTTATGGGTTGAGTAGGGAAAGATTCTAATAAATGTTCTGTCGTTTGTAAGACCTTGGAATGAGGATTTTCTGAAGGCGTTAAGGATTCTGAACGTGGGGAAGTTCCGATTCGCATTCGCCCATAAATCGCCTGTCTTAAATCCGTTTCAAGCTGCAACATTGACATGGCTTGACTATGAATTGTTAAGTCAAATACTTCATATCGAGCTTTACCTTTTGCTTTTGCCCGATACATCGCAATATCTGCATCTCGTAAAAAATCTTCAGGATTATTATACAATAAACACTGATAAGATTCACTATCATTTTCCAATTGTTGATAATAACCTCGGCTGGGAACAATTCCAATACTTACAGTAGTAAAAATCTCATGTCCTTGGATATAAAACGGCTGGGTTAATTCATCATGAATTCTCTCCGCCATTCTCGTCGCATCGCTAATACTTTGAATCTGATGAATCAAAATTGTGAATTCATCTCCCCCTAAACGAGCAACGGTATCAACCGCGTTAACACAGTAGAGAAGGCGGTGGGCAATTTCAATTAAGAGTTGATCTCCAATCAAATGTCCTAAACTATCATTTACAACTTTAAACCGATCTAAATCCAAAAATAAAACGGCAAACTGATAATTTGGTTCTTTTCGAGATCGTTTTAAGGCTTGGGCTAAACGTTCATTAAAAAAGCTACGATTTGGAAGTTGAGTCAGGGCATCATGTAAAGCTTCATACATCAGTTGAGCTTCAAATCGTTTTCGTTCGGTAATATCCCGAATAATAATTTGAATCGCCAATTGACCTTGATAAGTTGCTGGAATTCCTACAATTTCGACATCAATCACTTCTCCGGTTAACCGAGTTAATTTTTGTTCTATTAAATCCAGAGGTTGCTGTCTGTTGATTGGGTCTTGAATTTGAGCCTGAATTAAATTCAAATAATCAGGAGGAAGAAAATCAAAAATAGAACGACCGATTAAATCTTGAGGACGATTGGCTCCTAAAAGTTTGGCTCCAGCCATATTAATATAAACCAATTGTTCTCCATTATGAATGGCAATGGTTTCGGGAGACAATTCGACTAAACGGCGATAGCGTTCTTCGCTTTCTCGCAAAGCTAACTCCGCTTTTGCTCGTTGTTGTTCGGTTTGGTTTGCGGCAATAAATCGACCAATACTTTGAGCCATTAATTCTAAAATTTCCAGTTCATGGGATTCATAAGTAATGGTTTTGGCTTCTAAACAAGCAAACCCCAATGTGCCATAAATTTTGCCATTAACCCATAAGGGTGTTCCTAAACAGGTTTCTAAATGAAATCTTTGATAGCTTTCAAGTTGATTGAACTGAGAATTTTGCCCCATCTGGGTATGAACTTGGGTCGCCTGGGTCTGAATCACTTGCTTACAGTAACTTTCTTCTAAAGGGATGATACTACCCGGTTGAATTAAATCTAAATCTGAATGAACCGTATCGATAATAATCTGATTGTTTTCTATTCGGCTAATAAAACCCATAGACAGTTGAAAGATTTCACAACCTGCCTGAAGATAATCCCGAAAGAGTTCATTCAAATTTTGATGGTTATAGGTGGTAATCCGATGTAAATGTTTGAGATGGGAACTAAACTGAGCTAAAGCTTGGGATTTTGAAACTAAATCTTGTTCAGATTGTTTGCGTTTAGTTATGTCTGCTTGGATGCCAATAAAATGGGTCAAATGCCCTTTAGAACTATACACCGGAGCGATGGAAAGTTCATTCCAAAAAAACGTCCCATCTTTTCGATAATTCCGCAATTCTACATGACATTCTGTTCCTTCTAAAATCCCTCGGCGAATGGCTTCAACTTCTGGCTTGTTGGGATCATTCCCTTGTAAAAATCGGCAATTTTTTCCTAAAACTTCTTCTCGGCTGTATCCGGTAATTTGCTCAAACCCAGAATTAACAAAAATAATTGGATTATCCGGTTGAGTCGCATCGGTAATCACAATTCCATTACTACTACTATCAATCGCCCGTTCCATTAAATGTAACCGTTCTTCGGCCCGATGGCGTTCAATGGCCGCGGCTAACACATTGGCAATGGCTTCCAAAAAATGAACATCTTCTGGGGTAAACTGACGAGGGTTATGGCTATGGACACTTAAAACCCCCCAGGTCATGGATACTGGAAACTGTAATTGTTCTGGGCTGACTGTTGAGTCTTGGCCCCAACGGGAAATCACCACACTCATCCCGCTAATAATTCGATGATTATGCAGCAGGGGACTGCCGGAAAATCGAGTTTCTACCCGCAAATCATCCACAATTACAGGTTCATTTTTGAATAAGGTATACCCCGCTTGAGAGGTGACATGGGCACTGACGCGGGCATTCCCCACCAGTCCCCGTTGCCAACCGACGCCCGCCCGCAACCAAAACGCATGGCCACCGGGCATGAGTTCCAAGAGTTTACAATATTCTAAATCCAGGGTTTTGACGACGGCAGAAACCACTTCATTCATCAAGACACTCAGGTCGGACTGAATCAGAGCTTGTTGACCCAGGTAAGCAACGGTCGCCTGCTGACTAATCTTGGATTGTAAAGTGGCTAAGAGTTGATGTTCAATCGGAAGGGCTGGAATTTCTTCAAAGATTTCCTGAACGTTGATTAACAGGGTTGTTAACTGGCCAAATTCATTGCGGAGGGGTAAAATGGTTGTCCGACACTGGCTTAATGTTCCATCTTGGCGTTGCCAGGGCAGGTCACGGGTACAGCCGGAACAGTTATAGCAATGATTTTGAGCGCAGAGGTCAGTAACCAGATGATGAAACAGGGGAAAATTTAAGGCTTCTAGGGTTTTACCCAAAACTTGAGATTTGTCATAACCAAACATCTGTGTGGCTGTGGTATTCCACTCAATAATCTGGTCTTCTGCATTAATTAAAATTACCCCGTCTTGCCAATGGTCAAAACTGGGGATGGGGCGTGACGGTAGGGGATGATGGGAGGGATTCGGAATTAAATTCGAGTAGGTGGATACAATCAATGATTCCCCATTAAGCGTCAATAACCGCATGGAGATCATTGTCCAGTAAAGCACTCCATCCGCCCCCTTGACTTGTAGGGGTTGTTGTTGAATAGAATTTTTTTTTCGCAGTGTTTCCAGCAGGATTTCTCGATCCGTGAGATTAGCAAAGATGTCGGAATCAGTAAAATTTAAAGGTTCGCCGATCAGAAATCCAAAGGTGTTTTGAAAGCAAGAATTGTAATAATAAATTCGGCCATCAGTCATCCGACTGACTACCAAGGGAACTTGCAATAATTCTGCAATAACTTGTATTAGGGCTTGGCTGTCTTGCAATGCAACCTCCACATCCGAATCCATGACCCATCTGCGATCAATGGATGCAATGGGATAAAGTTGTTCTTGATCTCCCTGTGTCCCGTGTTTGTTGAGCATCAACTAGGTTCCAGCATTTTTGGTTCGATTACTCGTGGTTATCGCTCACTGGCAGAGTATTCGATGCACCAAGGGTTTTTATCTGCTCCTCCCTATATATTCTACGATTATCATCATTAAATTTTGACTTTTTTAACGAAAATTAAAAAAAAGTTAACGGACATCTAGGCTTTGATTTAACAGCAGTGTCACTACAAGAGCCAAATTGCTTGCTCAATTAATGCCCTTGTCCCTGATAATTCTTTCTAAAGATAAAAATCTTAGGGTGAAAATCGAGGTGTTTCGTTACTTTTGTGTTACAATCAAGATCATACTTAAATCTTAGAAGGATTGCATCTCTCTACAGAAGGATCAAGCTGCTGGGAAGATTTTCTCTACATTAAGACAAATCAATTTAGACGATCTCATGTAGCTCTTTTTTCAAATCTGATTAAACCATGGCAATTGTGATCACCACAGAGAAGAGGAAATAAAGAACAGAATATCCAAAACATTTGAAGTTATTAAATATTAAGGGAATAGGGATAAAGTGATTATTTTCGAGTTAAATTCCCTACACCCTTTTTTGTTGGTGTCTGCTGTTATTGAAGTAACGCCAGGACTCGTTTAACGCTTTCGGGGAAAATCACAACCAAGCTACCTGGAGAAGCTTCCTTGAAGGCTGTTTCCAGGGCTGCTGTTTCTTGGAGAATAATCTCACAGTCAAAATCAGGATTTTCTTTCTTAACCCCAATCTGAATATATTTAGCCACGTCTCCCCGTGGACATCCGCGATTATCCTCATCTTCTTTAATAATAATGCGCTCGAACATTTGCGCCGCTAATCGTCCTAATTCGATAAAATCTTCTTGACGGCGATCACCCGGTGCACCAACAACCCCAATCCGTTTACCATCAGGCCAATTGCGAACAAACTCCAAAATCGCCTGGAAACTAGCTCGATTGTGGGCATAATCCAATAAAATATGGAAGGACTGATAAGGAATTAAATTCATCCGTCCGGGGGTTTGTTCCACCGACATCTCAAACGTCCGCAACCCCTGACTAATCTCGGCAATGGTCACTCCCTGGAGATAGGCCGCTAAACTAGCCGCGAGGGCATTGGCAATCATAAAAGGGGCTAACCCGCGTAACGTTAGGGGAACATTAGCCATTTGTTCAACGCGGATCATTTGTTCTCCTTTTAAAAAGGATAAATAACCGGATTCATAAATCGCAGCAACGCCTCCTTGGGCAACGTGTTCATTCACAATCGGGTTATCAGCTTGCAAGGAAAAATAAGCAACTTTCGCTTTTACCTGTGATGCCATCGCGGCGACTAACGGGTCATCGGCATTTAACACAGCATACTTGTGAGCTACTTTTGCCACAACACTTTTCACGTCTGCCATTTCTTCAACGGTGTTAATATCCTGTAACCCTAAATGGTCTTCAGACACATTCAACACCACCCCCACATCACAACGATTAAACCCTAATCCAGACCGGAGAATTCCCCCCCGTGCGGCTTCTAATACCGCAATTTCAACCGTCGGATCATTTAAAATTAAAGCGGCACTAGCAGGCCCGGTATTGTCTCCCGCTTCGGCTAGAAAATCTCCAATATAAGTCCCGTCGGTGGTGGTATACCCCACAACTTTTTGAGTTTGTTTGAAAATATGGGCCGTTAAACGAGTGGTGGTGGTTTTACCGTTGGTTCCGGTAATGGCGGTAATCGGAATCTGGGCGGAGGTTCCGGGGGGAAACAGCATATCCACAATGGGGGCGGCGACGTTGCGGGGCTTGCCTTCATTGGGTTGAATGTGCATCCGTAACCCTGGTGCGGCGTTAACTTCCACAATCACTCCATCCACTTCCCGCAACGGCCGACTAATATCGGGGGCGGTAATATCAATCCCAGCAATATCTAAACCGATAATTTGAGCCGCCCGTTCTGCAATCCAAATATTTTCCGGGTGGATTTCATCGGTACGGTCAATGGCAATACCCCCGGTACTTAAATTTGCGGTTGCTTTAAGATAGCAAATCTGTCCCGATTTAGGAATACTTTCTAAGCGATAACCTTGTTGATCTAAAATATCAATACTTTGGCGATCTATTTCAATACGAGTTAACATATTTTCGTGACCCATTCCGCGACGAGGATCACGGTTGGTGTCTTCGACTAATTCGACTAAGGTGGAACGACCATTTCCAATCACATGAGCCGGAACTCGTTGAGCCACTGCCACAACTTTTCCTTGGACAACTAAGACGCGATAATCATTACCTTTATAGTAACGTTCAACAATCACACTGCCGATTTTAGATTCATTTTTTGCCATTTGATAGGCATTTTCAGCTTCATGCCAAGTTTGAATATCCAGAGTAATACCACGACCATGATTTCCATCGAGAGGTTTTAAAACAATGGGAAATCCTCCAATTTCATCAATAGCATTTTCTAAATCATCTAAGCTATTAATTACCGTGCCTTTGGGAACGGGTAAACGGGCTGCGTCTAAGAGGGTTTTTGTGCCTTCTTTATCGCAAGCAAATTCAATGGCTAAAATATTACTGCCATCGGTTTGTGACGCTTGAATTCGTCGTTGATGTTTACCATAACCCAGTTGAATCACATGGCGGGCGGGTAATTCTCTCCAAGGAATTCCACGAGATTCCGCTTCTCGGACAATAGCCTCCGTTGTTGGGCCGAGTTGAGCGTCTAGGAAAATTTCTTGTAAGTCTTGTAAATCGTGTTGCAGTTCTGTTTTTCGATAATATCCATCATCAATTAAACGATGACATAACCTCACGGCGGCTCTGGCTGCATAGCGTCCCGCTTCAGCGATTTTATATTGAAAAATAACACGGTAGACTTCGGTTTGAGCACTGGGACGAGTACAACCAAATTCCACAGGCATTCCCGCTAAGGTTTGCAATTCTAAAGCAACTTGTAGAACGATATCACTCATCAAGATTCCGGTTTTTACATTTGTCATGAAATCTTGATATTTGGATTGGTTGAAATGGGGGAAGATTTCCAGCAGTCCTTCGTAGAAGTCTGGAATTTCATGGGTGTAGCGATTATCCTTTTCTAAATCGAGGTGAATAATAATCAGGTGATGGTGATCAATACTCCAATAGTTCGGCCCGCATAAGGTCTGGGTTTTTAGAATTTTCATACTCATTGCCTCCTAAACTTTAGAATTTAGTGATTTGTGTTCCTCTTCATGGGGGAATCTTCAGCAACTCCAATTCACGGTTTCAGCTTAGGGTAAATTATCCCACAATTTCAGAAGCTGGGCGTAGTAAATCCCTAGAAATTGGGTAATTTTTTCCAAAATTTAAGGAAAATATTAGATTCTGTAGCTAAAGCCTATCGGATTATTTTTTTACGGATATTTGAAAAAATAATACAAATATAATTAGCTTGATTAATTAAACATTGAATCCTAGCTTGAATTGCCGGGAATGCCCTTAATTTTAACCTTTCTTCTTCGGCAATAGTATAAGCAAATCAACGAATATTGACAAGGGTTTAGCGATCGCCTACAAGAAAATGATGGATTTCTAAATGATTTTCCCGGAAAGGAGAACTTAAACATCAGGCATCTCTCAAAGGGAAGTTGACAAATTTAAAATTGTGTGGTATGTGTATTTAAACTGAGCAGATATTCTAAAATTTGCATAAAGTTTCTCTGAGATAGAGATCAGATTCGCCACAACGAATGATATAAAAATATCAATAATATAGCTGTATCATCAATAAATCGAGGTTAACGATTTACAGGGAGAGGAGCGATTAATGGCTCAAGAAACGATGAGTAAAACCCGATTGGAATTCTCCGAAGTGCCAATCGCCAAAGAACCGATCTCGGTAGAAGCTTATGCCGATGAACTCATGGACGACATTTTTTCCGATGTCGAACGTGTGATGCAGGGAGAATCCCGGCTACCCAAGGAACCCGCACCACCGGAATTTGTTTCTCTAAAATCAATTAAAGTTCCTCAGATTATTCTGCCTCCAATGCCCCGGCAGGAGGAAGAAGACGCTGAAAAATTACGCGATGCCAGTGCTGAAAAATCCTCTCCATCCCTGGATCGGATTTTGCTAATCGCCGCGTTTTCATCATTATTGATTACCTTATTATTATGGTTAGCAACCCGGGGCGGTTTAGGGCGTTTATTTGCCCCCGAACCTGTCGCTATAGCCCCGGAACCTGTTTTAGATACCAAAACCAAAGCGGATATTCAATTTTCCAATTATATTGAGCGATCGCTCACCAATATTGAACAACAGAATCAACAAACTCCGTTAGGGTTGCCCCTGTTACCTCCTCCGGTTCCTAACACAGCGTTACCGACTCTTCCGGTTCCTGGGACTCCTCCCGTTGCTCAGACGGCTCCTGTGATGGATACTAATAACCTCGTCGCCGCGATTAACCGTGTGGCGGGGGCTATTCAAGATGCGTCGAATCAAACGGCCTCTCTGTCTCAACAGGTGATGAATACTTTGGCCAAGGGACAACAACCTGCGCCGCCTGTCTCAACTGCGGTTCCCGGTGGCCGGAATTCGGGTTCTGTCTCCGCACCTGCGCCTAAAACAACCACCCCAGCCCCCAAACCGGAAGCTCAAGCCAAACCTGCTCCAGCGTTGGAAGTGGTTACCCCTACACCCCAAACTCAACAACCTGTACCCGAAAGTAGTCCTGTACCTCCTCCGGCGGTGACTCAAACCCCCACAGAACAGCCTACAGCCGTTAACCCAGCACCCGCAATAACCCATACTTTAGTAGGGATTTTGGAATTGGGTGATCGTTCGGCGGCTTTGTTTGAAATTAATGGTGTCGCTCGTCGCATCTATGTGGGTGAAACCGTTGGGGCGAGTGGTTGGTCATTAGTTGAAGTTGCCAACCAAGAAGCCGTCATTCGTCGTAATGGGGAAGTTCGTACTATTTTTGTCGGACAACAGTTCTAAAACGTCGCTGTAGATCAGTCAAAGTCCCCCTGTTTTAGGGGGATTTAGGGGGATCTAATCTAGGCAGATTGCTCAATTTTTATGAACAGTTAGTTATTTCCCCTGTCCCCTTAGATTTAAGTTTTAATTATGGGTTTATTTGAAGATTTTAGTCAATTTTTAGAGACTCGTTTAGAGGAGTTTCTTAAAGATAATCCTAATTTAGCATTACAAGCGTTAGAAGAACAATTACGGGAACAAGAAGAGGATACATTACGGTTAATTGCTGAGTTGAACCGTGAAGAAAAAAAGCTGCAAGCAGAAATTTTAGAAATTGCTCAAGATATTCAAAAATGGCATGAACGGGTAAAAAAAGCACAAGCCGCCAATCGCTTAGATTTAGTGACAGCAGCACAAGAACGAGAAGCTGCATTGCTGCGTCAGGGAAATCAACGTTGGGGACAAATGCAAGGCGTGAAAGAACGGATTCAAAAATCCAAAGAACTCTATTATCAAGTGCAACAACGCCACAAAGAAGTTAAAGTCAAAGCCGCAGAAATGGAAGCCAACCGTGTGAAATCCCAGGCTCAACAAAAAGCTCAAAATCCTTGGGAAACTCAAGGGTGGAATCAAAGTACATCCTATAGCAGTTCCAGTTCCTCTGGTGATTCTTTAGAATCGAAATTTAGACAATGGGAAATGGATGATGAATTAGACCAGTTAAAACGAAATATGAAACGTTAAAATTTTATTCCTCTAATTGTTCAAAATTCACTTGTTCATAAAGATCAGTTAAATTCATTTGAAACTCAACGGTACTTAAGGTTAAAATAGAATCAGCCGACTCATAAAAGTTGAGTTGCCATCTTCCCGTTTCTGTTTTAATAAATTGTTCAACCGAATATTGATATTGATCAATTAAAATATATTCTTGAAATTCAGGAATAGACCGATAGAACTTAAATTTATCTCCCCGATCATAATTTTCCGTTGATTTTGATAAAACTTCCACAATGACTAAGGGATTGAAAACTGTATCTGTGCGATTTTCATGATAGCTTACATCTCCCCGAATCACCATTAAATCAGGATAGGTATATAACCGATAATCAGGAATCCATAGGCGAACATCGCTAGTAAATACCCGATAATTTTGTTTTCTTAAAGCAAAATATAAATGAGCGCAAAGATTAACTAAAATTTGATTATGATTGGTTGTTCCTCCGGTCATGGGAATAATTTCTCCATCTCGATACTCATGTTTAAATTCTGCGGTTTCTTCTAGTTTGAGATAATCCTCTGGAGAATAGAGGAGAGGTTTAGTTTGCACAACCATACAATTTTCCTAATAATATAATATCCTTCTATTATAAATTAACATCAGCTAAATAAACATCTGTACAGTCAATTAAATGTACAAATCCTTGAGCATCTACCCAACATTGAAATAACGCTTCTAACTCGGTAATAATCTGTTGACCAGGTTCTCCTTCAGTCGGAATATACATAATCAGTTATCAGTTATCAGTTATCAGTTAACTCAGGATTTTAATCTCTACATCAATTTTTTGTTGCCATTCTCGAATATAAACTAATAATCCATACATGAACACAATCACTCCCATCATTTCCATAATTTCTTCTACAATTGCCATTCCTGCATAAATCGGATTTTGTTGATTTTCTATAACAGTAATATAACTCCCTAGCATTTCCATGAATAACGCACCTCCAATATATAAAGATGCAGCTAAAGCAAAATGATAGCGGGTTTTTAGGGGAAGATATAACCAAAATTTCCAATATTGTTTTAGAAAAATAACGACTACAATTGTCCCTGGGATTACCCACATTGAATGTAAAAAAGGAGGTAACTTTAACGCATCCGCAAGATCAGGAATAATTAATATTTCATGAATCGTAGCTATTTCATCAAAAGCTAATAACCAAAAAATAATCGATAACCATTTCCACTGTTGGAAATAACGATAGTTTACCGGAGTATTATCATCAGGATCATTTAAGGTTTTTTGTTGTTCTAGTTCCGCTTGTTTCCCTGATGCGATCGCCCCCAATAACCAAGCACAAAAGGCTAACATAAATGTACTAAACCAAGTGGGTAAATTCATCTCTCGGTCTACATTGAACATGGCTGTCCAATCTTCTCGATAATTAAAGACAAATTTACCAATTTGAACTGCAATACTCGTTAGTGTAAAAAATGCCACTCCCATGGTTAAACGTTTGGCTAATTTTAGGGGGGAAAGCGTTAGATATAACTGCATTTGAACTCATCCTATTGGCGTTAAACTCAAATCATAACCCAACTATCGACAATAATATCGTTGATATCGATATCCCTTAAAATCAGGGTGAGGGCGGGGATCTTCCTGACACCGAAATTGGCTAAAATCTGTATTATCTTTTAAATTTACCCTCCAAAATTCAAAGGGACGTTGAACTTGAGTTAAAACGGTTGCTACCACAGGCGAAGGAGTATCTGTTTTTTTGACTAACAGAAATTGGGGTAATTTTTCAGCCTGCTGACGTTGGAATTCTAATCCTAATCCCATCAAAGCGCGAGTTTCTGCATGGGTTCGTTGACTGGTGGCAATGATCACAGGTGTTTTTGCTTCATTAATAATATAACTAGCTAAATGATCGGATTGTTGAGATTTTTGAAACCCATAATTTCCCCCAACGGTTAATGCACCAACACATCCCATAATTAAGGTAACAATCACAATTTTTTGGCTATTAGCTTGCAAAATAGGCGGAAGTGAAACCCAAGAATGATTAAAGATTTCGGGTTGTTTCCAAATCCGACCCAATGCAGAACCTACAATTAAAATAAACACAGGAAAGTAAACAAATTGATATCTGGCTGCCAGAGAGACATCCTTTTGAAGCCCATAAATTAAAATCAAAAACAAAACCAGAATACCACACAAAATACCGCCAAAAATTTTAGTTTCTAATTGAGTATTAGAGGATGTAAGATTGAACCGAATTCCCTGAATAATTCCAGGACTGACCCCAACTAAAACTGTTAATAAAATTAAGGCTGAAATTACCGTTATAATAGTCGGTGTTCCTTCAACGGGTAATAAAAAGATCTGGGTAATTAACCAGGCGAGTAAACGAAATAAAGGTTCTATCCATCCTAAGCCTTTAAATTCAGTTTCAATCCAGTCTGTAAGTTGATCATTGGGAATACTTTTTAAAATGGGAATCCAAACTAACCCACTGATAAAGGTTCCTAAAATTATTCCATAAATTCTTAGCCAAGCTGTTCTTAAAATGCCTAATTTATTTTGCCAATTCTTTAACCAAAATTCCCCTAAAACCAACCCCTCTGCACCCAAGAACACAATAAAAAAATAGTGACTGGCTATTCCTAAGCCATTAATCATAATCCAACCGATTACTTGAATAATAGATAAGGGTTTTTCCCCCTCTAAACTTCTGATCGCCTTGACAAAATAGCCTAAAGATGCAATAATCCAGAGTATAGTTATAGTATAATGTCGGGTTTCCTGCGATAAATAGATGCCATAAGGAGAAACTGCCATTAACGCAGCAGTAATTTGAGCAAAAATCAACGATCTGAAGGCAAAATAACTTAAACTAAAAATAGCCGGAATTGATAAAACTCCTAAAATAGAACTGAGCGATCGCGCTACCGTTAAAGAAACAAATTCTCCCTCGGTTGAAAACCATTTCATCCAAAAATGATTCAAGAGAAAATATAAGGGTGGGTGATTACTTTCACTAAACAAATGATAAACCACATCCGACGGTTGAGTTGTTGCTTCAAACCGCAAAGGGGATAATAAAATATCCGCCGAAATTATTTGATCTAAAGGAATTATTTTCAGTCCGTGACCCAAGCTAAAGACTAAAGTAGAAATTTCAATACTCGATGCTGATTTAGCTCCTAAATTGATAAATCTCAATAAAATTCCCAGTCCTACCCAAAATAATAATAAAACCGGATGAAACCATCGGTTATTAGTAATTTTCATCCTTAAAAACAATCCTTAACGAAAGCAGATAATTATTATAATTCATCTTTTCTCTCTGTTCCTGACTATAACTTAAAATCGTCGTTCTAATTTCAAACATTGACCCGGCGTTAACTTCCTAATTTCATCCGTTAAATCTAACCAAGGTTGTAATTGTCCTCGTTGAAATGTGCGACTAGAAGGAATATCCATCGACGTTTGATCACAACTAATACCTGCGGAAATAATTCCTCGCCAAGAATCAGCATATAATTCATCAATAATATGCCATTGATTTCTTTCCCAGCGAAATCGTCGTGTAAATCGAAAAGGTGCATCCTGTTTTCCGCGAACAATTTCAGAAGGATTTAAACTCTGAATTTGCTTTGAGAAAAATCTCCCTAAAATCAATATTAAAATTCGCATTAACACTAATTTCAACGAAGATAATTGATTAGGTTTTACCCAACTTAATCCCCCTTCAATTAAAACATCATCCTGTTCAACATGAATGGTATAGGAGCTCATTAAATGCGCCACAGCATTTTTAATCTGACGACCCTGACGAACTTGTAGGGAAAAATGAGTATCTGATAATATCAGTTTATTTTCTCTAAATAGCTTAAAAACTCCCCCTTTATTTAAAGCCACATATAATTCTACATGAGGACGACGTTTAATTAAAATTTCTGCTTCCTTTAAGCCAATACTCGCCACATCTCGCGGTAAAGGCTGGGGTCTTCCAGGAACAAAATTGCGCCAAGCCAGCAGATAATTTCCAACCCAATTTCCTAATAAATAATCATCGCCATAACAAGCTGATAAACCATTCTTAAGACCCTGTAAAAATCGATCATTAATTCGTAGTGCATCCGGTAACCATTCCCCTACCAATTCAAACCCATAGGGAAAAAATTGATAAGTATTTAAACTTCCATATTCACCCCCATACGACCCATCAGGATGAATAAAATAAGACGCTAACTCTACCGCCTTCAGCAAAGATTCTTTAAAGCGTAAATCCCCTCTTAAATCATCCAATTGAGCTAAAAAAGAAATCGTTAAGCTATGATAACCGGGATCAAAAGTATCGTATTCTTTAAACCATCCTTCCTGACTTTGTAAGGAGAATAACCAATCTAAACGTGAAGCTTTAATGCGATGCCATTTAGACGTTTGTAACATTTGTCCCAACCGTTCTAAACAGAGAATAATTAACGCCTCCTGACTCGCACTCTGGCTAAATTTACAATAAGCTAATCCATTCGCCCGACGTTCAAAACTTTGTAACCCTTCATAATTCATCAACCCTAATAAATGATAACTTTCTAAACAAGCAAATAGGGAAAAAGCCGTTGCGCTAGCAGAATGTTCTAAGGGAAAATTTTGATCACAAAAATTATCGTTGTGAACCGTATCAGTGGTATAAAGAATACCCGCCTCCACCCAATTTTTAATCGCAGGTTGTTGATAATAGGGATTATCGGAAATCGGAAGATCATAAACTAAAGCCAGAGGTAACACTAATTCTTGCATTCTACCATTGGCAAAATCTTTGATTTTATAATGCCAAAAATTTCGATCAAAACAACCATAAGTTCGACTATGGGGATTTCGATCCAATAAGGTTAAAATTTTAGGAATTTGAGCCAAGGCTTCACGGGCAAATAAATCTTTACTCACGGTTAATAACGGCTATTCGGTGCACCAAACAAATCACCGCTATTGTACCAAAAAAGGTGCGATCGCTATTTGATTTCGTGGTTTATTGGGTCTTCCAAGGTTAGTCCTGGTAAATTCTTGATATTCTTGATGTCTTTGGGGTTAAATATCAAGCTTATTTTGAAATTGATGATCAAGGGAAAGTTAAGGTTCTTAAAGTTTTATTGACAAATAATCCTAAAGCGGTCGATTTATTGAAACAACAAGCAGAAGTTTTGAGTCAAATTAATCATCCTGGAATTCCTAAAGTTGATCTTGATGGATATTTTACCTATCTTCCCAAGGGGAGCGAAGAAGCTCTTTATTGTTTAGTATCAGAAGTATTATCCCTGTTCCCTGTTCCCTGTTCCCTTTTGAGCAGAAATTTTGGATACAAATCAAATAGGATTACTATAGAGTTTTAACAGACTAAACTGAAGAATCTCAATTATTTGTATCCCCAGCCATTCCTTTAGTTTTATAGCGGAATGACTGAGTTGCTAATTTAAGCTGCTTTTCGTTCTTCCTGATCAAAGCCATGTAAAATGGGTTCGGGGCCGAATTTAGAAGTAACTTTCAGCAAACGGGGAATTTCAAAACTATTATAAATGCGAAACTCGCTTTGAATTGTTGCTTCTGCTGCTCTAACAGCTTGGTTTAAAACTAAAGAACCATCGGGGTCAGAAACAGAACGATGGAAGGTTCCGGGGGGAATTCTCAAAATGTGACGGTTCGCATCTAATCTAACAATATGATAGGGATCTTTCCAAGCAAAATTAACTAAATAAAAAGTACGTCCCCCACTCACCGCTAATAAATTATCTTCTTGATGAGGATGAAGATAAAATTGCCAATATCCGGTTTCAGTATTATTCGGGCTAATGGCTGGCCCTTCATGAAAGACTAAATCACGGGCGTTTGAATTGGCAATTGTAATATCAAAAAAACGCACACTGGGGGTATCACGAAATTTATGAAAGGGGATTAATTCAAACATATTCACTCTATTTAAAATATTAGTTTTTCGCGAGTTGTCTTTAGCTTAGTCACACTCGTTCAAACAATCAAAACTTATTCAGAATAGTTTCTATGCGGAAACCGAATAGATAGTCTAGAGACGGGGAGGGGGAATTTTTACGGTAAGATCGTAGTGAGTCCTTTAGGACTCTCTTTAGGACAGCCCTGAAGGGCTTACTACGGTTTGTCGTGAGTCCTAAAGGACTCTAAGAAAGCCCTGAAGGGCTTACTACGGTTTGGAATTGGAGGCAGTCCAACGGTTTATACTCGTCCTTTAGCTCGATTAATTGAGCAATTGCAACATTTACCCGGTGTGGGGCCAAAAACAGCCCAACGGTTGGCGCTTCATCTGATTAAGCGTCCTGATGAAGATGTGCAAGCCTTAGCCCAGGCGTTATTGGATGCGAAACAGCAAGTGGGTTTCTGTCAGGTTTGTTTCCATCTCTCGGCTGAACCCGTTTGCGAGATTTGTCGCCATCCCCAACGTGACCCCGATACAATTTGTGTGGTGTCCGACTCCCGTGATGTGATTGCATTAGAAAAAACGCGGGAATATAAAGGGAAATATCATGTTTTGGGGGGTGTGATTTCTCCGATGGATGGTATTGGCCCTGAACAATTAACCATTCAACCGTTAATTCGTCGGGTAAGTCAACAACAAATTAAAGAAGTGATTATTGCGATTAGTCCGAGTGTTGAAGGAGAAACCACAACATTATATTTAGGTCAACTGTTAAGACCCTTTACGAAAGTCACCCGAATTGCCTTTGGTTTACCGATGGGGGGTGAGTTAGAATATGCCGATGAAATTACCTTAGCAAGAGCGTTAGAAGGGCGACGAGAGTTAGAATAACCTGCTTCAATCATCCCTTGGGGAATAAAAACCCGGTTTCTGACAGAAGCCGGGTTTTTGCGATGGCTATATGTTCACTCCTTTATTGCATAACTTTATTCAAAAATCCATTGATTACATAATATAAGTCCTAAATCGCCCCAAACCCCTATAAATACATAACAAATTGGATAAATGCCAAAAAGTATGTAAAAAAATGTAACAAGAGCTACCATTATGCAAATAGTCGAGTTATTGTATACCTATACACAGAAAAGTTAAAACGATGTGTGCAAAACGACTGACTATTGCCATCCCCAATGGGTTGTATGAGCGATTGCAGACTGTTAAACAAGAAATCAACATATCTGGCGTGTGCCAGGAGGCTTTAAACATGGCGATTACACTCAAAGAAACCCAAACCCAAGCATTAACCTTTAACCACCAACAACTGATTGACCGCCTGAAACTGGAAAAAAAATTGTTAGTGGCGCAAATCAAAGAACAAGGTCGGAAATTAGGAATTCAATCTGCCATGACCCTTTCCTATAAAGAATTCCAACGCATTGAACGCCTCAGCCTAGGTCATGTCAGAATCGAAGCTAATTCCTTTGCGGATATGTGGAAATTATTAGCCAGTCGTCAACCTGAGCAAAACATGGAATTTCAAGGCGAAGAATTACGCGAAATGACTTCTCTGAATGAGGAAAACCAATCAATTTTTGTTGAAGGTTGGATGGAAGGCGTATTAACGGTTTGGAATCAAATTAAAGACGAACTTAATGATGTGGAAGCTGAATAAAATTCAGTGATTTAACCTAATGAATTCATTTCAATGGGCTCATCAGGATTCGACTATTCCTATTGTTAACAACTCTGATTTTTGTCAAACAACCCAGATGCTATTAACAATAACTATAGCATTTCCAGATTACTTGTAAATTATGAGATACAAGGGTAATCGATTTTTTAAATACGAAATAGAGAGAATTTACAAGTCAGATCAGATTGCTATAGTTTCCCCTTTTTAACTTATTTACTAATCTGGCAAATGCCAGGAGGCTTTAATTATGGCTATTTCTCTACAAGAACAAATGACTGCAACCTTTGATTCTGAATCCTTAGTTCAACGCTTACGCGAAGACAAAAAAACGATAGAAGAACAAGTTCAAGAACAAGGTTTTAATTTTGGGGTTAAATCGGCGAGTAGTTTATCTTATCAAGAATTTCACCGCATTGCAAATCTGAATGTTGCCGGGATTAATATTGACTCAGACGCATTTGCCGAATTGTGGGATTTTTTAGATCATCACCACTATCAAAATCAAAATCGTTTAGAATCGGGTGAATTGAGTCATTTATTACCCGATGATGAGGAAAATAAATTAACATTTGTTAAAAGTTGGATGGCAGGAGTTTTATCGGTTTGGCATGAAATTAAAAATAAAGTTGATAGTGAAGATGAAGAATAATTGACTGCTAAATTTTCTATTTGTAGTGAGTCCTTTAGGACTTTTGTAGTGAGTCCTTTAGGACTCTAAGAAAGCCCTGAAGGGCTTACTACGGTGTAGTGAGTCCCTGACATTTTATTGTTAATTAGGCGATCGCTACATCCGGTGAAATGATTGATTATAGTTGCCCATTTTCCACAATATATTCTGCTATTTTATGGACTGAGGTGCTAATTTGAGGAACGTTAGCTGTGTTATTATCAATTGCAGTAATAATATATTTTTCCCCATTAATTTGAGCCGCAACGGTTGTGCCAATAACCCTAGAATTTTGACCCGTTTTTTCTCCTAACCATTGAGTTTTCGGTAATCCTTGCAAACCCGCATAACCAATCACCCGATCATATTGACGATTTAACGCATCAATTAAGACTTGAGAAGAGGGATGTTCATAATTATAAATCTGTACCATCATTTCTGTTAGTTCATTACTGGTTAATCGATTTCGTCCTGTTCCGGGTCGCCAAGGCATAATATGATCTCCCATCAATTTAAAATTAACTTTTGTGAATTTATAGCCTTGGGATTCTAAAAATTTATTAATATAATCTGAACCTAAATAATCAATTAATTGGTTGGTTGCAATATTACTACTGTGATCAATCATCACTCCCATTAACTCTTTTAAAGAGTAAGATTGACGAGCTTGAATCGATGAAGCATCCTCGGTAAAGTTTCCTCTCTCTACGAGAACTTTTTGATCTAAACTAATTTTTTCTTCGGCTGTTTTATGTAAAAGAGCGATGGCAACGGGAACTTTAATTAAACTAGCGGGACTCGCTGGGGGTTCATTTCCCCGTAAATTAACACAGTCTCGTTTTAAGGTACAAACCGTAAGCATTGCTTGACGAGTTAACCCACTTTCTTGACGAATTTGTTCTAATATTTTTGCCCGTGCATCTAATAATTCATCGGTAATTTCAGATAAGCTAGATTTGTATTCTTTAATTTTATTAGAGGTTTGGCGGGCTAATAAAGAATAGGGGGGAATTTCCTGTAAATTATTAATTGCTTTTTCCCATAGATCTTGTACTTGTTTTCGCTGTTGGGGAGAAGGATCATTAGGATTAGCAACTTTTTGAGCTTGGGTTGCTAAACGAATCGCTTGTTTCCAACTATCTTCAGCCCGTTCTTCCACTAAAATTTGAACTTCAACGGTTTTTAATTTCTGTAATAATATTTCATTCGGTTCAAATTCCAGAGGGTCAGCAAATAAAGAATTAAAAAAGTTGGGTTCAGGTTGATCTTTAGGAGGGGTTTCTAACTCGTGAATTAAGCGATCTCGTAATACAATTAATTCTTTTAAGGAACGAGCTCCATACAATTCTGAAGCGGTTCCGAATGAAGGAAGTGCTTGAGTCAGTCCCAGACCCACAATCAGTGCCATACTACCTGTTACTGTTATAGCCCAACGCCAGACTTGACGCATTCTTAAACTCCTCACACACAAGCTTCATCGGTTTATAGACACAGATAACATCTTTCCTCAGCAAAGACATCTCTTTGCTCAGTTTCTTAAACAGATGAGATCCGAAATCAGATTACCATGATCTCTATCAAAATTAAATCATTACAGCCATGAGTTAAATTAGTTGAAAACATCCTTACAGAAATCCACAAAAGCTTAAATCATGGTCAATACTCAACTTCCTAATGGCCCCCGAACCCACCCCTGGCTACAAACCTTACAATGGATGAAAGATCCATTAGGTTTCATGGATAAATATACTCAACAATATGGGGATATGTTTACTGTTAGAATTGGCCCGGTATTTAAACCCCAAGTGTTTATTAGTAATCCCCAAGCGATTCAACAAATTTTAACCACTGACCCTCAACAATTAGATTCTGGCGCAGAAGCAGGTATTCAAGTTCCCTTAGCTGGCCCACAATCACTGTTATCTTTAGCGGGAAAACCCCACCAACGACAACGAAAATTATTAATTCCGCCGTTTCATGGAGAACGGAGAAGTTAGTTTTAGCTACAATTTTAAGCCAATGGCAATTAGAATTAACAACAAATGAGCCTGTAAAACCGGAACGACGGGGAGCTTTATTAGGAATATCAGATTCATTTAAAATGTTAGTAAAAGAAAAGAGATCCCTATCTGAAACTTCACCCCAAAATTCTAATCCTGTTGGCTCTAGTTTATAGCAGTTTTGGAATTTTTTTAATGATAAATTGGGCGCGGGTTTGTCAAGATTAAATTATACTGAATTTTTTCTCTAATCCGCTTTCTATTTATTGTTAGACTTAAGGGATCTATTACATCTTAGAAAAATTTTAATCTCATTAAATTAAAAAGTAATGTTAAATCAAACCAAACCAGAATTAAGACGTTTACTGATTAAACAACGTCGTTCGCTGTCAACAGAAGACTGGAAAGAAAAAAGTGAAAACTTGTGCCAAAATTTAAAACAGCACTCACTTTTTCAACAATCCAAAACTATTTTATCTTATTTCAGTTTTCGTCAAGAACCCGATTTAAGTTTATTATGGAGTAACACCCCTAAAACCTGGGGATTTCCCCGTTGTTTTGAACAATCTTTAACGTGGCATTGTTGGCAACCCGGAGATACTTATGAGATGAATCGTTATGGTATTCTTGAACCTCATATTAACTTACCGAAACTCAAACCCGGTGAAGTTGACTTAATCTTAGTTCCATCCGTTGCTTGTGATGCTCAAGGATATCGGTTAGGATACGGAGGCGGATTTTATGACCGAATGTTGAGTTTACCCGAATGGAATTCTATTCCCACGGTTGGAATTATTTTTGATTCTGCTTATCTTCCTCAATTACCAATTGATTCTTGGGATCAACCGTTAAATGCAGTTTGTACAGAATCTAATTTTTTTGATTTAAGAGTTTAAAATGATTGATCAATTGCCTAAATTTAACCTCAATAATAAAACCCTAAAAACAGTTATTATTTATATTATTTTGGGAATAATTGCTGTCTTAATGTTATTTCCTTTGGTGTGGTTAGTGAGTACCGCGTTTAAATCTCCCAGTGAGAATATCTTTCAATTTTCCCCGCAATTAATCCCCAGTCAACCGACGTTTCAGAATTTTATTACCGTCTGGGAAGCGAATCCTTTTGGCCGATATTTATTGAATAGTCTAATTGTGGCCACCTTAACAGTGAGTTTAAATTTATTGTTTTGTTCCTTAGCAGCTTATCCCTTAGCCAGATTAAACTTTAAAGGTAGAGATGGAATTTTTACGGCTATTATTGCCACAATTATGATTCCCTTTCAAATTGTGATGATTCCGTTATATGTGTTAACGGTGCAGTTAGAATTAAGGAATACTTATTTAGGAATTATTTTCCCCAGTATTGCTTCTGCCTTTGGAATTTTTCTCTTAAGACAAGCGTTTCAAAGCGTCCCCAAAGAACTAGAAGAAGCCGCTAGAATTGATGGTTGTTCAGAATTAGGGATTTGGTGGAATGTGATGATTCCCGCCGTTAAACCTGCTTTAATTACGTTAGCAATTTTTGTATTTATTGGGTCTTGGAGTGACTTCCTCTGGCCGTTATTAATATTAGATCAACCCGATTATTATACCATGCCTTTAGGAGTAGCAACTTTAGCCGGAACATTTTCCTTAGACTGGCGATTAATTGCGGCGGGTTCGGTCATTTCCATTGCACCTGTTTTGCTATTATTTTTAATTTTACAACGCTATATTGTGCCAACAGATGCGGGGTCAGGGGTAAAAGGCTAATTAATATTTATTAGCGACAAGTTAACGCCGCTTTAGGATAAGCAATGCGTTTGTGATTCACTTGTTCCCAAACCCGGACAAAAACCTCGGCGATTTTACTCATTTCTTCTCGCGTTAAACCCGAATCTATTAATTGATTATCTTGCCATCGAGCTTTTAAAATTTTATTCACCATATTTAACGCTTCTTCATGGCTGGCATCTTTAAGCGATCGCAAGGCAGCCTCACAAGAATCTGCTAACATGACAATACCCGTTTCCCTTGATTGGGGAATGGGCCCATCATAGCGAAAATCCGTTTCATTCACGACTAACTGAGGATTTTCTTTCGCTTGTTGTTGCGCTTGATAATAAAAATAAGCAATCTGCATATTGCCTTGATGTTCAGGAATAAACGCTTGAATTGCTTTGGGTAAACGATATTTTTTCGCCATTACTAACCCTTCGCTGACGTGTTTTTTAATAATTCTGGTACTTTCCCAAGGGTCATTAATCGTATCATGTTTATTAGGCCCCCCCATTTGATTTTCTATAAATCCTAACGGGTCGTGCATTTTTCCAATATCATGATAAAGGGTTCCGGTTCTGACTAATTCCACATTACAGCCTAATTCTTGTGCTGCTGCTTCTGCTAAATTAGCCACAAACATTGTATGTTGAAAAGTGCCTGGTGCTTCCATAGCTAATCGTTTTAATAACGGTCGATTGGGGTTCGCTAATTCGGCTAATCGAATCGGAGTAATTAAATCAAATAAATGTTCTAAATAGGGACTCAAACCCAAGGCGACAATACTCCAAGCAATCCCTTCTAATACTTGTAACCCCACAATTTTAAGCAACACATACCAAATTGATCCCGCCGTTGCACTTGCCATTAAATTTAGAATTAAATACACTGCACCTTGAGCCGCGCCAACTCCTAATCCCAATAACGCTAACTCTTCTCGACAGCGAGATTGTCCCGCTAACAAACTGCCCACCAGTCCCCCCGCCGCACTCGCTAATAAATGGACGTTATCAATTTCCATCCCAATCGGTAACAAAATTGAAAGCAAACCCACCACTGTAGCACCCACAGCAGACCCATAAAAACTACCCACTAATAACCCCACTGCGGGTAAATTAATCAGGGGTAATTTTAATAAAATAATAATCGGCGTACTTAACGTTAGCAATAATAATAGCAACCGATCTCGACGACGTAAACCTCGATGAAATTTCCATTCAACGACTAAAACCACTCCAACTCCAGCACTCACTAATCCCACAAGACTCATTAATCCTTTGGAGTTAATTCCCCGTTCACTTAAACCAAAATAATCCAGGAGAACAAAATCCTGTTGAGTAATTTTTTCCCCTTTAAAAACAATGATCTCTCCTTTATTAATATTCACCATCACAGGTTCAATTTGTTGGGCAACTAACTCCGCTCGATGACGAGTTGCTAGAGGATCTTTAACCAAATTTGCTTTTAAAACTTCAGTAAATAAATGGGTAGCAAACAATTGACTGTCTGAAGGAATCGTATTTTTGACTTGAATCTCAATCGCTTGTCTAAGAATTTCATCGGGTAAGCCGGGAGCGATGCCTTGAGCCAACATTTCCTGACTAATTTGATTAATTCCTTTTTGAGTTTGCAACCAAGTTGTATGAGGCCATTCAAAAAAAGATTCCGTGTAGAAAATTTCTTGCTCAATAGACCCTTCTTGAGAAAACGCATTTAAAGCTTTCGCATAACGCCAACGAGCTTGCGTGATGTCAGAGACCAATTGCGAAAATTCAACGGGAGTCGTTCGACGACGATAGGATTTTAATTGGATTAAGCTTTGTTGGCGAATCGCCTCTAAAGTTGCTTGTTGCCAATCTGCAAATTTTGTAGCCGTCTTTTTATTAGGACTTTTACGTTGAATTGTCGAAGGAATTTGCACACTCACTTGTTCAACTTGAGCCAATAAATCCTGCCATTCCCGTTCTGGACAGTGCCTTAAATAACGTTGAACTTCAGTCGATAAAATCCCTTTATCCACAAAAGGAAAGGGTTGCGAAATCTTGCGGATATAGGTTCCCTGTTCCAATACCTTGTGAATCCTTTGATGAATCTCTTGATTAACAGATAGGTCAATCACTAATACGGGAATAGCACCAATTTCTGCGGCTTTGCGCTTCTCATCGGTTGTTTTAAGATCGGGAACACTGGCGTCCCACGGTGCCTTAATCGTTTCCGGTGCAACCCGACCCACATCGAGTTTCGGTTGGTTGTAAAACCGTACTCCCATAACACTGGTTAAGGAAACAACGGCTACGAGAAAAAAGGTGGGACTACTCATGGAACCAGGACTTTTGTTAATGTTTCTGCGTTGGTATCGAGGCCACGAGGGAGTCCTATCACTGGAGAGGGAAGTGGGTATTTTTGTTTGGGAAGGCTTGGCACAAGGCAAGGGGGGATGAGCGCGGCTACAAAGCCGTTCAATCTGTTGCGTCAGAGCATGGAGCGTATTCATCTGCATTGAAGCTAGATCAAGGGTTTAGCAGCCGTGTCATCTTCATTCTATAGTATTGCTTGAAATTTTTAAGGAACGCTTATCGTTAGGCGGTTTCAGCACCGATCTCTCCGGCTGAACATAATTTATCCTTGTATTCTCATTTGGGTTGGGGTGGCAACGGCTGATTGTGCGAAAGTCTTACAAGCGGGATGAGAAGGAATGGGATGATACACCCCTGACCAAACCGCGAATAAGTGATGAGCTAACTGTAGCAATTCAGTCTCATAATTGTTGAATTCTACAGAATTATTTTCAATCTTTGGGTCAGTTTGGGAAAATAACGGTTTCTCTGAAAATGCTAAACGCCATCGGGTAGGAATTCCCATTAAGCCTTGATAGGCACCGGATAAGGCTCCACTTAGGGTCACAGTGAGTTCGGGGTGATATCCTGTTTGTAGCGATCGCAAAACCGTTAAAGAATAATCTTCGGGAGTGGTCAGAAAACAATAGAGGCTCAAAGCTAAAGCGATCCAGTTTTCAGAATCGAAGGTAGCAGAACTAGCTTTTGCCGCTTGAGTCAATTGACGAACTGCCGTTTCTAAACTAGCTCTGTGTTCCAATAAAGTTTGAACCTGTTCTAATTTAGCCGTTAAAGCTGTTTTTGGCTGTAATCGGGGTAAAAGGTTAGGAATCAGCCGATGAAGGTCTGGGTGGGGTGTGAGCATCTGGGCGATCACTGTGGCCATCAGTCCTATCCCATCCTGAATTTCAGCCACCCCTTCTAATTCCTTCCAGTCTAAGGGTTGTAACGCCCTCAAATTGTCATGAAAGAACAACCCTAGGGGTAAGCCGACTAAAGCTACTTCACTAGCAGACTTAAACAAAGGTTTGGTTTGGGTTTGTACCCTTTTGCCATAATCAACCGCATCGAAGCCTTGATATTGAATTAAGCTTTGGGTGAGTTGGGAAATTAATCTTCCTGCATTCCCAGATGAACGAGGAGATAGCGCCCCAGACAGAGGTTTTTGAAGATGTCCAACTTCTGTTTTGAGCAGAGATATCATCGGTTGTAGAGATGGATCATCCTCAAGTTCCATCGCTGGTTTACCCGGTGAAACGGAGCCATAGGTTAACCAACATTGACCTAATTCATAAGCGAGGACTCCTCCGAGAATCGCCCCCTGAAATTGGCTGCATAATGAATCTTTCTTCATGGAACCGATTCTCAGGCTTTTTGCCCCTTCAAATGATGAACTAAAGCCTGTAGTCCCAGACGGTAACTTTCTGCGCCAAATCCACTAATTTGCCCAATCGCCACTGATGAGATAAAAGAATGATGCCGGAACGCTTCTCGACGATAAATATTGCTCAGATGTACCTCAACGGTCGGAATTCCCACCCCTGAAATCGCATCTCGAATGGCAATGCTTGTGTGAGTATACGCTCCAGCATTAATTAATAAACCTTGGTGTTGCCCGAATGCGGAGTGTATTGCATCCACCAAAGCTCCTTCGTGGTTAGACTGAAGCATCGAAAGTTGAACCTCAAGCAACTGTGCTTCCTGCTCCAACATTCGATTAATTCCGTCTAACGTTGTTTTCCCGTAGATTTCGGGTTCGCGCTGACCCAACAAATTCAAATTAGGGCCATGCAGTACCAAAAGACTTAGCAACGGAGTAACCTGATAAAATGTTAAATCAACTAAACTACCTTCGACGAAGGGGTTCATCTACTGGTACAGGAATCGGCTCCGCTTCCGGTTGAGCCGCAGGGCCTAATAAGGCATCAATTAGCTCACGCGCCCATTCTTTTAGTTTTTCCAGTATTCTCTCAATGTATTCCATTGAACAAATGGCTCCTCGTTGTAAACTGGCTACGCAACTTGACCGCAGGTTTAAAATTAACCGAAGTTTAAGCCAAGCTAGGCATATAGCTCAAAACTCAGCCTTGCTATGGGTTAGCAAGTTTTATACAGAACAGATATCTCTGAGATATTTTTTATTTTATTATGTTACCTCCCGCTCAAAATTCTACAAAAATTTTGGGAATTTTTAAGCGTTTGCTAACATGACAGTCTTAGAGCAATCTAAGGAATTTAGAGAATTTTACAGCTTAACTCATCTCCTAGAGCAATTGCATTTAGGATGAATTGAAACAAGGTTTAATGATGATAACCGATGTTATACAGGCTGGCTCAACTAGAATTTGAGATAGGCTGCACTAATTACATCTTACCAATTTTTACAAGTTGTGATTAGGTTTTGAATTAAAGTTTACCGCTTTCATCATAACAAATCTTTACAAATTTACGCAAGGGGTTTTCAGAGTTGACGGTTGATTGTTGATGAGCGGGGGTAGGCGTAGCACGACTTTCCTTTTCTCCCTAACTCAGATGGCGACGCAGAAGGTCAAGGGCGCTACTGGCACTCCCCCGGCGTATCCAGTCCCGACCCCGGGTTTGACCGAAACGACATTCCAAACTTTCGACCTGGCCGTTGGGTGTTGCTAAACCGATATACACCAGTCCGACGGGTTTTGTAGCTGTCCCTCCTCCTGGCCCCGCAATCCCTGTAATACTTAAACCCCAATTCGTCTTTAATAGGGTTTTCACCCCCAAGGCCATTTGTTGGGCGACGATGGAACTAACGGCCCCCTGTTGAGTTAAATCATCAAGGTTAACCCCTAGCACAGAGGTTTTCACGGCATTACCATAAGCAATCACACCCCCAAGAAAATAGTCAGAACTGCCGGGAATTTGGGTTAGCATTTGTCCTAACCCTCCTCCTGTGCAAGATTCTGCAACACTTAATGTGGCTCGACTTTTTTGTAATAACGCCCCAACTACTGAAGCTAAGGTATCCTCATGTGCTCCATAACAATCGAGCCCCGCAATTTCTCGCAGTTGGGTTTCAACGGGGGTAATTAATTGTTGAGCAAGTTCTTGAGACTCTGCCCGGGCAGAAATTCTTAATTTCACCTCTCCATGATTCGCATAGGGGGCAACAGTTGGATTTTTCATCTCTAAAAAAGGCGCAACTTTTTCTGCTAAAGTTGATTCTGCTATTCCCCAAAATTTTAACGTTCGACTTTGAATAATTCCTTGACACCAACCGTTATTTTTAAGATAGGGAATTGCCACATCTCGCCACATTTGATAAAGTTCAGCCGGAACACCGGGAAAGGTTAAAATGGTCAGGTTATCTCCCCTGGGTTTCCAGATAATTCCTGGTGCAGTTCCCGTTAAATTGGTTAGAATTTCTGCCCCTTCAGGAATTAACGCTTGTTTACGATTACTCGCAGACATTACCCGTCCCCGTTGAGTAAATTTTTGAGTAATATCTTCAATAATTTCCGGTTTTTCTATTAATGGAGATCCAAAAAAATCTGCTATTGTTTCTACGGTTAAATCATCGGGAGTTGGCCCCAATCCTCCGGTAAAAATTAATAATTGAGAGCGTTTAGAGGCAATCTCAATCACTTTTTTCAGACGTTCTGGATTATCTCCCACAACCGTTTGATAATAATGGGGAATTCCTAATTGAGCTAATTGTTGACCTAAAAATTGAGCATTACTATTGAGAATATCACCCAAAAGCAATTCCGTACCGACACAAATAATTTCAGCAACCATAAGATCAATGAGAGTCAGTTATTGTAAATTAAAGATAGAAGCTACTTCAGAAGTTACTACAATCTGGCTCGTTTTAAGGCTTGCCAACTGGTATAACCTAATAATCCGGTTGCACCCAAGGCATAAGCTAAACCACTGGGTATTCCTGAAAAAGCGAGTGCTAAACTGCCCACCCAAAGCGTAAGAGAATAGATAAATAATACCGTTCTGCGTTGAGATAAACCTGCATCTAATAGTCGATGATGGAGATGGCGTTTATCCGCAATAAAAGGTGATTTACCATTACGAATCCGATCTAAAATAACGGCAGACATATCTAAAATCGGAACCGCTAAAATTAAATAGGGAAGAACAACAGAGGTAACAGCCGTTATTTTGACTAAACCAATGACCCCCACTCCAGCGAGGGTAAATCCCATAAAATAGGCACCCCCATCCCCCATAAAAATCTGAGCCGGATTAAAATTATATCGCAGAAATCCTAATGCACTTCCAGCTAACGCTGCCGCAATTAAAGCCGCAGCCGGTTGATTCATAAATAAACTAACAATTAACATGACAACGGCAGCAATTCCACAAACACCTGCCGCCAATCCATCTAAACCATCAATCCAATTAATCGCATTCGTCATCCCCACTAACCAAATAATTGTAATGGGTAGACTCAACCATCCAATATGAAATAAACCCAAATAAGGGATGGTTAAAAAGTCGATACGGACACCAACCCACCAAGCCAGACTCGCAACTCCTGTTTGCAAAATCAGGCGAGTTAGGGGAGATAAACTGAACAAATCATCCGCTAAACCAATCAGAAAAAAGGCAATGCCACCGATAGTCACGCCCCAAATTTCATATTCAGCTTCTGAACTTAAGGGTTTACCTGTGGCATCAATAAAGCCACCAGATATCCAAACAAATAATAGAGCAATTAAGGCTCCAGCAAAGATGGAAACGCCGCCTAAGCGAACCATCGGTTGTTGATGAACTTTGCGATCATTGGGTAAATCAACCTGTCCTGAACGGATGGCGATTTTCTTAACAATCGGGGTACTCCAGATGACAACTAGAGCCGAAATAATAAAAGCAAGGAGGTGGTACAGATGGTGGGGCATCTGAGGTTATAGGTGCAAAATGTTCTTCAAGTGTCAGCCAGAGTTTACTACATTTGGGATCGTTTCTTGCAAGAAATATCGAAATTGGGTCACAAGAAATTGGAAAAACCTACGATTAGATCCCTCGGTGTTATAGAGAGACGCGCCGTGGCACGTCTCTACAATTATTCACACTACCCAACCTTTAGGCTAAAGCCGGAACTTTAACACTGAGATGGGGATAAAGCGGAAAGCGATCGCATAAATTAGCAACCCGTTGACGGCAAGCCTCTTTAATGGTTTCATCATCGGGGTTCAGCAGTCGGTCTGCAATAATATTACCAATCTCAATAAATTCCGTTTCTCCCATTCCCCGTGTGGTCATAGCCGGAGAACCGAGTCTTAACCCACTGGTGACAAAGGGAGATTCAGGATCAAAGGGAACGGTATTTTTATTAGCAGTAATATTAACATCACTGACCAGTGCATCCGCCCGTTTTCCCGTCATGCTCACGGAACGTAAATCCACTAACATCAGATGGTTATCCGTGCCATTGGAAACAATTTTTAACCCTCGGTTTTGTAACTGAGTGGCTAAGGCTTTGGCATTGGCAATCACTTGAGCCGAATAGGTGGTAAATTCTGGTTTGAGTGCTTCGCCAAAAGCAACGGCTTTTCCGGCAATGACGTGTTCTAAGGGGCCACCTTGGGAACCCGGAAATACAGCTTTATCCAATTTTTTGCCCAGTTCAGGGTCTCGTGTTAAGATTAACCCCCCTCTTGGCCCTCTTAAGGTTTTGTGGGTCGTTGTTGTCACTACATCACAGTAGGGGATGGGGTTAGGATGATGACCCGTTGCCACTAACCCGGCAATATGAGCAATATCAGCCATTAAATAAGCACCGACTTCATCGGCAATGGCACGGAATTTCTCAAAATTGATAATTCGGGGATAGGCAGAATACCCACAAATCATCATTTGGGGTTTATGCTGTTTGGCTAATTCTAAAATTTGGTCATAATCGAGTTGTTCAGTTTCGGGGCTAACGCCATAGTGACAAACTTTAAACCATTTACCCGAAACGTTGACCGGGGAACCATGGGTTAAATGCCCGCCATGAGATAAGTCCATTCCCATGATGGTGTCACCCGGTTTGAGCATGGCTAAAAACACGGCAAAGTTGGCTTGAGCACCGGAATGGGGCTGAACATTGGCACTAGCTGCCCCGAACAGTTGTTTAGCGCGTTCAATGGCTAACTGTTCGACACCATCAACAAATTCGCAACCTCCGTAATAGCGTTTTTTAGGTAATCCCTCTGCGTATTTGTTGGTTAGAACAGACCCTTGAGCAGCCATGACGGCGGCGGAGGTAAAGTTTTCACTTGCAATTAATTCTAGGTGATCCCGTTGGCGACAAAGTTCATGCTGAATCAGATCAGCAATGACCGGATCAGTTTCAGATAAGATTTCTAAGTTAGTCTGACTCACAATAAAATTCCTCTTAATGAAACAAAAACAGAATGCTATTGCACCTAATCAGGGGTTTCAATAGCGTATTTTACCCAGAATCTTCAATAATAACTTTCTTTGCTGAACCCTTCTAGTCCTTGACTCCCTAACCGCAACGCCCTAAAATCTTCGCCCGTTTTGTTAAATTGTAAGTCATTTAGCTGAATAGGCTGGAACTCTTGACTTACAATGGATACAGAGAAATGGCATCTGTCGGAGGAACCATTATGCTAGTCATCTTGATGGATAACCAGGTACTTGCTTCTCAACAGGTTTGTCAAGGGTGTTTGCTGGCTGATCAAAGCGGTCAACCTCGTTGGAGAGGCGGTCAGCTTTGTTGTGGTCATTTGGTGCGCCCCTCCATCGACAATCAACCCAGTCAGTATGATTGTCAAATGGGTTTCCGCATGGCCAACATTCAATGATAGAACTGCTGACTATTAACTGACAACTGACACCGAATATCTGGGACTACGCTATCCTGAGTTTAAGACACACTCAGGAGAACTGGTTATGACTTGGCGCGGGACGACGACAGTACGCGATCGCATTTTTGCGGCTTTACCTTATCTACTGCCTTTAATGGATGGGTTGCCCTTTGGACGCTTTTTATTTCAACAGTTTCCGATTTTACAACTGATTACATTGCCTGTTATTCCCTTGATGACGCTTTATCAAATTGTTCCTTTTGCGGGATTTATTGTGTTCATAGCGTTATATATGCTAGTAGTTCGGAATGAAAATATTCCTCATTTCATTCGATTCAATACAATGCAGGCAATTTTGATTGACATTGTTATCATTTTATGTACGTTAATCTTCCAAGTATTAGGCAATGTTCTTTTGCAAGGATTTGTTGGTCAAACTCTCTACAATATGATCTTTCTAGGACTTTTAGCTGCATTTTTCTATTCTATAATTCAGTGCTTTTTAGGAAAATATGCAGAAATTCCTACCCTTTCTGATGCGGTTTATATGCAAGTTCGTTAAGGTTTCTAGGGGCGGGGTCTTCCTGCCCAAATTTCTGTATTTCACCGACAATACCTGATATAATCAAAGATCCTTGCTTCTAATCCAGAAGCCTTGTTGTCCAGAAGGAGCATAACAGCATGAAACCTTTTGTTTACGAAACGATGTATATCCTGCGTCCCGATCTCAACGATGAACAAGTTGAGCAGTCTATTGCCAAATATGAAAATATTCTGCGGGAACAGGGTGGACAGAATATTGAAATTCAAAATCGGGGTAAACGTCGTCTAGCTTATGATATTGCTAAACATCGGGAAGGGATTTACGTCCAGATGAATTATGAAGGCCCTGGAAGTCAAATCGCTGTCCTAGAAAGAGCAATGCGGATCAGTGATGACGTTATTCGTTATCTAACCATTAAGGAAGAAGTTGCTCCAGCGATCGCCGAAACCCCAGAACCTGAACTTCAAGAAGCCTAAGTAGAGAAGAGCAAAAGATCCCCCCTAACCCCCCCTAAAAAAAAGGAGGGAACAGGAGAGGCAAGTCCCCTTTTCTAGGGGGATTTAGGGGGATCTGGGCTGTAATCATGGGTTTTCGGCTGAAGTTGACACTGATACCCACACCCTACCCCCGCTTCATTACTATTGCGAATTTGGGGAAGGAAGAGTATTTTAAGAACAAATATACAGAATAAATTTATAGGAGCCGTCAGTTACCGTGAGCCAAGCCAAAAGTCAAACGCCACAGGAATTAAACGCTGAAGTTGCTCGTTTAAACGAAGAGCTACAAATGCGAGATCAGTTGATTCAACAGTTATCTCAAGAACTGTTCCGTTTGGTTAAAGGGGATGCTAATTTATTACCGGCCCCGGACGTGTCTGAACGGCATCAAGTCCAAATGGTCGCTTTACGAGAACAACTGCAAGAGATGGAACAGCAGGTTAAGTTTTATCAAGAACAAATTGCTGAACGGGATACAGAAGTTTATCAACTGAGACAGTCGGTTCAGGAGTTAACAGATCGTTCCCGGATGTTGGAACAAGTCGTTCAAGAGTTACCTGGAGTTTACCGTCAGAAGTTCTCAGAACGTCTGAATGAAGTGATGGAAAAAGTGGAATTACTTCAACGTGAAAATAAACAACTTAATGCTGAGTTACAAAGCGTTAGCTATCGTTTAGCTCAAAAAAGTCGTCGTCCGAGTGGGTTGGATCTACCCAGTTTTCAAAATCGAGGTGGGGGTTCTGTTGAGGTTCCCACTTTTGGTAATGCTTGATTGTTAATGGGATTTCAAACAAAATATCAAATCTTAAAAATTAAGAGGTTATTCTAACTCAAGAATAACCTTTTAACTTGATAGTCAGTAAAGAATTGCCCAAAGTATAGTGCTAATATGAAATCCTGAAATCGATGCTACAGATTATTATCCTAAACCTTTGTAGAGACGTGCCATGGCACGTCTCTACAGCGACTAGATGCGTAGCAAACATTTAATAATTTCATATAATTTTTAAGGGAACAGGCAACAGGCAACAGGCAACAGTAAGAATTAAAAGGATTTTAGGATTTAGATAAGTTATTTTCTGCCTCTATAGCATAAAAATTTGGCGGTTAATAATCCCGTAACCAAAGTGAAAGCTACACTCAATAAAAAGGCAAATATCCCCGGATGAGTAAATATTTTAGATAGGGATTGATTAGAATCAATCAAAGGTCTTTCAACATAACCAGAAAAAGTTGATGCTGCTATTCCTCCTACACCTAAGCTGACTCCTAATATTGCAATTGTTTTTTCTAACGAGCGATCAATTTCCGCTTGTTCAATTTCAACTAATCCGCGAATCGTATTAATTAATTCTGAAAACAAATTTTGACCTGGTATTAAATAACCTAAATCAACGTTAATTTGTTCTATAAACTTGTTTTTTGTGCGGGTTTCAAATCTTTTAAAAAAGGGTAAATTATCCTCTAATATCAGAAGTTCATACAGTTGATTTAGATAATATTGATAATTTTTAAGATTCGTTTTTATTGTATTTAAGTGGAGCTTTATGTGTTGAATATACTCACCATATTCACAGGAAGACTGAGGAATTAAAATCAACTCCTGTTTTAAAAATTCCAGTTTTTCAGTTAAGTCTTGAGGTAATTTCTTGAGATTCTCTACTTTGGGTAATAATTGTTTATATAGATCCTTGGCTTGTTGATAACACCAACGAGCTTGAGTATAACTATACAGAATTTTATTTCGACAACACAACAAATTAACTAACAATTCATAATAATTCCCCTGTTCTTCTAACATTTGGGTTTGTGGGGAACAATTAAACCAAATTAACAAATGAATCTGACGAGAGAGGTTATATTCTCCCGTATTATATTCAAAAATCGGACTTCCAAACAACTCTCCTACCAAGGGAGAATTTGCTAACAACCGTTGTGCGTCTGAACTGGGAAATAACGCCTCAACACAAGCATTGGCAAAATCTTGATAATGATCTGATTCTGAAAGTAAAGGTTCTGCAAATAATATTAACGTTTGTCCTAAATCCGATTGAATATTATCGGGTAATAAACAATAATTAGGGTTTAAAAAATAGTTAAATTCAGACAGATTAACAACGGCTTCAGGACGACGAAAGGTAATATCAATGGCGTAGGTATCATGAATTTGTAGCGGATAGACTTCGCCTTTAAGTTGGGGTTTATCTGGATCAGGAATAGCATTAAAATGTAAAAACCGATCTGGTTTTAAAAGCTCTACATAGTCATTTGAGATATCATCTTCTCTGGGGGGAAAACCAATTTTTCCTTGATGTTGATAAAGTCGATTAATTAACGTTTCTAACGGGGGACAATTTAATATTTTTCCTAATTCTTGGCATTTTTTCCAAAGGTGATCGGCTGTTTCTACAGGTTCATCCCCTAACGCTAAATTATTTCTAAGTTGAAAAGCAATTAGTGTTAGCTTGGGATTTTTAACGGTTCTAATTATTGATTCATCTGCCATAAATTAGGGTTTAGCCGGAGGTGTTTTAACGGATTGTTGAATAGCGTTTTTTAATGTTTCTTTGTTAATTTGTTGATTGAGTTTAGGGACATTACCAACGTTAGTTCCGGGTGCACGACCAACTTCTAATATAGAATTATTCAGGATTTCTAATTGAGCATCCACAATTTCATCATGGTTTGAATTATTCAGGATTTCTAATTGAGCAGCCACAATTTCATCATGGTTTTCATACCAGCTTGCGATCGCAACGGATAAGGTTTGAAGATCATCGGGTAAGGGTTCAATTAACGCGATTAATTCTTGACGTTTTGACTCGCTAAATAATTGAGGCTGTTCCTGTAACAGTTGCAGAAAAGCTTCTAGGTTTTGCTGGTAGAAAGACATCGGCTAATACTCTAATGCAATATAGGATTAATTATATCAAATTTAGGGTTGATTTTGTAAACCCATCCCAAGAAACCCGGTTTCCTCCAGAAACCGGGTTTCTGTACTGTTATACTAGGAGAAACATCTTATAGCGCAGGATATGATAATTGAGGTAAAATCACGATGACATACCTAGAAGAAATTACGATTAAAGTTCCAGTTGATATTGCTGAACGTTACCGTCAGGCTAACGAACAAGAAAAAAAACAGATAGAAACTAGAATTGCTTTTTTATTGAAAAGTCAAACGTTATCCCGAAAAGTGGCTATTAATAAATTACGACAAACAATGAGCGAAATTGGTCAAAAAGCCGTTGTAAAAGGATTAACCCCAGAGATTTTAGAAGATCTTTTAAAGGATGATGAAGGATAACCTATTTATTTTTGATGCAAATATTATTATCAGTGCAGTTTTACTACCTGAAAGTAAGCCAGATTTAGCTATCCGTAAGGCTCAAAATTTAGGCAATATTTTAATGTCTCCTGAAATTTGGGCTGAATTAGAACAAGTTTTATCCCGACCAAAATTTGATCGATATATTTCTTCGGAAGATAGGAGCAAGTTTTTACAAGATTTTTTCGATACAGTTATTCTTGTTATGGAGGTGACAGAAAAAATTCAAGAATGCCGTGATCCCAAGGATAATAAATATTTGGAGTTAGCTGTTAATGGTCAAGCTGATTATCTCATAACTGGAGATGCAGATTTATTAGTTTTAAACCCATTTCGAGGAAAACCTGTAATCACCGTATCTGATTTTTTAAACTTAAAATTAGTTTAATTAAAAGTCTTAATTAACTTCTGTTAAACCATTAAATTTTACCGATCGCACAAAATGCAGCCCAATAATAGGGAGAAGCAAACGGTTTTTCATGATCCTTGATTTCCTTTAAGGAATGACGCAACTGCATTTTATTCCCCAGATCTATCCAAGCTAATAATTCGGCTTTCGTCGCATTTCTTAACCAGTTTTGAGCATGATTTAACGCGATCGCAACTTCCTCACCCTCCCGCAATAATTGATAAAATCGAATCATTAAAATTGCCGTAGAAATATCACTCACAGACCATAGAGAACTAACAACATTAGTCGAACCCGCTACTAGAAACCCACTGGGTAAACCAATATATTCATCACTATTAGATTGAAAATCAATTAACCCCGTTTCACAGGCAGAAAGGGTGACTAAACGACAGCAACGCAAATCTAATGTAAACACATCCCCCAAGGTTAAACATTCACTGAGATCGAGAGTTTGACCTGTTTGTAAGGGAAGATGGCGACTGGGATCAAGGGGCAAAGGTGGGGGTTCTAGGTAACAGTCTGCGAATAGTAATGCGGACAAAATAGGATTCTCAAAATTAAAATAACCGTGACAGGAAAAATGGTGACAATTAGCCGTTTTTAGGGTGGTTTGTTGTTCTAAATTAAAGGTTGTTTTTTTCGCGTTTTCACGGACTAGAATATGGCTTGGATTAAAATAAGTGCGAATACTGTTAACTTCTAAGTCGGTATAGGCTAAATCTTTTGTCGGATTTTGAATGGCAAATAGTTGAGAAAAAGCGGGACGCTGGCGGTTTTTTGCCGTTTGTAATAGTTGACAACTGGGAGCATAGCTCACCCCACCGGAAAACAGATCCATTAAAATGACAGACTCCTGTACGGGCGAGGCGCGCCTCGCCCCTAGCCCTGACGAGGAAGTTAACTCTCCTAAACGATCTTGAGATATCGGTAAAGCATGAAGGGGGAATAAATGCAGGAAACGGTTAGGAATAAGTACCAGACTATCGCATTTTTCCCCGATAGCATTGAGGAGTTGGTCAAAATGTAAGATTTCCCCCAGACGTTGCAGACGGGAGTTTAGGGTGTTTTGCCATTGTTTTTTATCAGTTCGGTAGGCGGTGAGGTAGTCGTCAGCCCATGCTATTAAGGCGTTATAGTCTTCGGGGGTGGACTGCCAGAGTTTGACTTCTCCCCCATCCTCTCTTGCGCGAGGCGAGGAGGGTGGAGTAACAATAAATACCACAAAGCGATCGCTTAAAATATACCATTCTAAAATCGCGGTATTGTCCCCCGTCAACCCTTGAATATCACTAAAGGGGATGGGTTGAACCTTTTGGGTGAGGCGGAAATCACGGTCAATGGGGGTAATATCACAGGTAATGAGGGTGTCGAGTTGTTGCTGAAGTTGGTTGAGACGGCTACGATCTGGGGGTGGAGTTTGTAGGGCGGTGATATTGGCACTGCGTTCTCCGGTTGTCCCGTCTGTGAAGGAGTTGCGACTGCGTTCTTCGATTTCCAGGCGACGTTGTTCGGTTTCGATGTTTCGACGCAGACGGTCGAGTTCATCGAGGACAGTTTGGGGGATATCGCCTTTGGGGTAAAGGTCACGGGTTGCTAATAGTTCAACGAGGTTACGGGTTTTGCTGCGTTCAACATATTCTATGGCGGCGGTATAGTTTTTCAGTTCGATGCAAACTTCTACCATTGCTTGATAAAGTTTTTGCCATTTTTCCGCTAATTTCTGTTTATCTGCATCTCCCCCTTTAACAATTCCTGCCCGTATTTCTTCGAGGGTTTCAATAGCATTATAAAAAGTATCATAAGCGAATTGCCATTGTTGAGATTGTTGATAAGCGAGTCCTAAGTTATATGATGTCAGTACATAATTGTAAGGAAAAGCTGCACGGGTATAAATTTCTAAAGCTGCTTTATAGAATGCGATTGCCTGTTCTATATTCTGAGCTTTTTCCCCTTTGATTCGATTAGAATAGGCAAGAGCCAGATTATTTTGAGTTTCTGCCCATTGTTCGGGAAATGCTTCACGGGTTCTAATTTCTAATGCAGCATGATAAGCTGTGATCGCCCGTTCAATATTCTCGGCATTATCGGCTTTTTCTCCTATGATTCGATAAGAATAGGCATTAGCCAGATTATTTTGAGTTTCTGCCCATTGTTCAGGAAATGCTTCACGGGTTCTAATTTCTAATGCAGCTTGATAGAATGCGATCGCCCGTTCTATATTCTCAGCTTTTTCCCTTTTTATTCGATAATAATAGGCAAGAGCCAGGTTATTTTGAATGGTTGCCCATTGTTTAGGAAATGCTTCACGGGTATAAATTTCTAAAGCGGCTTGGTAGGCTATAATCGCCCATTCAATATTATCAGCTTTTTCCCCTTTGATTCGATAATAATAGGCAAGAGCCAGATTATTTTGAGTTTCTGCCCATTGTTCAGGAAATGCTTTACGGGTTCTAATTTCTAATGCACCTTGATAGAATGCGATCGCCCGTTCTATATTCTCGGCTTTTTCCCCTTTGATTCGATTAGAATAGGCAAGAGCCAGATTATTTTGAGTCATTGCCCATTGTTCAGGAAATGCTTCACGGGTATAAATTTCTAATGCAGCTTGATAGAGTGCGATTGCCCGTTCTATATTCTGAGCTTTTCCCCCTTTGATTCGATAATAATAGGCAAGAGCCAGATTATTTTGAGTGGTTGCCCATTGTTTAGGAAATGCTTCACGGGTTCTAATTTCTAAAGCCGATTGGTAGGCTGCGATCGCCTGTTCTATATTCTGAGCTTTTTCCCCTTTGATTCGATCCTTATAGGCATTAGCTAGATTATTTTGAGTCCCTGCCCATTGTTCAGGAAATGCTTCACGGGTATAAATTTCTAAAGTAGCTTGAGAGGTTGCAATACTAATTTCTAAATTGTTCTTTCGGCTTCCCAGGGGAAACTGTAGGATTAAATTACCAAATTCCGCAATAACTGCGGCCATATAGATAGCAGCTTCTAGGGAAAGTTCTTTAAGTGTAGCCGTTACCCTGTTTTTTAAAATATAGGCTAAATTTTCATCGAGTTTATCGAGGTTTTGTTGGAATAGGGGATAAACAATTTGAGGATTCCCTCGACTTTCTAAAACGGCTTGCAAAACTTCCATGAAAAATTTAGAATAATCTTCCGGGGAATTGGTGTTACCCATAAAAGCCGATAATTCTTCTGCTAAATTGATTAAAAGTTCTGCTTCCTGTTGTCTTCCAGCTTCCTGCAATTGTGAGGATATTTCTAATAAAACCTGTAAGAAATCTTGATCCAGTAATTCTTGATTGTCCTGTAATATTTGGGATTCTTCGCCACTGGGACAGGTGAGAAGATTGTTAATTAAAGTTAGATAGGCGTTGAGGCGTTGTTCGTTCATGGTTAGGGGTGGGAAATAGAGGAGATAGAGATTATTTTAAAAATGATTAGGCTGTTGAGTCGGCGTGTCCTGGGAACTATTAGTTATAACCTTAACTCCCTGATGTTAGTCTGATTTATTGTTGCACCAAACCCCGTTTCTTGGAGTCTCTAACCCCCATAAACGTCTCGCCGATGTCTGACGTGCATGATACGGACTATTCTATCTTCATCATTGATAGTATAAACAACTCGATAGTCACCGATGCGAATACGATAGAAATTATCGCTTCCCTTCAACTTTACTACCCCTTCTGGACGAGGTTCTAAACTCAAACAATCAATCGCCTCGCTAATGCGTAACTGAAGATCAAGATCTAACCCTCGTAGCTCTTTAGCTGCTGACTTTTTAAAACGGACAGCATAACCTTCATTTGACATTAACTTCAGCCTCAATTTCCTGCTTTAACTCTTCCCAAGACACCTCCTCCTCATCCTGACGCGCATGAGCCACCAACAAATCATAGAAGTCTTCCCACAACTCACCCCACTCTGTTAAATCAATTAATACCGCCTGCTTTTCCCCAGCATCATTCACAACAAATTGAATCCCTTTCATGATTTTTTTCCTTATAGGTTAATTGATTTTATTTTGACTGATGCTAATCTGATTCAATTCTAGCTCAACAGGGAAATCAGAAACCGGGTTTCTCCATTAAATTTGGGTTAGTTATTTATCTTTAGTCCCAAATTCTTTGAATTGGATAAGCATCGAAAGCAATATCTTTACTCAAAATCGGGATATTCTCTTCGATAGATTGAACAATTAACAGTCGATCAAAAGGATCTTTATGATAAAATGGAAGGTGGGATAATAGCCTTATTACAGATAGTCCTGAAAATCATCTAAAGGTTGATCAAAATCATCAGACATGGAAATCCGATCTTGATCACAACCAAATAAAAGCGGGCGTTGGTTAGCAGGAGAAAATGGAGTAATTTTAATCGTTTGATGATTATTTTTAGTAATCAGAATTTCTTCTCCAGCAAAAGCCATATCTATTAGTTCCAAAATTTGTGGTAAGGCTTGGTTAATATCAATACTTTTCATGGGTCATACCTCCTATCAATGCAGCTTGATTTTGGATTTTTAGAGACTCTGCTATTTCTCAAACTTGATTAAAATTGGCTTTTTCCATAATAGGTTAATTGATTGTATTTTGACTTGGAGAATCAGAAACCGGGTTTCTCCGTTAAATCTGGGTTAGGATAAAAAGATTGTTGCACCAAACCCGGTTTCTTGGAGTTTAGTTTGTTTTCGTTCCTCTAAGGTACTTTAATTAAGGGGTTTCGCTGAACCTAGAATCCCCACACCTTCAGGCTGGGGAATGTCAATGAGGGCTTTAAAAATTATCCCCTATTAAAATTTAAGGGACTATTCCTAATTCAGAATAGCCCCTTAAGTGTTTTTTAGTCATATCAATTAAAAGCATCAAAACTGCACTCTCATTCACCTAATCTTAATTCAGCCTCCGTTCTGGTTGATTAAGATTGACGTTTGCTCAGTCGGCTACCGAGTACAGTTAAACTAACCAACGCTAAACCAGCAAGACTACCGGGTTCAGGAACATCAACTTTACCCTTGAGAGCAACACCATCATTGCCACATTCTAGGAAAATACTAGCAATATAGTCATAGTTGCCATCGGCGAGCCCTAAATCGGATTTATTGAGGCTAAAACCCATAGTTTGTGTTCCACTAGCTTTGAAGAATCCAAAGTCAAGTCCTTGATTTTGTAAGGCTGTAGCAGACAAACTTCCAATATCACCTAATTTCTTCGCACCGGAGTCAATCACATTTAGAATTGTCCCGTTACCAAAATAACTGTAAACAGATGCTTTTGTAGCAAGGTCAGTCCCTTGGGTGTTGGCTTTATCAAATCCAGCATTGTAATACTGTAGTAAGCTGTTGTAGCCATGATTTACATTTGTAACGCTGACACCTTTTACGTTACCATAAAGCCCGGTTGTGGCAACTTGGGAGTCATTCGTTCCCGCAAAACGAACTCCAAATAAGCTCTTTTGGCTGCTGGCAGTTGTAAAGTTTTTGTTAGTGAAGTTTAAGAATAAATCGCCCCAACCAATATTTCCATCAGCCGCTCCTGAATTAGCAACACCCTTCAGAGGAGTTCCACCTGTGAGAGCAACAAAGACACTATCGCTGGTTTCTTTAATTGCAATTCCTCTAATATTAAAGGATTCACCGCCAGATCCATCGATAAAGGAATCAATTCCGTAGTTCCATCCATTATGGAGTTGTCCAGCAACAGCCGGAAGACCGTTTACAGATACAAAACAAAGACTGGCTACTGTCGTTCCGATTAATTTTTTCAGTGTAGAAGTTTTCATACGTTAACTCCTGGGTGATTAGGGATTGCGCTTTTTTCTTTTCGATAAATACACTATAGTAAATTGTTGTTAAAGGTTTGATGTTGAAAACACCAAAATTTGTAAACTCTTTGTAAAAATAATAAAATTCTAGCTGTATCAATTTTTTTACTTTTATTCCCTTACATAAATTATAGTATTCCCCAGACCTATTAGTACAAAGAGTGATGCTGAAAGCTTGATTTGCGCCTGTCTTTTCGTGTCTGTTTCCTGCTATATAGCAATCCTATTTGAGTTGTATCCAAAATTTCGGTTCAAAAGGTAACAGGGAACGGGGAACAGGGAACAGGGAACAGGGAACAGGGATAATACTTCTGGCTGTTTCATATCAGTTTTAAATTATTACAGTCTATTTGGGATTGCTATATCTAAAAATCTAAAATCAAGAGAAAATACTGATAATTTTTCTTAAAATTTAACTTTTCAATAAAAAAGATAGATTTTATCAGTATTATTACGGATTAAAATTCTGAGTGTTTCAAGATTAATAAGTTATCATCTCAAGCTGTCCCTCTCATGGATTAACTTAATGTTAATGTATAGGAAACCTATGAAGGAGGTTAAGAGTTGCGGTTAAATATCCAAATTAAAGGTCAAGGGTTCCCGATTATTTGTTTACATGGACATCCCGGTTCTAGTCAATGTATGTCTGTGTTTACAAACCATCTTTCACAACAATATCTCACTCTAGCACCAGACTTAAGAGGGTATGGAAAAAGTCGCACCCGTCAGCCGTTTGAGATGGAAGATCATTTACAAGATTTAGAAGCACTTTTTCAAAACTTTGATCTGGATCAATGTGTGATTTTAGGATGGTCATTAGGAGGAATTTTAGCCTTAGAATTAGCATTAAAATTTCCCGAAAACGTTAAGGGTTTAATTTTAATTGCGTCCGCCGCCAGACCTAGAGGAAATCATCCTCCGATTTCTCGGTTAGATTATGTTTATACCGGTTTAGCCGGACTTATTAATTGGGTATTTCCGAGTTGGCGATGGAATATTGAACTGTTTGGAAGGCGATCGCTATTTCGTTATTTAATTCAACAACATCATTCTATTGCTTACCACTATTTAGCACAAGAAGCAGTTCCAGCTTTTCTACAAACCTCTGGGTTAGCGACTCAAGCCTTAAATCAAGCCTTAAGATTAAGCTATAATCGTTTAGAACATTTACAACAGATAAACTGTCCTTGTTTAGTTTTAGCTGGAGAATGCGATCGCCATATCACAGCTAAATCTAGTCAAGAAACCGCAGAATATTTACCTAATTCTCAGTTTTATTCTTATCCGAATACTGCTCATCTATTCCCTTGGGAAATACCTGAAACGATACTCACTGATATTGATAATTGGCTCGCCCAATATGTTAATATCGTTAATACAAATTAAATTCTTATATGAAGTCCTTAAATGTGGGCTAAAAATCATTGATCGGATGGCTAATCACTTTTTCTCACCTCCTATTTCCTATTTTCTTTTCCCTTCTGTTCCCTGTTCCCTGTTCCCTCCTATATTAATCAATTTTCTGATGAATAGGAATCTGGATCACAAATTCAGTTCCCTGATTAGGGATTGAAATACACTTCAATTTTCCCCCATGTTTTTCTACAATGATTTGATAACTGATAGACATTCCCAGTCCAGTTCCTTTTCCGATGGGTTTCGTTGTAAAAAAGGGATTGAAAATTTGTTGCTGAATATTCTGAGGAATTCCAATTCCATTATCACTGAGCGAAATTTGCACCCACTCGGAATCTAGCATAGAGGTTGAAATTTTAATTTGATTATGGATTTTATCAGTTAGCGGGATCTGATTTTCTTCTAGGAAATCATTTTCTGTACGAGATTTTTCTTCTAAAGCATCGATCGCATTCGTGAGAATATTCATAAACACTTGATTGAGTTGTCCCGCGTAACATTCCACTAAGGGTAAATTTCCGTAGTCTTTGATTACCTCAATTTCTGGTTGTTCTGGACGAGATTTAATCCGGTGTTGCAAAATTAGTAAGGTGCTATCAATTCCTTCATGAATATTGACCGGTTTCATTTCTGCTTCATCAAGACGTGAGAAATTCCGCAGAGTCAGAACAATTTCCCGAATTCGACTTGCACCCACTTTCATCGATGATAACGTTTTAGGCAAATCCGCAATTAAAAAATCGAGATCAATCTCCTCAATAAAGTTTTGAATTTCTGGATTATTAGGATTAGAATGTTGTTCATACAACTGAATTAAATTGAGTAAATCTTGAATATATTCATTGAGGTGAACGAGATTCCCATGAATAAAATTAACCGGATTATTAATTTCGTGGGCGACTCCTGCGACTAATTGCCCTAAACTGGACATTTTTTCATTTTGAACCACTTGCGCTTGGGTATGCTGCAATTCACTTAAGGCATTTTTGAGTTCCATTGTCCGTTCTTCTACTCGCTCTTCCAGTGCTTCATTACTCTTTTCTAAAGCCGTAAAAGATTGACGCAGTTTCCCCGCCATATAATTAAAAGAATCAGTGAGTTTATTAAGTTCTTTAATCCGACTTCCTTTGACAATTTGGTCTAAATTTCCTAATGCCATCAATTCACTGGCTTGATTCAGTCGAAAAATGGGACGTGAGATCCAACGGGAAGTGAAAATACCCATCATAGATGCCACAACCAAGGCGGCAAAACATAACCAAATTGTTGTTTGAGTATTGGCGTTGATTTGTCCCATAAATGCACTTTGCGGAACACTCACCACCACTAACCAATCCAATCCATATTGGTCACGCCAAGGAGTAATATGAACATAATAGGGCTTGTTTTGAAAGTCAAATTCAAGTTCTTTTGTTTCAGTAATAGTATCGAAACTTTTGAAGCGTTGCTGAAGTTGTTTGGCAATTCCCTGTACAATGGGATCGGGACTATTTACCGCTTTTAAACGCTGTACTTTATCATTTACGAGGATAAAGGGCTGGTTTTTACCCGAATTAGCAATTAACATCCCATTTCGTTCTAGGATAAAAACTTTTCCTGAGTGACTAACTTCTAAACCCTGTAAAAAATTGCTGAGTTTCGAGAGATGGATATCCGCACCTACCATCCCCAATAAACGATTATTTTGATCATAGATTGGGCGACCTGTAGCTGCTGTGATGTAGGGGCCAAAGGGAGAATTCCAAGTATAAATTCCTGACCAAATCGGTTTACCTGCTTTTACAGGTTCTAAATACCAACTTTGTTCAAAGTTATTGTAATTATAGATGTTATTAACTTTGGTGCGATTACCCTGATTATCGGTGGCGTAGTTAATGCAATTGTTGGGTAGTTGAGCCGTCCAATCGTCAATAGTTATCGTTTTACCATCATAACGCGCTGCTCCCAAGCCTTCCCCCGTCGTCAGTGCGATACCAATGTAGGTGAGGTCATACGCTTGCATTTGATACCAGAAATATCGACCTAGGGTTTTGCGATCGCGCACATTCAGCAATCCCATCCGAATCCCATCCGCATTCATCTGACTCACCTTATGGGGAATTGATAAATAGGAATCTAAATGGTGATTGACAATGCTACTGGTTCGTTGCATTAACTGGTTCGCCAGGTCGTCCACCGCTTTCTGTCCGTTTTTGAAGGATAAATATCCCACTAAACTGACTGTTCCAAAGATTTGTACAACGAATGGAATAATCAGAACAAGCTGTAATGGAAGTTCTTGAAGTGTACTGAAGCGCAGCTTACGCATGAGCCAAAATTGGGTTTATAGAAGACAACTGATCATTAATTAAACCCTTAATAATCGGTAGAGCAGTAGATTAAGGCTGTCCAGAGAGAGCCGGAAGAATCCATGGTTCAACTCTGTTTCCCAAATCTTCTGCAATAGTTAGGGTATTCGGTTTACACCGTTTAATTCTAACTTTAATCCCTTGTGCACCTTCGGCTTCGAGATCTTCAAGATAACCAAATTGAGACGTTTGAGCTTCTTGTTGGGTCATAAATGGCCCGAAATAGTAGGTGCAGTTTGGGGTTTCTGTCAAAATTTCCACCCAAAACGCGAACCCAAAAGCGTTAAGCAAGCTAGTTAGAAGTTCTTTCATATTCATGATCAATGCTGTAGATTCTGAAGTTGTATCAATAAAATTCTGGGAAGGAATTCTAACTCATTTGTTAGAATTTACGGACTAGGTATAAACTTCAACCTAAGTCTTAAAAAACCTTCACATTTTGTTATACTCTGTTGTCTTTATTTTTTCAATCAACTGAGCAGAATCTCTATCTGTGGAAATCAACCCTGATTCCAGAAATTTTAGCCTTAAACCAATCTTTTAATCAATCAGAACATCGGATCAAGAGTTTCCAAGTGGGCGTTTCAGGTCAAATTTATTCGGAGAAGGAAACAGAACAATTGTTGGGAAACAGACCTGAAAACTCTATAGGTATGAAATCAAGAATAAACGGGGTTATCATTGAATAGTTTATTTGAACAATGATAACCCTAGAGCATCCGTTTATACCTTTTTTCAACTAAAATCGGAAGCTTGGAAATTCCTTTGACGATAAATTTCGTACAGTGCCATTCCGGTTGCGACGGAAACATTTAAACTGGCGGTCTCTCCTGACAAAGGGATCGACACTAAAACATCACACTTCTGTTCAATTAAATGGCTTAATCCTTCTCCTTCATTACCGACAACTAAAGCGATCGCCCCATTAAATTTTACCGTTGGTAAGGTTTCTGTAGCCGTGGCGGAAGTGCCATAAATCCAAAATCCGGCTGCTTTTAAGTCTTCTAAAGCACGGCTGAGATTAATAACTCTCGTGACGGGAAAGGTTTCTAATGAACCTGCTGCAACTTTCATCACCGTTGAGGTGACACCAACCGCACGGCGTTGAGGCACAATTAAACCTTGAGCACCAATGGCTTCTGCTGTACGAATAATTGCCCCTAAATTGTGGGGATCTTGAATTCCATCAGCAACGATCACAACAGGTTGAGAACTTGTAGCTTTAGCCGTTTCGATTAACTCATTCAGGTCTTTATAGCTATAGGGGGAAATTTGAGCCGCTATGCCTTGATGATTAGCACCTTGGGTAACTTGATCTAAGCGTTGATAGGTGACTTCATTGAGAATTGCACCGTTGGCTTTTGCGGTTTGCAATAATCCGAAAAATCGGGGATCGGATTTGAGTTGAGAAACGACCCAAATTCGACTCAGCGATCGCTCATTTTCTAAAGCCGATTGAACGGTACGTCGTCCATAAATTAACTCATTTTCAACATCAAAGGACTCTACAGATTCATCTGTAAATTCTGGTTTGCTCTCTTCAATAAATCGTTGACTTTTATGAGGAGAATGTAAAGAATGTCTGTGTGTCTGAGGTTGACGTTCATCTAAGAACTTACTCGGTTTTTCTCGTGTTAGTTGTTCTGGTTGGGAACTAGCAAAAGATTCCTTTCTGTCTTGAGCAGATTTCCGATAGTTGTCAGATTGTTCATCTGAAAAACGGTAGGATTTTCTATCATCGGAGAATCGGGAAGACTTTCTATCATCTGAAAATCGAGAAGGCTTTCTGTCATCTGAAAATCGAGAAGGCTTTCTGTCATCTGAAAATCGAGAAGGTTTTCTATCATCAGAGAACCGGGAAGGCTTTCTATCATCTGAAAATCGAGAAGAGTTTCTATCATCTGAAAATCGAGAAGAGTTTCTATCATCTGAGAATCGAGAAGGTTTTCTATCATCGGAGAACCGAGAAGAGTTTCTGTCATCTGAGAATCGGGAAGGTTTTCTGTCATCTGAAAATCGAGAAGGCTTTCTGTCATCTGAAAATCGAGAAGGTTTTCTGTCATCTGAGAATCGAGAAGGTTTTCTGTCATCTGAAAATCGAGAAGGTTTTCTGTCATCTGAAAATCGAGAAGGTTTTCTGTCATCTGAGAATCGAGAAGACTTTCTATCATCTGAAAATCGAGAAGGTTTTCTGTCATCTGAGAATCGAGAAGGCTTTCTATCATCTGAGAATCGAGAAGATTTATTGTTGTCTCGTTCTCCCGATTTAGACCGATTGGATGGTTTTTTAGAAGATCTTGATGGAGAGTTAGAACGACTAAATTTTGGCATAATTCCTTGTGAGATTATTTGAGAAACGTTGCTAATTGAAATCAATACTAGAAGAGAAAATGAGCGTGTATGTTCTGATGAGAACCTCTTAATAAAATTTGAACTCTATTACAATAGGACAACTTCAAAGTAACCCAATTTCTGATAAAAAATCGTAGATTAGATAACAAGAAATTTACGAACTAACTGGGTTTCTGATTGAAGAATACGGTTGTTGATCCCAATTAATAGTTTCCTCAACTAAGCTTTAGTTTAAGCTGAATATCTGTTCTGAACCTGATTCAATAAACGACTCTCTCATTCAATTCAATGGTGCTTGATTCCCCAGACCCGATCTTAACAATCAGTTGTTAGAGTAACAGCTTATGAGTCATTCTCCTTCTTTAGAATCAAGCTCAAGATAATTAAACAATTCCTCTAAACGTTGCGGATTCGTTAAATACAAATACCCAAATAAGGCTTCTAAGCTAGTGGCTTGTTGGTAAGTTTTGGGATCGAGTCTTTTGGGACGTCCAAAAGCTGCATTTCGACCCCGGTTCAAAATTTCTAATTCAGGTTCAGTGAGGTGAGGTTCTAGCGATCGCAAGTGACGAGCTTGGCTTTCTGCACGAACTTGAGACACCACTAACTGATGATACAGATGCGATCGCTTTGGGGGCATCAGATAAAAACTACGAATATACAGTTCATAAACGGCATCTCCTAAATAGGCCCAAGATGCTGGAGAAATCCGTTGAACTTGTTCTGGTGATAGGCTTTGATGAAGCATTTGATCCAGAGGTAGAGACTAACCAGAGGGAACTAGCTAGTCGTTAAAAAATAGTCGTAAAAATTGTTTCACCCTTACCTTATCCCATTGACTCGGTATCCTCACCTGATCGGGGTATAGATACTACCCCATCGACTCTCACACCTAGGCATTTTTCACGTTCTCGATCGCATCGTCTACAGATGGCTGTAAAGAGAGAAACTTTTCCAAGCGAACCAATTTAACAGTTTGAGTTACACGAGGATTGGAAACAATCTGTAAAGTTCCGCCGCTACTTTGCGCTTTTTTCACAAGCTGCACGAGCGCCCCTAATCCCGAACTGTCTACAAAATCTATCTGAGAGAGATCCAATATAATGTGCTTGGGGCCCTTTTCAATATATTTACCCACCACTTTACGAAAGGTGCCTTCTGAGAAAGCATCCATCAATCCAGTGAGGCGAAAGAGTTGATAGTTGTCTTTAGTATCCCGTGTACCCCGAAGGCTCACGGTTAAATTCAGTTGCTCAGGAATGATACCCTCCTAACTACATAGAACTTGACATCGCCGATCTAGTATAAGGGCTTTTTAATAAAATGTCTACTGAATTAGGAGGGACAGAGCCGTTTAATTTTGTTCTTTCTGGTGTTGCATCGCTTGAACAAAACGTTCAAACAAATAATCAGCATCATGGGGGCCAGGACTGGCTTCCGGGTGATATTGAACCGAAAACAAAGGTAAAGTTTTGTGTTTTAATCCCGCAACAGTACGATCATTCAAATTGAGGTGAGTAATTTGTACATCCTCAGCAATGGTATCAGGATCAATAGCAAACCCATGATTTTGGCTAGTAATTTCAACTTGTTGTTGTGCTAAACCAGCCGGTTGATTTAAGCCTCGATGACCAAATTTTAATTTAAACGTTTCTGCTCCCAAGGATAACCCTAAAATTTGATGACCCATACAAATCCCAAACACGGGTTTGTCAGACTTAACTAGGGCTTTTGTTGTGTTAATCCCTTCGGTAACGGCGGATGGATCACCAGGGCCATTAGACAGGAAAATCCCATCGGGATTGTATTTGAGAATTTCTTCCGGGGGGGTATGGGCTGGAACGACAATCACTCGACAGCCATAACTCGCTAACCGTCGCAGAATATTGCGTTTTACCCCAAAGTCTAAGGCGACAACTGTATAACGCGGTTGTTGATTTCCCCCAACAGATTCACTAAACTCCCAAGCGGTTTCTGTAGGTTCCAACCATTCATAAGCTTCTTGGGTTGTAACTTCTTTCACTAAGTTCAACCCAGCCATACTAGGAGCTTGTTCGACTAAATTTCGCAGTTCCCCCGGATCTAAAATTTCCGTAGAAATCGCCCCATTCATCGCTCCAACAGTACGGATTTTCCGAGTCAGGGCGCGGGTATCAATTCCGTAAATACCGGGAATATTGTGCTGTTTTAAATAGTCCGGTAAGGACTGAGTGGAACGCCAATTACTCGGACGGTGACAAATATTACGGGCGATAGCCCCTCGAACATGGGGAAACGCGGATTCTTCATCGTCGGGGTTAACCCCAGTATTGCCCAACTCTGGATAGGTAAAGGTGACAATTTGTCCACAATAGCTGGGATCAGTCAAGACTTCTTGATATCCGGTCATACCCGTATTAAAGACAACTTCCCCAATGACGGTTCCTGGAGCGCCGAATGACCAGCCTGTATAGGTGGTTCCATCAGCCAGGACAAGTAAAGCAGGTTGTGCAGAGGTCAGGGACATTGGATTTGGTCTACCTTTAATCTGAAATCACCTCAATATTATTCCAGACATTCTCTGAACTGACACATAGATCTTGTCCTGTGTTGTCATTACCTGACTTTAGAGAAAAGGGAACAGGGAACAGGGAACAGGGAACAGGCAATATAGGCAATAGGTAACAGAGGGACATTGAACTTCTTTGACCATTCTTTAACTTCTTTAATATTCGGCTTCCTAATAACTAATTTGCAGGGTGACGGAGGCTCTGACTTGTTGTTCTCCTCCGACAACGGGAGTCGGTGGGGCTGCTGGTGCCATCGCATCTGCTTTATACATAACAGGCATGGGAACTGGGACACTGGCATTATTGACTTGAATACCGATAATTTCTCGGCGGGTTAAATTTAATGCACCTAAAACCGCATTGGCTTGACGTTCTGCTTCTTGGGTGGCGAGTTTTAAAGCTTGTTGTTGGGCGGCGTTAATTTCAGCTTCAGACGCGACGAAACTCACCCCATCAATACGGGTCGCCCCGGCTTTAACGGCATCATCTAATAAACTGCCGACTTTTTCGGTTTTCAACTTAAAACTGACGGTATTGGTGGCAGAATACCCGGTTAAGCGTTGTTGATCGTTAGTATAACTGTAGGTGGGGTTGAGGCGAATTCCGGTGGTTTCCAGTTTCTCAACATTGCGCGATCGCAGTAATTCTATCACCGCATTCGTTCGTCTGGCGGCTTCTGTTTGCACTTCTTCGGCGGTTTTCCCCAAGACTTCAACCCCTAACTGAACTTGGGTTTGGGTCGTTGGGATCATGACTACACCTTCCCCACTGACGGTTAGGGTTCTAACCCGTTGTTCTTGGGCAAAAACAGGAGCAATGAAGGGGATGCTAACTAATCCTAAACTTAAGGATAATGCTGTAATCAGGCTCCAAGGATTAATCGAACAAGAAGATTGATTGAAGGACATTGTGGACGTTCTCTCAAGTGCGAAAGGGGTATAACCATCAGGATAGTAGCTTCTTATGTAGAAGTTGTTTCTACCCTAGCTGTTCCTCGATTTCGCTCAATTATCCTCAAATTCGGGATGATCTCTGTAGAGACGCGCCTGGGCGAAGCCATGCCGTAAGGCTATTGGCGCGTCTGTATTTGCATGGCGCGTCTGTATTTGAGGTTCAATAGCGCGTCTGTATTTGGGTTAATGAGTTACAAATGATCAACTTGACGCTCTAGTTTATCTTGAATATTTTTAGGAATATTGCTTAATAAATCTAAACCCGTATTGGCTTCAATATCATCCACAGAAACTTGATAAGATTTCCAATTCTTTTTTAAGGAATTTGAGTTGGGAATTTTGACAGCAATCACACGGGTATTTTCCGTAATTTTTTGATTAGCTTGATCTAAAATAACAATGACTTTCCAATTCCATTCAGGAACAGTTATATTTCCTTTGGCAATAGTTCTAAGTTTGCCAGAACCCCCGGCAATAATATATAATTCTTTTCCTTCTTGAGCTAGATCTCGGCAGTGTTGTTCTAAATCACTCCAAATGCCTCGATTTAATTGTGGGGCTTGGGGAATAATATTAGTGAGAATAAATGTAGCACTATTATGTTCAGAGGTATTGGTGCGATCGCCAGAGGGAACTAAATGACCTCGATCATAACCTGTTCCCCGATAATCATTGGATTGAACTTGATACCATCCGGGAGGTAAATTTTCATCGGGTCTAAAATTATTTTGACGTTTAACCGTTCCTAACCAAGATTGATTCAAGTGCCAACTCACCCAATTAGCTGTTCCAGTTTTGCTATTATAAGATAAAACAAATTCGGGTTTTTCGATCAAAAAATTAGTGGAATTTTGAGGATCAGCCGTTGCTTGACTAGGGTTGCCCAGTTTCAGATGAATATCTGAGGCTGTGGGTGGGTTAAACAGAATTTGACATCCAGTTAATGTTAATACAGCAGCGAATCCTAGATTAAAAATTTGTAAAATATTTAATTGAACTAGATCTGTGGATTGGTTTTTTGTAGAAAAAATTTTTAAATTAATCAATAAAGCCATAATAATATTATTCATGGGAATCCTTGGGTTAAAATACTTACATTACTTTTTAATCTATTTTGGTTTAGGTTTAGGTTATTAAACTCAAACCTGATTTTTTAGCCCAAAATATTATAGATCATTTTTCGTTATTTAAAGATTTTGTGAAAAAAAGTAAAATTTTATAAAATCGAGAAAAACAGTAGCCATCATAGGATAATAGTGCTACAATCAAGACGGTTTAAAATCCATCTTATAGGAATTTGTAATTCATCTTAGATCAATCGGTATGACTACGCTCAAAAATTACTATAGTATGTTACAAGTTAACCCCACATCGACAGCCTCAGAAATCAAACAAGCCTATCGTCGATTAGCAAAAATCTTTCATCCTGATAGCCAAACTCAATCAGCAGATCATGACCGAATTATTCAGATTAATGCAGCTTATGAAGTATTAAGTGATCCACAAAAACGCCAATCCTATGATCGACAACTGGGTTTAGAAGTTAATCCGTATTCTAACGGTTTTGAACCCTCGATTTCTAAAAAACAACAACAAAAAGCTACGGAAGCTGATGCAGAATTAAACGGTTGGATTAATAAAGTTTATAAACCCATTAATCGTTCGATTAATCAAATTTTAAAGCCTCTAAAATCGGAAGTCAATAAATTATCTGCCGATCCCTTTGATGATGAATTAATGGAAGCTTTTCAAGCTTATATAGAATTGTGTAGAAACGCTCTCAATAAAGCTCAACAATTATTCCGTTCTCAAAAAAATCCCTCCCCTGTCGCTGGAGTTGCAGCCCATATTTATTATACCCTCAATCACTTAGATGACGGACTCAATGAATTAGAAACATTTACCCTCAATTATGATGATTCTTCTCTACACACAGGTCAAGAATTCTTTAGGATTGCCTCTCGTTTACGTCGAGAAGCCCAGGAAGAAATGAAAAAAATTTGCTAATATATAAAGGTGTTATAGTTTAACCTATCTAGCGATCAGCAACAGGAGAATTAATTATTATGTCACCAACAAGATGTGCTTCCGGGGTTTGTATTAGATTTGCAAGAAATTTGGAATATCGGTTAAAATATAGAAATACTAATTAGTTAGGAAATTCAAAAATCAAGTTGTAGATCTGAATTTTTAACAGTTACTAATTGCTGCGGACAGATTACAGTAATTCTTGATGTGAGTGCAAAATCACTAGGATTAAAGGTTAGAATATGTGTAATATTATTGGCAAGCATGACGGCAATAAGGCGAACATCGTGAGTACGTTTTCCCATGACTGGCTCTCCTGAATAAATAGTGTAAAATGTAGCGTAAGCTACGTTTTACACTCCGACTGAATATGGACTTTCAATTAGAACGCTTGCTCAACCTCCCGAATATTACGGTGTTCAGTTGCCAAGAACAAGAAGGTTTTGTTGTTCTTAAGTTAGAATTATTAAACGAGGGAATTACTTGTCCACATTGTCAAAGTTATACCGATCATATTCATCAAACTCGCTCAATGTTAATTCGAGATCTATCTATTTGTGGGCAGGGAGTTTATTTGCATCTTCCCCGTCGCCAATTTTATTGTGCTGGATGTAAAAAATATCCAACAGAACCCTTAGAATTTGTAGAGAAAAGGAGGAATTACACCATTCGTTATGAAGAATATATCTATGAAAGAGTTAAAGAATTAACTGTAGAGCAAGTCAGCCAGAACGAACAATTAAGCCCTCATCAAGTGGGAAGTATCTTTCAAAGAATCGCCCTTCAGAAAAAAAAGCTGGGGAGAGCCGGAAAAATTAAGCTTAGATGAATTCAGCCGTCAAAAAGGAAAAAGAAACTTTGTTACTGTAGTAAGTGATCTATCGAATGGTTCGTTATTAGAAGTTATTGATTCTCATAAAAGTTCAGAGATTATCGAAGTGTTAAAGCAGCAACCCGAATCAATGAGAGCCAAGGTCAAAGAGGTTTCTGTGGATATGTGGGGAGGATTTAAAAAAGTGATTCGGGAAGTTTTTCCTAATGCTTTAATTGTCATTGACCGATTTCATGTGATGAAGTTAGTCAACAGTTCTCTGAATCAACTTCGACTTAAATTAGAACTAAAAGGCTTAAAAAATCGGTGCTTACTGCTCAAAAATTATGTCGATTTAACCCCCGAAGAGAGAAGTGATCTGAAACTGTTGTTAAAGGCCTCCCCCTGTTTGAGTATCGCTTATGAATTAAAAGAGGAACTCCGAGATATTTATGAAAGCAGTACAACGGTTCTTATGGGAATGAGAAGATTAAAGAAATGGCTCAATTCGGCTCTTATTGTTTTTGGAAAAACCGCCCAAACTCTTAAACACCATCTTCCCGATATTTGCCATTATTTTATTAATCGAACAACCAGTGGAGTTATGGAGGGATTAAATAACCGGATCAAATTAATTCTTCGTCAAAGCTATGGCTTCAAAAATTTTGAGATGATGCGTGAAAAGCTACTAGCTTGTCTTTCTTTATAAGATTTACTTATCACCATAGGTACAGGAGAACCATGGTGGGGTAGAATTCTATTGATTATATCCTAAGCTTAGTTTCTTTTAGTTTAAGAAATCGAATTTTTGACCGTTCTTGAGCAACTGAAACAAGATTTTTTTATGAAAGTTGAGTTTTTTCTAAAAAAAGCTTAGAATAAATTTACATAACTTAACAACAGCAATCTGGCTTGCATTTTTATGGAATGCGTGATCACTCGTCGGGCGCAATTTTCCGCTAGTCATCGGTATTGGTTGCCCGAATTGAGCGCCGCCGAGAACATTGAGCGGTTTGGCCTCACATCCCGCGCCCCTGGACACGGACATAACTATGTTTTGTATGTGTCAATGGTGGGAGAACTCGATGAATATGGTATGGTGCTGAACCTATCGGATGTCAAACACACCCTAAAACAGGAAGTTACCGACCATTTAGACTTCGCCCATCTTAATGATGTTTGGCCGGAATTTCAGCAAACCCTACCCACTACGGAAGCTCTAGCACGGGCAATTTGGCATCGGTTAGCCCCCCATCTTCCCCTAACGAATATTCAACTATTTGAACATCCTGAACTCTGGGCAGACTATCAAGGAAACGGCATGGAAGCTTATCTAACACTTAGTACACATTTTAGCGCCGCCCATCGGCTGGCTCATCCCGACCTCAGTTTTGAGGACAATTGCGAAATTTATGGCAAATGTGCCCGCCCTAACGGTCATGGTCATAATTATCATTTAGAAGTCACGGTGAAAGGAGAAATTGATCCTCGTACAGGGATGATTGTAAAATTAGAAAGTTTACAAAAAGTGATTGATGATTATGTGGTAGAACCCTTTGATCATACTTTTTTAAATAAAGATATTCCCCATTTCGCTAAAGTTGTGCCAACGGCTGAAAATATTGCGGTTCATATTCGAGATTTATTGCAAAATCCCATTCAAGAATTAAGGGCAAAATTGCATAAAGTTAAATTGATTGAAAGTCCGAATAATTCCTGTGAAGTCTATTGTACAAATACAGAATCTGAGCCTAAAACACTTCAAGTAAAACAACCTGTATTAGCAAAGGTTTAATTAGGGGGTTGAAAACTCAAGCAACCGGGTTTCTAGTCATCATCTCTTGGAAAAATCAGGAGTTTTGGTCAAGAAACCCGGTTTCTGTATCAGTCCTAAAATCCTGACAAAGCTCTGTCAATTCGTAATATAGACTAGCACACCCAAATTCCACATCCCTTTCCTGTTGTTGAGTTTTATAAAGGGTTGGCAAAACTTTTATCCCACACGAGTTGACACCTATGCGGTTATCGACAGTTACCCTTTTAACCTTAGCGGCTTTTGTTGCTCAAGACTCCTCAACTGAGGCGAGTCCTATTCCTAATCAGGCGACAAATGCTTTACCTCATGCTTCCGAGTCGAGTCAAGCTGCTAATCCGGTCGAGATGATGGCATTAACTCCTAGTTTAGCAGTTAGTATTCCCGAAATGATGGAAAGTCCATCCTTTTCCTCAACGGAATTTTCTCCAAAAGATCTTACCTCTGTATCTATCACAAATGTACTTGATCAAACTTGGTTAGCGGAATTGGTTAAAATCGGTAATGGGGAACACCAAAGCCAGATAAAAAGCCCGATTTCTGTTGCACAACTGAGTCCGAGTTCCGCGTTAAATTATGAGTTTAGTCAAACCATTACTTTACTGAATACTTTATTAATTGTTGCCACCTTAGTTCCCAGTATAACAATTTTATTCTTTTGGTTAGTCCGTCGTTTGATTGTTAAAGAAATTGTGGCTCAAGCCCAGAAAAAATTAAATCATATTGATAATTTAGAAGCCCAATTAAAAGCGTCTAAACAACGCTATCAACAGTTAATTAAAGAATTAGAGTTTCAAATTACAACGACCCAGGAATCAATTAATTTTTTAAATCGGGAAGCGAAGGTTTCTAAATCTTCTATTGAACAGGTAGAAACCCTCAAATCTCAATTTATTTTACGTTTACAAGGAATGATTTCTGAGGTTCAAGACCTCAAAGAGCAAGCATTAAAAGAATTAGAAGAAAAAACCAGAGAAACAAAACAATCTATCCTTCCTGAAACATCCGTTTCGTTGAATGGTTTATCTCCCTCTTCCCCTTCAACAGAATCTTTACCTAAACAATCCATTAATTCTAGTATTGTACAGACAACGAAACCTTCTCAATCTTCTGAATCTATGATTGCGGATGATTATTTAAAAAAAGGGGAAGCTTTCTTACTTGAAGGCCAGTTTAATCAGGCTTTAAATTGTTTAGGACAAGCAATTAAAGCCAATTCCCAGTTAGGGGAAGCTTGGTTTAAAAAAGCAACAATTTTAGGTCGATTACAACGGTATAATGAAGCTTTGATTGCTTATGAGAAATATCTAAATTTATACCCGGATAAATATGAAGGTTGGTATAATCGAGGTAATATTTTAGTCCGCTTACAACGGTATAACGAAGCTATTGAATCTTATGATAAAGCGATTAAAATCAAACCAAATGATTATGAATCATGGCATAATCGAGGGGCAATTTTGAAAAAATTTAAACGATTTGATGAAGCTTTAGAATCTTACAATAAAGCTTTAGAAATTTCTCCTGATAAATATGAAATCCTGCACAATCGAGGTAACGTTTTAGCAAAGTTACAACGCTATGAAGAAGCGATCGCTTCTTATCAACAAGCCATCAAACTCAATCCTAACAAGTGGGAATTATGGTCAAATCAAGCTAATGCTTTATCAGCTTTAGAACGTTATGAAGAAGCATTAGAAGCATTAGAAAAAGCTTTAGATTTAAAACCAAATCATTTTGAACTGTTGAAAACTCAAGGTAATCTTTTAGGGAAATTAAATCGAAATTCAGAAGCTTTAGATGCCTATCAAAAAGCAATACAGATTAAACCTGATAGTTATGAAACTTGTTTCCAGTATGGAGAAAATTTAGTAAAATTAAAACACTATGCAGAAGCGATTACTCTGTATGAACAAGCCATTAATTTAAAACCTGATTCCGCAGCATCCTGGCGTTCTAAAGGAATGTGTTTAGAAAAATTAGAACAATATTCTGAAGCTTTGGCTTCCTATGATGCAGCCCTTTCCTGTCAGTCTGATGATGCAGAAACCTGGCGTTATCGCGGATCTTTATTATCTAAATTAAAACAATATCCTGAAGCTATTTCATCATTAGGAAAAGCAATTTCTATTCAAAAAGAACTCAGAACTGCCAAAAATCCTGCTATTAGTTGAGCTTCCTAACCCTCCCCTGAATGAGGAGAGGGCTAGGGATAAAGTTAAACATTATTATCACAAATCATAACAACCGTTAGGGAAAGAGTACCTGAAAGAGTCTAACTTTCATTAAATTAGATGTAAGTGACTTAATCGGGCTTTAAATCGAGCCGGATTTAAAGAATTAGTGGGTAAAGTTTCCCCTGTTAAAATTATAGTTTTCAAAATGCCAAAATGAACTTCCAATAGATCAAATCTTTGGCGTTCAAGTGCGGGACAACCCCATTGAGTTGAACGACGATGGAAACAGGGTTGCAGAGTTTGGGAAACAGGAATACAAGAGAGTGGCTGGGATTGAGATTGCATAGATTTAATACAGTGGCTATTCCCCTCAATCATGTCTGTGTAAGTTCTGGAATTCTGTGGTAACAATCTCAATCCTTCGTGAATTTGATCCGTAAAACCACTGTATTAGATCAAAGTTAAAATAAGGCTAGGATCGGATTACTCGGTGATTAACATCACAACAACCGTGAAATTACCAAGGAATCGGTTGGCGATCGCGCCAAAATCCTCCAGTCGGTGTATCATCAGTGCGTGTAGCTAACCAAACAACCGTATCCGCCCCTTGTTCAGGAGTACGGGGTGCATTCGGGCCACCCATATCGGTTTTGACCCACCCTGGACAAATAGAATTCACTGTAATCCCACTACCTTGGAGTTGAGCCGCTAAAATGGTGGTTAAGCCATTTAAGGCAACTTTAGACAGGCGATAGGCGACTGCATCACTTCCCATGGTGCTGAGTTGACCCATTCCCGAAGACACATTAATAATTCGTCCTGTGTTGTGAATTTGCATCAAAGGAATGAAGGCTTGACAAACAAGTAAAACTCCATAAACATTGGTTTCCATTGCTAACCGAACTGTTTCTAAATCGGTACTTAAAATATTGTTTTGGGGAGGGTCAGGATAAATTCCAGCATTATTAACAAGAATATCAAGACGACCAAATTCTTGACGAACCCATTCTGCTAACTGTTGACTACTTTGTTTTTCTGTCACGGTTAGAGGAGCAGAAATCACATCTAATCCCTGAGATTTAAGTTCTTCCGCCGCTATTTTTCCCTTTTCGGGATCACGACTGGTTAAAATAATTTTAATCGAATGTTGAGCCAGTTGGCGACAGGTTTCAAATCCGATTCCTCGATTTGCACCCGTTACAACAGCAATTTTTGACATATTTTTGCTTTCCCAGGAAATTAAACAGATGGTTTAATTTTAAAGCAGAGTTAATCTGTTTTGTCATCCTCCCAAGAATAGATTATACAACTGTAAAAAACTCAGTTTCTGCATTGAGATAGTCTATGAATTTTCAACCCCTGATCAACCGACCCCATACAACCGTTATTTTAGCGATGAGTGCTGATGGTAAAATTTCAGATGAAGGGCGATCGCCTGCTCGATTTGGTTCTGAACAAGATAAACGACATTTAGAACAACAAGTTGCACAAATGGATGGGGTTTTATTCGGTGCTGGAACTTTAAATGCTTATCAAACTACAATCAGAATTACCGATCCTGAATTATTAGAAACCCGAAAACAACAAGGAAAACCTTCTCAACCGATTCAAATTGTGGTGTCTGGTTCAGGAGAGATTAATCCCAATTTTCGTTTTTTTCAACAACCTGTTCCTCATTGGTTATTAACAACAACAAGAGGTCAAGAATTATGGCAGACAACAGCAGGGTTTGACAAAATTATCATTGCTGACAATAATTTTAATGAAATTGACTGGATAATAGCGTTTGAACAATTCCAAAAATTAGGATTAAAACGATTAGGAATATTAGGCGGAGGTCAACTTATTTTTACTTTATTAAAACAGAATTTAATTGATGAATTCTGGTTAACGATTTGTCCGTTAATTTTAGCGGGGAAAAATTCACCCACTCCCGCCGATGGAGATGGATTTTTATCCTCTGTTGCTCCCCGTTTGCAATTATTAGAGGTTAAAACCCTTGGTCAGGAAGTGTTTTTACATTATCAAGTGAGTTACACTACCTTACAGGAATAATGCGTCCCTAATCATTCTTGAGACAACATGGTAAAACCCTTAACATCCTCTTATTCTACCCGTTGGATTAATACGGTTGCCGAAGTCCCTCAAACGGCTTGGGATGCCCTTGCCCAATCCTTAATCACGCCCTTTTTTGAGTGGGATTGGTTGCATAATATTGAATCATCAGGAAGCGCCACTGGACGCACAGGTTGGCTACCCCATCATTTAACAGTATGGCGAGATCAACAATTAGTTGGAATTGCACCTTTATATGTTAAAGGGCATAGTCGAGGGGAATTTGTGTTTGATAATCAATGGGCGGATGTTGCCCATCAATTAGGAATTGAATATTATCCCAAACTATTAGGAATGTCGCCTTTTACTCCGGCAGAAGGCTATCGATTTCTGATTGCACCGGGAGAAAATGAAGAAGAAATTACAGAGTTAATGGTGCATTCTATTGATCAATTTTGCATTGGAAATAAAATTTCTGGCTGTAATTTTCTCTATGTTGATCCAGAGTGGAAACCGATGTTAGAAAAGTTAGGTTTTGCTTCTTGGTTGCACCATAGTTATATTTGGCAGAACCAAGAATATCAAACCTTTGATGATTATTTAAAAGGTTTTAATGCCAATCAGCGTCGCAATATTAAACGGGAACGTAAAGCAGTTAATCAAGCCGGATTACAACTCCAAACCCTGACAGGGGATGAAATTCCTAAAGCTTATTTCTCTCAAATGTATCACTTTTATGCCAGTACCTGTGATAAATTCGGTTGGTGGGGAAGTAAATATTTAACTCGCAAATTTTTTGAAGAATTACATCATAATTATCGCCATCGAGTGGTATTTGTTGCAGCGTTTGATGACACGAATCAACATCAACCTGTGGGAATGTCCTTTTGTTTAACGAAAAGTGATCGCTTATATGGTCGTTATTGGGGAAGTGTTCAAGATATTGATTGTTTACATTTTGATGCTTGTTATTATTCTCCCATAGAATGGGCAATTAATAACGGAATTTCAATTTTTGATCCGGGTGCTGGAGGTCGTCATAAAAAACGTCGAGGTTTTCCAGCTACACCGAATTATAGTTTACATCGATTTTATGATCAACGGTTGTCTAAAATTTTGCAATCTTATATTGGCAGAATTAACGATATGGAACAACAGGAGATTGATTATATTAATCAGGATTTACCGTTTAGTCAGTAGAAATTTGGTGCGTTGAATTAAATTTAAAAAGCTTTACATCTTTTGAATTTAAAAACGCAGCAAATGGCAAGTTAATACTGTAGAGACGTGCTATGTCTCGTCTCTCGTAATCCTATATTATTAACAAATTATTCAATAATTTATATTGAGTCCTGAAGGACTCACTACGAGTGAGAAAAAGCGATCGCTATTTAGAATTCCTCTATTTTATGATAATATTGAATTTATTGCATCGTGCCATCCTCACCCCAGTCCTTAACCATGAGTCAATGCCTTAACCCAGATTGCCTCCAACTCAACTCTCAAACAACAATTTTTTGTCAAAAATGTGGCTCGAAATTACTGTTAACAGATCGATATCGAGCTTTAAAAATATTAGGTCAAGGAGGATTTGGTCGAACATTTCTAGCAGTTGATGAGCATAAACCGTCTCAACCCTATTGTGTAATTAAACAATTTTTACCGCAAGCTCAAGGCACAAATAATCAACAAAAAGCCGAGGAACTGTTTAAACAAGAAGCGATACAATTAGAACAGTTAGGCAAACATCAACAAATTCCTGAATTATTCGCCTATTTAATCCAAGATCATCGTCAATATTTAGTCCAAGAATATATTGAGGGACAAAATTTAGCTCAAGAATTAACAGAAATTGGGGCATTTCCCGAAGTTAAAATTATTAATTTTTTAGGAGATTTATTGCCTGTTTTAGCGTTTATTCATCAACAACAAGTAATTCATCGAGATATTAAACCGGAAAATATTATTAGAAGAAAGAGCGATAATAAATTAGTTTTAGTAGATTTTGGAGCAGCTAAAGCAGCTACTATAACGGCGTTAGCAGTCACAGGAACAGTTATTGGTTCTGCCCAATATACTGCACCCGAACAAGCGATTGGAAAACCAACTTTTGCGAGTGATTTATATAGTTTAGGGGTAACTTGTATTCATTTATTAACGAATATTGAACCGTTTGATTTATTTGATAGTGGTGAAGGGGATTGGGTGTGGCGAGATTATTTAACAGTTAAAGTTAATAATACTTTGGGTCAAGTCTTAGATAAACTCTTACAACCGGGAACTAGAAAACGTTTTCAAACGGCTCAAGAAGTCTTAGAAGCATTACAATTAACCCAAAAACCGATATCACCACCGACACCCCAACCAACACCCCAACCAACACCGCCACCAACATCCCAACCAACACCGCCACCAACACCCCAAACCCATATAGAATTAAAGCCAGCTAGAGGAGTTAATTATCATCAATTAGAACAACTTTTGAAAGCCAGAAAGTGGAAAGAAGCAGACCAAGAAACGGCTAAAAAAATGTTAGAAGTCGCCGGAAGAACAAAGGAGGGATATTTAAGGGTTGAAGATATTGATAATTTTCCCTGTGAGGATTTACGAACGATTGACCAACTTTGGGTCAAATATAGCAATGGATGCTTCGGCTTTTCGGTACAGAAGCGCATCTATAAAAGTCTGGAAGGAACCCGGAGTTATGATAGTAAAGTCTGGGAAGCGTTTGGTGATCAGGTGGGTTGGCGTGTAGGAGGTAGCTGGTTGTACTACAAAGATCTAAAATTCAATCAGACAGCAGAAATTGGCTATCTCCCGGTTTTGGGTTTCGGGTTTGGGGGTTTAGGTGGTGGGTGGGGTGGGGTGGGTGTTTCTCTTCTCTCGCATCGAGACTTGTAGACTGTAACATATAAGGCTTACAGATTTTCGTAAATTTATGACATCAACATTTTCCTTGAAGTCAAGCGGGTTGCAGGTTTCCGATAGGGTCAGAAACCCAGTTTCTTAATTGAGCTTTTTGTTAGTAGCAAAGGTTAAGGCAGAAACCGGGTTTCTTGGAGGTGCTGGTGGGGATAAGAAAATAATTAATCTCAATAAACAAGTTGATTAATTCAATCACATTAAAAAAACTATGAGCAAACTGATCTTAGAAATTCCTGAAGATTTAGCAGAAACTTTACATTTGCCACCATCGGAAAGACTTTCAAGAGTTAAAAGAGAACTAGCGATCAGACTTTATCAGAGAGGAATTTTATCTTTCGGTAAAGCACGACAATTAGCCGAAGTAAGTAAATGGGAATTTCATGAGTTACTAAGTCAAGAAAACATTGAACGCAGTTATGATTTAGAAGAATTAGAAACTGATTTATATAATTGAGGATGAAAGTAAAAGATATCATTAAACGATTAGAACAAGATGGTTGGTATTTAGCAAGGACTCAAGGAAGTCATCGGCAATTTAAGCACACTTTAAAGTCTGGTCTTGTTACTGTTCCTGGTAAACCATCAGATGATTTAGCACCAGGAACATTAAATAGTATTATTAAACAAGCTCAAATTAATCTTTAAATCTTAGGAAAAATTGACCCATGAAACGTTACGCCATTGTCATTGAAAAAGCAGAAGGAAACTATTGCGCTTATGTTCCCGATTTACCGGGGTGTATTGCGACGGGTTACACCCTAGAAGAAACCGAAACACAAATCAGAGAAGCGATTATTTTTCATCTGGAAGGGTTAGAAATTGAAGGTTTACCAATTCCTGAACCTGTAGCGATATCCGAATATGTTGAAGTTTAATCCCAAAATTGAGGTTCGGTAATTTTTGCTAGAATAAAATCACACACCCATTGGAGGTTATCAACTCATGATGGTGCAAACCGTTACTAAAACCTATAGCTTTGAAGACTATCTCAATTATAAAGATGATACCGATCTTAAATATGAACTTTTTAATGGAGAATTAATTCAGATTCCCCTTGGTAGTGGTTTACACGCTGAAATTTTACGTTTAATCTATGATATCTTAAAAGCAGAAATTCAACGATTACAATTAGATTGGGTTGTGCGACCTGGAACTGTAGGAGTGAGAACCGGAATCACAAAATCTCGTATTCCTGATTTATTAATCATGACGGAAACTCAACGTCAACTTTTGAGGACATTACCCTCAGCTATTCTCGAAGACCCGCCTTTATTAGTGGTTGAAATTGTTAGTCCCAATAACCCCGATGATGATTATCGTTATAAACGTTCAGAATATGCAGCATTAGGCATTCCTGAATATTGGATTATTGACCCCCAAGAATTAAAAATATCAATTTTAACCTTAGTTTCTGGTTTATATGAAGTTATAGAAATGAGCCAAAAATATCCTATAAATTCTATAACTTTTCCTGAATTAAAATTAACCGTTGAACAAATTTTAAATCCTTTTTAGACCGGTTCCCCCCTCGTTTCTAGGTTCCACCTAGAAATGAAAAAAGGAGGCTCTGCCTCCTGTTATAATTAAGATTAGATCTCCTGTTATAATTAAGATTAGATCTCCTGTTATAATTAAGATTAGATCTCCTGTTATAATTAAGATTAGAGGCAGAGCCTCAAATTGGCATTCCAATGCAGAGCATTGGAACGAGGAATTAATCAATTAAACGGATAAATTTCTTTTTGCCAACTTGGAGAACTTTACCCTTTAATTCATCAATAGTATTAAACGTTAAATCAACTTCAGAAATGCGATCGCCATCTAACTTAACAGAGCCCCCTTGAATTTCTCGCCGCGCTTCACTGCTGCTTTTACATAACTTACTCGCACTGAGAATATAAAATAACTTTGCAGGAAATTGAATCTCAGCTAAGGAAAACTCAGGAACCGCTTCTGCTGTTTTTGCATCCCCTTGAACTAAGGTTAAAGACGCTTTTTGAGCTTCTAACGCCGCTTCTTTCCCATGGAATTGAGACGCTATTTCTAATCCTAATAACTTTTGCTTATCCCTAGGATTTTCGGGTAATTGATCAAGGGGAAGATTCGTTAATAGTTCAAAATATTGGTTTAATAAATTATCTTGAACCTTCTCTAATTTAGAATACATCGTTAACGGATCTTCCGATAACGCCACATAATTTCCCAGGGATTTTGACATTTTTTGAACGCCATCCGTCCCAATTAAAATTGGCATTAATAAACCAAATTGAGGTTTTTGTCCAAAATGCCGTTGTAAATCCCGTCCCACTGCTAAATTAAACTTTTGATCCGTACCCCCGATTTCAATATCCGCTTCCACCGCAACGGAATCATAACCTTGCATTAACGGATAGAGAAATTCATGTAAATAAATTGGACTTTCCTTTTCAAACCGCAGCGCAAAACCTTCTTTGGCTAACATTTGCCCGACGGTCATTGTTCCTAACAATTCCAGAATTTTAGCTAAATCTAATTGCGATAACCATTCCGAATTATAGCGAATTTCCAACCGTCCAGGGGTGTCAAAATCCAAAATCGGACGCAGTTGTTCTAAATAGGTTTGAGCATTTTTCTGCACATCTTCCGGGGTTAATTGACGACGGACTTCGGATTTCCCCGTCGGGTCACCAATTCTAGCCGTAAAATCCCCAATAATTAACACAGCGATATGACCCGCATCTTGAAAAGCGCGTAACTTGCGAATGGGGATACTATGTCCTAAATGAATATCCGATGCAGTGGGATCAATGCCAAATTTAACCCGTAGAGGTCGATTTGTTGTCAATAATCGTTGACCCAAATTCTCATCGGGGTTCTCAGAGCTTATAATTTCAGGAAAAATCTCAGTAATCCCTCGGCGAAGGGGGGGAAAATCTTGTAGAGATACCGCCGATTCCAATTCTACAGAAGGTTGACTCACAGCCATGATCTTAAAATTCTTTTGCCAATTTAGGGTAAAATCCGTTAACCTTGATCCCGGAATAAAAATTTGATCCGTACCTTCGGGATTCTATCATTTCCCGCCCAACTAGGAGGAGATCTGTTCAACCCAAGCCTAAAGAAATCTGTTTCTAGGGTTTAACTGCACAATGCCAATGTTATATGCTATCACTGGAAGCTCAAAAAAAGTTAATATTTCTATCTGCAAGCCATAAATGTTATGTAGCCCTGTTTTCATTGAGGGAGTAAATTAAACGTGTCGTCAACTAACACAATCCCACAGGAGGTTCAGGTCAACAACTCATCAACGTTGTTTGACTTTGTTCAGTCTGTTAGCAAAGTAACTGCCGGAACCTTACTCGGCGTTACGATGTTAACCAGTTCTGTCGTCGCCGGTGGGCTGGTCGGCTTGGCAGTCAGTTTCCGCAATTTGCCGGATGTGCGGGTATTGCAGAACTATGTTCCTACAGAAACCACCCACATCTATGATATTAAAGGGGTTCCTCTGGCCAGTCTTCACGATGAAGCTAACCGGGAAGTCGTCTCTCTCAATCAGATTTCTCCCCATCTGAAACGGGCTGTTATAGCGATTGAAGACAGCAATTTTTACTATCACAAGGGAATTAACCCGACGGGGATTGTCCGGGCGTTTCTGGCTAACTTAGAAACGGGTTCCACGGTGGAAGGGGGTTCGACCCTGACCATGCAGTTGGTGAAAAACCTATTTTTATCCCCGAATCGTACCATTAGCCGTAAAGCCGCAGAATCGGTGATGGCGATTCGTTTAGAACAAATTTTATCCAAGGATGAGATTTTAGAACTCTATCTCAATCAAGTTTATTGGGGTCATAACCTTTATGGGGCGGAAACCGCAGCCCAGAGTTATTTTAATAAATCAGCGGCGGATTTAACCTTAGCGGAAGCAGCGATGATGGCGGGTTTAATTCCTGCCCCGGAAGATTATAGTCCGTTTGTGGATTACAAAAAAGCCAAACAAAGGCAGTTAACCGTTTTGAAGCGGATGCGGGAACTTCAGTGGATTACCCCCCAAGAAGAAGCCCAAGCCAAGAAACAAACCTTACTCGTCGGCAAAATTACCTCCTTTAGCAGTAGCCGTCTTCCCTATGTGACGGAAGCTGTGGTTGAGGAACTTTCTGAACGCTTTGGTCGGGAGGCGGTTCTTAAAGGGGGAATGCGAATTCAAACCACCATTGATATGAATTTCCAACGGATGGCGGAAAAAACCATCAGTGAATGGCATGAAAATTTATACTATCAAGGGGTTTATAACAGTTTACAAAATGGCCAAATTGCCCTGGTTTCTATTGACCCTCGTACCCATTTTGTTAAGGCGATGGTCGGGGGAGCCGATTATAAAACCAGTCAGTATAATCGAGCCATTCAAGCCCTACGTCAACCAGGATCTGCCTTTAAACCCTTTGTTTATTATGCGGCTTTTGCTAGTGGCAAATACGGGCCGGATTCAACGGTTTATGATACGCCCGTAAGTTATCCCGATGGCTATGGCTATTATTCCCCCCAAAACTACGGTGGAGGTTTCTCTGGGGCGGTGAGTATTCGTACAGCCTTAGAACACTCCTTGAATGTTCCGGCGGTAAAACTGGGTCAAGAGGTGGGACTCAATCAAGTGATTGAAGTGTGTCGAGTCCTGGGAATTAAGAGCCCGATTGAACCTGTTGTTTCTCTACCGTTGGGGTCGGTGGATTTAACGCCGATGGAAATGGCTGGAGCTTATGCCACCTTTGCCAATGATGGCTGGCACTCTGACCCGACGTTTATTGTCCAAGTTACCGATAGTCAAGGCAATATTTTATTGGATAATACCCCAAAACCCCGATTAGTCTTGGATCAATGGGCTGTGGCGTCTCTCAATAGCGTGTTACAAGGGGTGATTAATAGCGGGACAGCGACTCGTGCCCAAATCGGACGTCCGGCGGCGGGAAAAACTGGAACAACCTCTTCTGAACGGGATATTTGGTTTGTTGGGTATACTCCCGATTTAGCAACGGCTGTTTGGGTGGGTAATGATGACTATACTCCCCTAACCTATGGGGCAACGGGAGGAACTATTGTGGCTCCGATTTGGCGTGACTTTATGTTACAAGCATTAGATGGGAAACCAGCCACTTCTTTTAAACCGGCTTCCGCTTATAGCAAACCTTAATTCAGAATCCAGTTCAGCTTCTAGTAAACCCAGAGAGGGAAACAATTTTTCCCGTGAGAAGAGTACAATAAAAGCAACACCCCCTGCTTAAGAAGTGGGTATCTGTTTCTGTGGGAATAAGCTAAAACGTTTTCCCTAGGCAATTGGAGTGATGGGTCTGTGGGAAATAACGCTCATTAGCTATTCCCAAAGATTAAAAGTTTTTATGCGTTAGGATCTAATTTGTTATGGAAAAGAATACATTTTCTTCGCCCAATACCACTCAGAAAGTGGAAGTTTCAATCCACATTGACTCGGAGTTACTCAATCAAATTAAACATCTGACCAATGATCCGAGTAAGGTGATTGAAACAGCCCTGCGTCAATGGCTTAGAGGAGAGCGTCCAGAGGATGAACTTGCCTTGACACTCCAGCGAAATCCCCCGATTCCACCGCGAGGGGAATGGAACGATTAAAATAAAATCCCTGATCAATCAGGATTTTGTTGATTGGGGTGTCTTAAATTCTCAATAGGAGATTTAGGGCAATCGCTGTATATAGTTGAGTAGGAGGCGCGGCTAAACGCTTCGATGTTGGATGGTTCAGTTAACACAGTAGTCGCGGATGCCAATGGACTTAGACAGGAACTCTCAGTTTGCAAGTTCAACTTCGGCTGACCCGATTTGGCAAGAGTTGGGTACTGATCTGGTTTTTATTCAAGATGCCGAGGGTCAGTATTTATCGTTTTATTGGCAACGACAGGATCGCTATCCGTTAGCGACGGATCAAATTATCGGTTCATCCATGGGGGAGTTGTTTAAACCTGTTGTAATTGCTCCCTATGAAGATCGAATTCGCCGCGTTTTAAGTAGTTTAATTCCAGAACGATTTGTTTATTCTTTTTCCTACGAAGAACAATATATTCCCTTAGAATTAATTATGAGTCCCATTTTAGTGTCGAATGGGATACCTAATCGGGTCTTAGTGATGGGATGTCTTCTGGAACAACCTGAAGAGAATATTGATGTGAATATGGCGGAGATTGTTGCTTATCGTTCCTTACCGTCAAATTTGGATATTTCTCAAAAAATGTTGATTCAAATTGCAGGAACGATGTGTCGGACGGTTTCTCCTAGTTCTCATATTTATCAAACCTTATTAAGTCAAATTGCTCAAAAAATTCGTCGCACCTTAGATTTAAAACAAATTTGGCAACAAACCGTTAATAGTTTAGGGCAAGTTTTAGGGGTCAGTCGTTGTATTTTATGTCCCTATCGAGGCGGAAAAGAAGATCATTGGAACTTGCAAGAAACTCAAGTGGTGGCTGAATATCGCCTCGAAGAATTTCCGATGATGTTGGGTTTAGATCTGGAAATTGCCAAGGAATTAGGGTGGACACAAGCTTTAGCGACCTTAGAACCTGTTGTGGTCGAACGTACCTCTCCTGACCATGATCCTTATCAAAGGCATTCGATTTTAGTGGTGGCGACTTCTTATCAAGATCAACCGAATGGAATTATTAGTTTACAACAGTGCGATCGCTTTCGACAATGGACATCGGCGGAAGTGGAATTTATCAGAGAATTAGCGACTCATGTAGGAACCGCAATTGCTCACGCCACTCTCTATCAAGAGCTAGAAGAAGCTCGGATGGAAGCAGTCGCTCTTTCCCGATTAAAAAGTGAATTTTTAGCGAATACCTCCCATGAATTACGCACGCCTCTAAATGGAATTATTGGGTTTTTAAAGTTGGTTTTAGATGGGATGGTTGATGATCCCAAAGAAGAAGAAGAATTTATTCAAGAAGCTCACCGAGCCGCTTTACATTTATTAAATTTAATTAATGATGTTTTAGATATTGCTAAAATTGAAGCGGGGAGAATGGATATTGACTTGGCTTTAATTAAAGTCAATGAACTTTTAGAAGAAATTGAACATTTTACACGGGCGCAAGTGCAAGAAAAAGGATTAACCTTTACCGTCCAAAAAGCGGCTTATGAAGATGAAGTTATTATCTATGGAAATTATCAACGGTTATTACAAGTGATGTTAAATTTAGTCGGAAATGCAATTAAATTTACCCATGAGGGGGGAATTAATATTAGTTTGGGAATTCTTAAACAAACCGTTGTGTTTCAAAATCGAGAGTTTCCAGGAGTTGTAGAATTTCGGGTGGCGGATACGGGAATTGGGGTTCCCATCGAAAAACAAGATCGATTATTTAAAGCTTTTTCTCAAGTCGATGGAGGCTATACCCGCCAATATGGAGGAACGGGTTTAGGGTTAGTGATTTCACAGAAATTAATCCAAACTATGGGAGGAACGGTTAAGTTTTATAGTCTGGGTGAAGGGTTAGGATCAACTGTAACCTTTACTGTTCCCCTCTATCAGGAACCTCGGAATATGAGTCATTAATTGAAAATTGAGGTGTTGACTGATTTAATATTTTCGGGCGGTGAGGAAATACGTCAACATTTCGCCTTTTCCTTTAATATCAATTAACCCTCGTTCTTCAAATATATATTTATCTTTTAAACGTTCATAGGTAGCGACGGTAACTTGAATTTTTCCTGCGATTCCATGGGATTCCATACGATTTGCTGTATTAACAGTATCTCCCCATAAATCATAAGTAAACTTTTTTGTGCCAATGACTCCCGCTTCCACTGCGCCTGTATTAATTCCGGTTCGCATTTGTACAGGTTCATTTCCTTGCAGATGAAATTGACCGATAATATTTTGCATATCTAAAGCCATATTAGCGATCGCTTCAGCATGATCATCCCGTGGCGTGGGTAATCCCCCAACCACCATATAAGCATCCCCAATAGTTTTAATTTTCTCTAATTCATATTTTTCTGCTAATTCATCAAACGCGGAAAAAATTTCATTCAGAATTTCGACTAATTGAGCCGGGGATAAATTAGCCGATAATTTTGTAAAATTAACAATATCTGCAAATAAAACCGTCACATCTGCGAAACTATCCGCAATTGTGCTTTCACCCCGTTTTAATCGTTGAGCGATCGCTTCGGGCAAAATATTTAATAATAATCGTTCCGATTTTTCCTGTTCTTCCGCTAATTTTTTTAAATAGGCTTGTTCTTGATCCCTTAATCGTTTCTTTTCTAAACAAGCATTAATTCGAGCTTTTAATAAAACCGGATTAAAAGGTTTTGATAAATAATCTTCTGCCCCTAATTCAATACAACGCACAATACTATCAATATCATTAACCGCCGAAATCATCACCACCGGAATATGACGCAAAGCCGGATCAGCTTTCAAGGTTTCTAACACCTGATAGCCATTCATCTGAGGCATCATAATATCCAACAACACCAAATCCAGGGACATTGAACCCATCAGTTCCAACGCTTCAAAACCATTAGAAGCCACTGTCACCCCATAACCTTGACGCTGGAGTCGTTTGGCCAGCAGATCACGGTTCACTTCATTATCATCAACAATTAGTACACGATCCGGTTCAGCGTCCATCTCTATTCGTGGCTCCTACGCTCGTTTTGGGATAGTAACAACGAGTGCCACGCCTCCAACTAGGGTTTTCATATTATCAACAGAGATAATTAACGGTTGTATCCGACAACGTAGATGACAGTAGACGTGGGGGTGTTCCTTGGGTATGATCCCCCATCAGGGCTAGATCTGAGCCCGTGATCAAATCGGTTCATATCGCGCACAAATAATAACACACTCACTAATTGACTAGCTAGATGGGGATAAACAGCACAGGACGGGATAAAATCCGAGCGTTAACCCGATGAAATTTAAGCTCAGGGTGCAGGAGCTTTGTTTAAGCAGAGTTCTATTTTTTCCAACAGACGGGGAAATTCCACTGGTTTAGTATCATAATCATCACATCCAGCTTTTAAACATTTTTCGCGATCGCCTGCCATAGCATGGGCCGTGAGTGCAATTACAGGAATTCCCCCAGTTTTGGCATCGGCTTTAATTTGTCGAGTGGCTTCCCAACCATCCATCACCGGTAAACTCATATCCATCAGGATTAAATCGGGCATCAGGGAATGAGCTAATTCCACACCCTTTGCCCCATCTACGGCAATAGATACCTCATATCCTTTTCGGGATAGTCGCCGTTGTAGCATATCCCGATTCATTTCATTATCTTCAACTAACAAAATCTTTACCATGATCCAATCTCAACGTTGATAGTTTAGCGTTAGAATTCTCACGATTTAGAACTTAAGGGGGACTGTTTCAGGCTGGCATTTAACAAGATATGAATTTCTCGTAAAAGATCTTCACAGCTATAACTGCCTTTCTGAAGAATCTGCTCCACATAGCCCCGCAATAGTACCCATTCTGTGGGGGTTAATTCAGCCGCCGTTAGGACGATAATCGGGATATTTGCCCACTGATCTGTTCTGTGAAGGTCATGAATTAACTCAAAACCACTTTTTTCCGGGAGGACTAAATCGAGCAAAATCAGTTTGGGGGCTGACTGTTGAATCAGTTGCAAAGCCTCCTGACCATTTCCGGCTTCTTGGACAATCCAGCCCTGTCGCTGTAATAACCCCCGTAATAGTTGTCGGGTAGCGAGATCATCTTCGACCACTAAAATATGATCAGCCACAGGAAGCATATCCCGTTTCCGATCCGGGTGATACTTACTCAACAAAGCACTTAGGCGCTTACCATCAAACGGTTTGGTCAAATAGTCCGATGCACCAAGAGCAAAACCTCGATTTTTGTTGCTGATGAACGATAGCACAATCACAGGAATATCAGCGAGATCTGGATCAGCCTTTAATGTCGATAATACCGTCCAACCGTCCATTTTCGGCAAAATTATATCTAATATAATGGCATCGGGACGCTGCTGCTGGGCACGAGCGAGCCCTTCTTCCCCCGTTGCTGCCGTTTCTACCTCCAGTCCTTCCCGAATAAGTGATCGCTCAATTAAATCCCGTGTATTGGGATCATCATCAATCACTAACACGGTAATCGATGGCTCATTCACGTGTTCGGAAGGGTCATCCAGAATGATATCCGTTTCCCCTAGAGCGTCGATGTCTTCGACAGTAGCTTCTAAATTCGGATATTCTGAGCCTTTGAATTGAGATTGAACCAACAAAGGTAAATAAATGGTAAAGGTGGAACCTTTGCCTAATGCACTGTCAATGGCGATATGGCCTTGCATCATTTGACAAAAGCGTTGACTAATGGTAAGCCCTAACCCGGTTCCCCCATAGCGGCGAGTAGTAGACGCATCCCCTTGGGTAAAGGGTTGAAACAATTGTTTTTGTTGTTCGGGAGTAATTCCAATTCCGGTATCTCGCACTTGAAACTGAATATAATTGGCATCATCCGATGGCGGATCAAGGGATAAATCATTGTCCCGAACCCACTCAAAGGGAAGGCTTTGGGCACGACTAATATTCAGGGTAATTTCACCTTCCGAGGTGAATTTAGCCGCATTACTGAGTAGGTTCAACAACACCTGTCGAACTTTTGTTAAATCAGCGTGCATGGTGTCAGGCGCATCAGGGGCATAGTAAATATTTAAACTATTTTTATTTTGATCGACTAGAGGTTTAGCTGTTGTGACAATGCTCTCAATTAACATGGAAATTTGAAAGGTTTCCAAATACAAATCCATGCGTCCGGCTTCAATTTTAGAAATATCTAAAATATCGTTAATCAACGCTAATAAGTTGCGTCCGGCGGTGCGAATCCGATCTAAATCGGGGACAATATCGCCATAACCGGAGTCTCCTGCTTCCTCTGCTAAAATCTCACTATAGCCAATAATAGCGTTGAGTGGGGTGCGAAGTTCATGGCTCATATTAGCTAAAAAGGTACTTTTAGCTCGGTTAGCAGCAACAGCTTCTTCTTTCGCTTGTTTTAAGGCTTCGGCGGCGCGTTTACTCTCAGTAATATCTTCAATTGTACCTTCAAAACATAGTAATTGTCCGGTTTGATCCCGAACCGCACGGGCGTTTTCTGAGATCCAAATCATGGTTCCATCTTGACGATAGACTTGGGATTCAAAGCCGGATACAGAATGATTGGCTTGAATTTCTGCGATAAATTCGGCTCGACGGTTAGGATTTACATATAATTGATGATTAATATCCGTAATAGTTTCTAATAAATCTTCGGGAGAATTATAACCTAAAATTCTCGCTAAGGCTGGGTTAGCACTAATATATCGTCCTTCTAGGGTCGTTTGACAAATACCTTCGGCTGCATTTTCAAAAATACTCCGATATTTGGCTTCTGTTTGTCGCAGAAATTCTTCCGTTTGTTTGCGTTCAATGGCATTAGAAAACATTTCTCCGACCATTTTCAACAATGCAATACTATCCGATGACCAGGTATAACTTGAATGAATGGAATCAAACCGCAAAAATCCAACAATAGACCGACGACAGACTAAGGGAACTAAAATAATGGATTGAATTTGAGGTAAAGTATCGGTTTCTGAATAAGACGATACATCTGAAACGGGATGAAACTGCTGCAAATACTTTAAATCCTTTAGGGCTTCTGGGGGTAAATCCTGAACAGCAAGATAAATATTTTCATAGCGATTGAGTTGTCGTTCTAACCAAGGAATATCAGCCCCATAAAGTTTAGAACCGGAAATTTTTTTGATTAAATCTGTCAATTTGGAAAGCTGTTGAGAACGCTGATGTGGAGTTTTTATTGCCAACCATTGATAAATCGAATTCATCTGTATTTCTTGCTCGGAAAATAAATATAAATAGCTTTGTTCTACTCCAATAAAGGTACTAATTCGTTGTAACGCTTGTTGAATCCCATTTTCAATTTCATCCGTTGTTAAACTAATAAAATGGGTCGATAAATTAGTAATCAGTTGTTCAAATTCAACGCGATATTGCAAAGCTTTTTCGACTCGTTTGCGTTGGGTAATATCCCGAAAACTCCAGACTCTTCCCACTAATTTTTCTCCCATTTGGGAGGGATGGGAATATAACTCAAAAATTCGCCCATCTTTGAACTCCACCACATCATAAGTCGGGGTATGGGGTTCCGAAGATAACTGCATCACGGTTTTGAGAAATCGAGGCGGATCTTTTAATTGTCTTAACACAAAGGCTAAGACCGATTGATCATGGGGGGGCTTTAATAATCCAGGAGGAACTTGCCACATTTCCACGAATTTTTGATTAAAATTTAAGACTTTTCCCGTGCGATCAACTGCTAAAATTCCTGCATCTGTTGAATCAAAAGTAGCTTGTAATAAAGAGATAGATCGTTCCGCCTCTAATTGAGCTTGTTTGCGTTCGGTAATATCTAAAAAAACTAAGGCGGCTCCGACAAACGTGTTTTGTTCTAAAATCGGTGTTAATACATAGGAAACGGGTAAAATATTGCCATCGGCACAGATAAATTGATCATCACTGGATGCGATCGGTTCCAGAAGGGACGCTAACCCTGTAGCGGAAGCAGCAGCCAGCCGTTGAAACGTATTCAGAGATAATCGAGAACGGGCTCCAATGCGGTCTAAAATGGAGTTTCCGACTAATTCGGCTTCTGACCATCCCAATAGTCTTTCCGCTTCGGGATTCATGGATAATAAACAGCCCTGGGGATCTAAGATACACAATCCAGCACCTAGGGAACTAATCACCGAGCGCAGTCGATCCCGTTCCGCTTGTAAACGGGCTTCCGACTCCTGACTTTGCTGGTTATACAACTCTAACAATTCTCTGGAGGACAGGGTAAGGGAACGCTCCATCAAATAGCGTTCTTGATCGGCTTCCTTGTAGCTGCGGCTGACACGCTCCAGAAATTCTTCCCATGTAGCGATATCCACCGGAGGAGTCTGTGGATCAAGACCCAGGCGTCTGAGTTGGCGTTGGAGCGCATAGTGCATAGAATCTTAAGAGTGAAGAAGTCAGGATGCAGCCATTCATCAGAGACAATAGGGATAAAGCTAGGATTAGCTACTATTTTCTCGAATGGTAATTAAGGTCATGGTTTGATTGTGCAGTTCGCAGAGAGAGGCGACACCCGTAGGAGCTAGTTCCCCGTAGGAGTAAAAACCCATTTGTTGGGTTCCTTGGGGTAATTCATCTAGTGTAGCTTCTAATTCTTCTTCAGTACGCTCTCCTAGAACTAATCGACGACCGGAACCACTCATCGCGATCGCTAAAGTGGGTTCTAACATTATTGCCTGATTCTGGTTCAATTTCTGCTGTTCCCATTCTCCCGTTTTGCGTTGATTACTATTGCGAGTAATGAGTGCTGCTGCTAATGCTCCATCCACTAAACGCTCATAATTTCCTCGCATAAGTTGAGCAACAGAACCGACAGGAATATCACCTGTAAAAGTTAGGGATTTTGTCTCTTCATTAATGCCGATTAGGGTTCTCACCGTGCGTTTACGAGCTAAGGGAGTTCCCAATGCTAAAGGAAAAAATAAGCCACTGGTGGGCAAATTTCGGGCGTATTTGCCTAAATATTCTTGATAGAGTTGTAAAACCGGTTTGTGATCTAATTCATACAAAATATTGTGGTGGGAACGAGTGACTTGTCGTTCAGGGCCAAAGATTGTCCAACCCCCTTGGGAACCATAGCTAATTGCAATATCATTTCCATAAAATCCAACGGCGGAAACAGCACCAGAAATGGGTAAACGATTTTGTAAAATCCAAGTACGTTTAAATTGATGATTATCGGCGGCTAATCCTCCAACAATTAAGATAGGATCTGAAGAATTAAAAACAGAACTTTGATATAAAATTGAATTCACACCTCGTAAAAATTCACTGCCATTGAGTTGTAATCCATCTCCTAAAATAAAGACAGCTTTTAACTGAGGATCAGCCAATTGTTGAGCAATAGAACGACCTGCTTGATAAGAATAATCTTGTCTTTGAAGCGGATTTGATGAATTTGTTTCTTCAGAAAGGTGACAAAATGCTGTTTTTAATGAGGTATTATGAAATTGCAAAACACTGACGATTAAACTATCCTTCATCAAGGTTGAACCCCAAATTTCTCCGGCGGTTGAACACCCAATAAAATGAGATTGAGGATAAGCTTCTTTTAAGTCTTGTAAAGGTTCGAGATCGTCTTGAAACTGAACCCCACCAAAGACAATCACTAAAGTTTGATTTGAGTCCAGGGAGGGCAATGTTTTGACTGACCAGCCCGTGGGTTTCTTCCAGAAAAAAGTTTCTAATTTCATGATGAACTGGGTACAAAAGAAAAGGAAAAAATCAGGGAAATTGAGTAGAGGAAGATACTTCGGGGGGAGTTAAACGTTCCTCTTGTTGTTCGGCTTTGAGTTTAGGTTGAAGATAGAGATTTTCAACTAATGCCGCGACTCCGGCAAACCAAGGGGGAACAATTAATGCCCCCATAATTCCGAGAACTTGTACACCACCGAGTACGGATAAAAGCTGATATAAGGGGTGAATTCCCACCGATGAACCCACTAATAAGGGATCGAGAACGTAGGTTTCAACATTTTGAATAATTCCATATAATAATAATACCCAAACCACTAAAAATCCCCCTTTGGCTAAGGCAACAATTAAGGCAGGAATTGCTCCTAAAATCGGCCCTAAAAAGGGAATTAAATTGGTAACTCCGGCAATAGCTCCTAAGCCAATAGCAAAGTCTTTTAAGCCTAAAAATCCTAATCCCGTTGTTGTGGCTACCCCTAAAATTCCAGAGACGAGAATTCGCCCTCGAATATAACCCCCCATCCGTTGGCTAATGGGATCAACTTGGGCGGCTAATCGTTCATTCCAAGGATAGGGAAAAAATTGAATAAAACTATGAATTAAGGTTTTACTATCCGCTACCATATAGCCGGAAATAAATAAAGCTAAAATTAAACTGGCAACTCCCCCTAAAATTCCCCTCGTAATTCCGTAGGAACGTAAAATTAATTGTTGGCTGGAACGAATCACCCAACTGGTTAAAGATTGAGGATCAATGAGTTGTTCAATAAAGGTGGAAGTCTCTGATCCTAATCGACCGGCTAAATCCGTTGCAATTCTAATAATTTGTTCTGCAAAAACGGGAGATTGACGGACTAATAAGGTAATTTGATCCACAACCGCAGGCCCAATGACTAAGCCAAATCCCATTAATCCTGCGATTAAGGTTAAATAGACGATAACAACCGCTAACCATCGAGGAACCTGTTTTTTTTCTGCCCAATTGACAAGGGGGACAATAGAAGCAGCCAAAACAACAGAAATCATTAATAGAACGATTAAACCTCGCAGTTGCCAAAGCAGGACAAGCAGGAAAACCGATGCTACAATCAAAAGCAGACTAGAGAGAGAAAATGAGATACGTCGTTCAGATTTCATGGGTTGGCTGTGAGTTAGTCTAAGGGATGGAGACCTATCAAAGACCCCGTTTAATTCTATCCACCTGCTTTTTTAGTTTAATCATTACTGGAACATTGGTCAAGAGGAATTCTTGATTCATTGGTTATTAACTCTTTCTGAAGTTCTGATTTATTTTATAATTTATAAATACGATAGTTAAAACTATCTTAACGGTTTGTATCTGGGTAGAAGGTTCTCTATGCGAATTCATGTTGAAGGCTGGCGTTTTATGCCCCATTCTTATAGCATTACCAATCAATTTCAACTCTTGGAAATGCTACAGCGATCGCCCTTACAATTAACCCATGAAGAGATTCCTAGTTTAAAACCCCAATGGCAACCTTTTACCGGATTATTCAATCCAGAATTAGAAACTTGTTTACAACAAATTCCTCCCGCTATTAACCCCGTTGCTGATGTCACCCTCAGAATTCATCAACCGTTTAATTTTCAATCTTCTCTCAGTCGAAAAACCCTGATTTATGCCACTGCACCTTGGGGAATTTTAATTGATTCATCCTCCCCCCTGAAACCTTTATTTCACTTAAAAAATCAGATTTTTAATCCTGATATTACTATTATTACACCTTCTCAATGGTCACGGGAAGGATTCATCAGAAGTGGTTTAAATCCTCAACAGGTAAAGGTTGTTCCTTGGGGGGTTGACCCAACGATCTATTATCCCCTGAATCAAACGGAACGAACCGCTTTAAGACAACAATGGGGATGGGATGATTATTTCATTTTTCTTCATGTCGGTAGTTTACAAGATCAAGATGGAATTAAACCAATTTTAAAGGCATTTTCTCAAATTGTAGAGGATTATCCACAAGCAAGATTAGTCTTAAAAGGATCAACTTTATTTCACGACTCTGACCACTGGTTAGAGAGTGCCTTTAAAAATGTATTAACTGAGGAACAAGTTACTAAAATTCAGCCTAAAATTGCCTATTTGAATCAACCTTTATCTTGTACCGCCCTAGCCCAATTATATCAAGTTTCTGATGCCTATTTAGCTACAGATGTTGCAACCGCTTTTAATTTATCGGTATTGGAAGCTGCTGCATCGGGATTACCAATTATTTGTAGTGCTGGAGGCGCGACAGAAGACATTACTGATGAGCAGTTTACCTGGAAAATTAAAAGCTCCTTTAAGAATCAAATTATTCACAACCAAAGTCGGTTTTTCCTACATCCCAGTTGGGAACATTTGGCAGAATTAATGCAAGAAATTATAGACCATTCGGAATGGCGAGAACAAGCTAAAAAAATCGCTCCTCAATGGATAGCAGAACGTTATACCTGGAAACATACCATTGATCAACTGTTGGAAATTGCTCAACAAGAAACTCCCATCGCCTGGGGGGCTCCCCATCGTAACCTTCCCGTTTCTTTATCGTCTCCTCACAGTATTATTGTGGAAGGATGGCGAGATCTTCCCCATTCCTATTCCTTTATTAACAGTTACCAACTGTTAGAAATGGTCAAATATCCAGCTTTAAAAGTTTTTCATAAAGATATCCCCTATGTCACCTCTGAATGGAAGCCGAGTAAACAGTTATTAAGTCGGGAAGCTGAGGATATTTTAGATCGGATTCCTGCTCCTGAAACTGACCAAAAGGCAGATGTTACTCTCCGGGTTTATTGTCCGTTTAATTTAACAGCTTCTCCGAGTAAAAGAACTGCTATTTTTGGTTGTACAGAATGGGGAATTGTACCCCGTTCTATTTTAAACGGGATGAAAATTGACTGTTTTAGAGAAGCACATCGCCATTGGGATACCTTAATTATTACGTCTTCCCATTGGTCACGAGAAGGATTTATTCGCAGTGGTGCGGTTCCTGAACGAGTGGTGGTAATTCCGTTAGGAGTGGATACCCAGATTTATCATCCTTTACCCGAAGAGAAACGACAGGAACTTCGCCAACAATTGGGATGGAATGATAGTTTTATCTTCTTAAATATTGGAGTAATGTGGAATGAACGTCAAGGGATTGATCGGATTTTAAAAGCCTTTGCTCGAATTACTGAAAAATACCCAGAAGCTCGATTATTATTAAAAGGCAGAGATGCAATTTTTCCCTCAAAAGATTATCTCAAACAAGCAACAAAAGACAGCTTAAATGATGAAGAAATACAACGAGTTTCTACTCGAATGCGCTATATTGGTAACAATTTATCCTCCCTAGAAATGGCGCAATTATATCAAGCTGCTGATGCTTATGTGTCTCCCTATTCCGCCGAAGGGTTTAATCTTCCTGTCTTAGAAGCGATCGCCTGTGGCGTTCCGGTCATCTGTACCGATGGGGGGCCAACGGATGATTTTACTAATGAAACATTAGTGTATAAAATCAAAAGTACCTTTGATAAAATTACCTTACCAAGCGGTGAAACTCGATTCTTTTTAGAACCAGATCAAGAACATTTATTTGCCTTAATGGAAAAGGTGATTGAAAACGTAAATCTTTATCAAACCTTACAAAAAATGGGGCCGAATTTTGTCGAACAAAACTTTACCTGGAAAATTATTGTTGAGCAGTTATTAAAGGTTTTATTTCACAACCTTTAATTTTAAAATTAATCCCCAAACAGATGATTTTTAACCGAGAAATTTATTCTCAGTTTTAAGATTGAGATGTTCTGACTGTTTTTGTTGAAACGGACTTTATCTAGTCATTCTGGGAAGAATACGATACACTAACAATTACCAGTTTAAATTCTTGACGTTTTTGGTAGTACCTCTATGCAATCGGCCGTAACACCTAACACAGAATTAACAATGGATAATCCAAAGCGAGGGATGCCTGTCACCATTATTACAGGGTTCTTAGGCAGTGGGAAAACCACCCTCCTGAATCATATTTTATCGAATCAACAGGGAATCAAAACCGCCGTCCTGGTGAATGAGTTTGGTGAAATTGGGATTGATAATGAATTGATTATCAATACCGATGAAGATAATACAATGGTTGAGTTAAGTAATGGTTGCGTTTGTTGTACCATTAACGAAGATTTAGTGAATGCGGTTTATAAGGTTTTAGAACGGTCTGAAAAAGTGGATTATATGGTGGTAGAAACCACTGGACTTGCTGATCCGCTTCCCGTTGCTCTAACATTTTTAAGCACCGAATTACGGGATATGACCCGTTTAGATTCCATTGTAACATTGGTAGATTGTGCTAATTTTAGTTTAGATTTATTTAATAGCCAAGCGGCTAATAGCCAGATTGTCTATGGGGATATTATTGTTTTGAATAAAACCGATCTGGTGGATGAAGCCGATGTCGATTTATTAGAAATTAGAATTCGGGATATGAAAAAAGATGCCCGAATTTTACGCACTCATAATTCTCAAGTTCCTCTTCCTTTAATTCTGAGTGTGGGATTATTTGAATCCGATAAATATTTTAATCCTGAATCTGATGATCATGACCATGACCATGACCATCACGATGACCCTGCTGATCATGTTTGTGATGAACATTGCGATCATGATCACGACCATGAACATCACCATCATCACCATCATGATCACGACCATAAACACCATCACCATCATCATTCTAACCACTTAGAAAATGATGGGTTTACCTCCCTTTCTTTCCAAAGCGATCAACCCCTATCTTTAAGAAAATTTCAATACTTTTTAGATAACCAACTTCCTGGGAGTGTATTCCGCGCTAAAGGAATTTTATGGTTTGATGAAAGTCCCAAACGTCATATTTTTCACCTGAGTGGAAAACGCTTTTCCATTGATGATGATGAGTGGAAAGGGGAACCTAAAACCCAATTAGTTTTAATTGGTCAAGGATTAGATCATGAAACCCTCCAAACTCAACTCAATAATTGTTTATGTCTCCCCTCTACAAACCGGGGTAAAGGGTTTGGGAAATAGATTGACTGTTGACGGGTAGGGGTGGGATTATCTATTGTGTCAACTTCAGCCGAAGACCTCTGATTATAGCCAAGATTAGATCCCCCTAAATCCCCCTTAAAAAAGGGGGACTTTGAAGCCTAATCCTTCTCTTAATAAGGGGGACTGTGGACTCTAATTCCCCCCTTTTAAAGCCAGGTTAGGGGGGGCTAGAACTAGAGAAAAATCAACGAATTAAGTTGACATCGATTAAGTTAACTCCGCTCCTCTAAACTGATAACTGATGATGCGGATACTTGATAACTGATAACTGTTATGCGGGTAATTATTCAGCGAGTTAATCATTCTCAAGTTACTGTTGATGGGGAAATTATAGGTAAAATTGGAAGAGGACTCAACCTATTAGTGGGAATTGCAGAGACAGATACCGAAATTGAACTAAACTGGATGGCGCGAAAATGTTTAGAATTAAGATTATTTCCTGACCCGGAAACCAATACGGGAAAATGGGAAAAATCTGTTCAAGAAATCGGAGGTGAATTATTAGTTGTAAGTCAATTTACCCTTTATGGAGATTGTCGAAAAGGTCGGCGTCCATATTTTGACCGTTCCGCACCGCCAGAAAAAGCTGAAAAACTTTATGAACTGTTTGTAGAAAAATTGCGTTTGAGTGGGTTAAACGTCAAAACTGGCAAATTTGGAGCTTTAATGCAAGTGTTCATTGAAAATGATGGCCCTGTTACGTTAACCTTAGAAAAAGAAGCAAACCCTTAATTCTTTCACTAATAAAGTATTTAGAAAAATGACCATTGCTATTGATTTTGGAACCAGTAATACTGTTATTTCCCGTTGGAATCCCGCCACACAACAAGCGGAAACTTTAAAATTACCGAATTTATCCTTAATTTCTAGTCAAAATCCCCCCCTAATTCCCAGTTTAGTTTATTTAAAAGATGCCCGTCAAGGAGACTGTTTATTCGGTCAACAAGTACGGGATGGGGGATATGATATTAGCAATGATTCTCGCTTTTTTAGGAATTTTAAACGGGGAATTGGTAGCAATATTCAAGGATTTTTACCTGAAATTGATGGTCAAACGATTAGTTTTGAACAAGTGGGAGAATTATTTTTAACGGGAATTGTTAATAGGATTCGTCAACTACCGATGGCGACTGATTCTTTAGTCTTTACCGTTCCCGTTGATAGTTTTGAATCCTATCGCCATTGGTTAGGAAAAGTCTCTCAATCTCTCGATGTGGAACAGGTACAACTCTTAGATGAGCCGACAGCGGCAGCATTAGGATATGGATTGGCAGATCAGGAGCTTTTATTGGTGATTGATTTAGGTGGAGGAACCTTAGATCTTTCCTTAGTTCGGTTAGATGGAAATAGCAATCAAAAACCCTTGGGATTTATTTTAAAATGGGGTCAAAAATCCTTTGCAGAATCATCAGGACAACGGGTAAAAACAGCCAGAGTTTTAGCCAAAGCTGGAAAAAACTTAGGGGGTTCAGATATTGATAATTGGCTAGTAGATTATTTTACCCAAACCCAAGGTTTACCCAAAACTGCGTTAACTACTCGTTTAGCAGAACGCTTAAAAATACAATTGTCTTTACAAACCCAAGCAACAGAAGTGTATTTTGATGATGAAACCTTAGATAGCTATGAATTAACCTTAACGAGAAATCAGTTTGAAACAATTCTGAGCAAAGCTCAATTTTTTGAAACTTTAGATGATGCGATTGGAAAAGTCTTTCAACAAGCTCGTCGCCAAGGAATCGAAGTTGCGGATATTAATGGGGTTTTGCTCGTGGGAGGAAGTGCTCAAATTCCGGCGGTACAAACTTGGATTCAACAATATTTTGAATTCAGTAAAATTCGCTGTGAAAAACCCTTTGAGGCTATTTCTCACGGTGCTTTACAACTAAGTCAAGGCACCAAAATCGAAGATTTTTTATATCATAGTTATGGGGTGCGCTATTGGAACCGTCGAGATAATTGCCACAATTGGCATCCGATTATCAAATCAGGTCAACCTTACCCGATGACAACTCCTGTAGAATTAGTCTTGGGTGCCTCTTTAGAAAATCAACCAAGTATCGAATTAATTTTAGGGGAATTGGGAGATGAAACTGGGGGAACCGAGGTTTATTTTGATGGCGATCGCTTAATTACCCGTCGCTTAGATCAGCGTCAAATTGTACAATCATTAAATGATAACCCAGGAGGTCGAACAATTGCTCAATTAACTCCCCCAGGGAACCCCGGAAGCGATCGCATTAAAGTTTTATTTCAAGTGGATGACAAACGTTTTTTACGCATAACCGTCGAAGATTTATTAACAAATAAAATACTATTAGAGAATCAAGTTGTTGTACAGTTAAGTTAAATGTGCCATCAATCAGGTTTTCAGTTCATCCTGATTTTAAGAGGGGGAAAATATGCGATCGCGCGCCGTTCGAGAAGGTTCCGTTGGTTTGTTAATTCTGTTAGGATTAGGTTTGCTGGGAGCCGTAATTTTATGGCTCAAAAATATTAGTTTAGGAACTCGCAGCTATACTTTAATTGCAGAATTTCCTGATGCGTCTGCATTACAAATCGGAACTCCCGTGCGATATCGAGGAGTTAAAATTGGTCGAGTCACCCGACTGGAAGCTAACTTAAATTCTGTCGATGCCATCTTAGAAATTACACCCAGTAGTTTTATTATTCCTCGTAATATCATCATTCAATCTAACCAAATTGGTTTATTAAATGAAGGATATGTAGATATTATTCCCAAAGGAAATACCTCTCAAAAAATCGCCGATGCAGATCCCTTAAGTCCTGATTGTCCTGACACAATTCTTTGTAATAATACTCGGATTCCTGCGGAAACAGGCATTGATATTATGAAACTGATTTCCAGTTTATATCAGTTTGCAGAAATCTATGGAAATCCTGAGTTATATGTTAATTTGAATACGACCGCAAAAACCACCACAACGGCGGCGCAGGAAGCCACAAAATTGACAGGAAAACTATCGGATTTTTTGGTAGTAGCACAATCTGAAATGAAAGACTTAAATGAGTCCCTTGATACAGGAATTGGCGGTTTAAATCAATCGGTTAATCAAGGTGTTACCTCTTTTACCTCAGAAATTAGTAATCTTTCGACCAGTGTTCAACAAGATACCAGAGAAGTGTCTAAAGCTGCTGTTGAGTCTGCAAACTCAGTGGGTCGTGCGGCGGATCAAATTACGTCTTTGAGTAATCAATTTAATGGGTTATTAGCCAATAATCGTGTTACGTTAATTTCTACCTTAGAAAATATTAATCAAACCACAAAAGAATTAAGTGTTTTAGTAACAACCCTCACACCGATTATGAGTCAGTTAGAACAAGCCAAAATTGTTGAAAATTTAGAAGCCACCTCAGCCAATGCCGAAGCCGCTTCAGCTAACTTAAGAATTCTCTCAAAAGCCGTCAGTGATCCCGAAAACTTAATGCTAATTCAAGAAACTTTAAATTCTACCCGCAATACATTACAAACCCTGCAAAAAATTAGTGAAGATGTGAATCAATTAACCGGGGATGAACAGTTGCAAAATAACCTCAAAAATTTAATTAATGGTTTGAGTCGATTGTTTGGTTCAACTCAACGGTTAGAACGTCAGAAATCCATGTCTGAACAATTAGAACCCTTAGCAGAAGCAGTGGAAAAAACTCAAGTTACACTCTCCACACTCAATCAAACTTCAACTTTTGACACTGAAACACCACAACCCAATAAAACTATAGAGAAATTGATGGATTCTGCTACAAATTATTCTGTTGATCAAAATCAAAAATTTATTTCTCAACCTTCCTATCCCCTAGAAACAAGTTCTTCCCCCATTTTCAATCCTACTCATTAGTCAAAAAGAGCATTAACTAAACCCGGTTTCGGTTCCTTTCCCCCCATGAACTAAGGCTAATTTTTCATACCGTTTAGCGTGTTCAATTAAATCTGCTGCTTCCTCTGGAGAAATTTCCCGTATTCGTTTTGCGGGAACACCAACAACTAAAGAAAACGGAGGAACATCTTTGGTAACAATTGAGCCCGCCCCAATAATACTTCCCGTTCCCACTCGCACCCCGTCCAATATAACCGCCCCAATGCCGATTAAACTTCCTCGTTCAATATGAGCCGCATGAATCACCGCCCGATGGCCAACGGTAACACAATCTTCTAAATGTGTCACTTTTCCCGGATCACCATGTAAAATAGCACCATCCTGAATATTGGTTTTTTCTCCAATCACAATCCGTTCCACATCCCCCCGAACAACAGCACCATACCAAATACTCGCCCCAGCCCCAACTTCCACAAAACCCACTACCACCGCATTTGCAGCGACAAAGGCAGCTTGGGAGAGATCTACAGTAGGCCAATAGGTTGGGGGAGTCAACAAAGGTTGATCAGACATGGGTGTAACATTCCGTGAAAAACGAACAAACTAGAATAGAGAAGAAAGGGTAAAATTCCCATAGCTATAATAAACGACAGCCCTGGTGTAAAACCATTTAATGATGAATTCTGCCTTGCAGTACCCAATTTTTGGCCCAGAGATTAGTTGTCCCCATTGCCGTCAGCAAATTCCGGCTCTTACGCTGACGGATACCTATTTGTGTCCTCGTCATGGTGCTTTTGAAGCTGACCCGAATACAGGTGAGTTGGTTCATTTGCAATCAGGTCGTCATTGGCGAGAATGGCAGGGAGAATGGTATCGACAACATACCCATCCCGATGGAATTCGATTTGAAATTCATGAAGCGTTAGACCGACTCTACACCCAAGGTTATCGGGCTACCCGTGTGATTATCGCTAAACGCTATCAAGAATTAATCAGTGCCTATTTAGAACGCAGTGCCCCTTGGCGGAATGGGACAGATACCACACAACCGAGACTATACGGTTTACCTGTGGAATTTAGCCCCGATGCGAAGGATGAACCGTGCTGGGATGTGATTAATTTTGATTTAGATAAAGAACAGGGAGTACCCGTCCGTTATCCCTATTTTCGATTATTTGAATAGGGGGAAATTCATGCACCATGCGTCAATTCGGACGGCTAATATTCATCGAGCGATCGCTTTTTATGAAACCCTGGGATTTACGGTTTGTGAACGGTTTACAACGGGATATACCTTAGCGTGTTGGATGGAAGGGTTAAACGGACGAATTGAATTAATTGAAATTCCCCAACCGAAACCCGCCCCCGATGCGTTCTCGGATGAGCATTATGTCGGCTATTATCATCTTTCGTTTGATTTAACGGATCAAGTTTCTGATTTAGCCAGTTGGTTGAATCATCTTCAACATCAGTTTAATCAAGGAGTTACAGAACAGCCCAATTTATTTCAACCGTTAAAAATTCTATTAGAACCTATGCAACAAATGATCGGAGATCGGGTGTATGAAGTCATGTTTATTGCGGACACAGACGGTTTACCCTTAGAATTTATCCGCATTTTGTCGGCTGTCTAAGCAATTTCCACCCATTTCCTAAGAATGTTGTTCATAAAAATATAGAATTCAAAGTTTCCAAACTTGATATAATTCTCCCAAAAGTTTAGATCAAAACTTTGAAACCTAGAGAATTTCTGTTTTTTTTTAAATAAAAGGGTAAAAACATGATAAAATTTAATTTTGATTTTAAATTATTATTTAAACAAATTTTTGTTGGTTTAGGTTTATTATTGATCCTAATTTTGGAATTGAATTCTATTGAGATTCAACCTGCTTTCGCTGCGGTTGATTTATCCCGTCAACCGGCAACGGAAGTTACCGTTAGTTTAAGTAATGAATCAGGAGAATTAAAATTTTTCCCGGATCACTTCCAATTTGAAGCTGGAAAACCCTATAAATTAATCTTAAAAAATCCGAGTCCCGGTAAACATTATTTCACCGCTAAAGATTTTGCGGATATGAGTTGGACACAAAAAGTTGAGTCTGGAAAATTAGAAGTTAAAGGTGCAATTCACGATTTAGAATTAAAACCGGGTGGGGAAGCAACCTGGGTATTCGTTCCCATCAGAACCGGAACTTATAGTTTACGCTGTTCTATCCCCGGACATACTGAAGCCGGAATGAAAGGGGAAATTATTATTACCGAGAACTCGTGATTACAGTTGTTAGTATCTTGATTTTTGTAAAGAATAAGTGAGCGCTCTTGATTTTATCAGGTGGCCATCGCTATTTCTTTGCTTTTTTTCCTCCGACCCATGAAACAGCCCTGGTTTATTAACGGGGGGTTAAGTTGCTCAAAACGTAAAGATTTATTAATAAAATTTAGCTGAGGTAAAGCTTTATGCTCTGGATTTAAAGATTGAGTGAAACTAAGACCTATCAGAGTATAGAGGGAAACTGGATGAGGGTGATTATAGTATATTGATGAATATCAGGGGTATTATTCGCATATTTTCTGATGCAAAAACGGTTTTTCAACCGAGATCAGTTCCCAACCGAACTAATAATTAACACTGCATCTGAGGGAAATAGGGCTGACTGAAACCCACAACCCATAGGGAGACATTATGACAGGGTTAGAATTGGCTATTTTTATTGTAGGGCCGTTAGTTTCGTTTTTATTTGCGATCGCATTAACACCCAACAAACCGGAGATCGTTTCTGATCAGGAACATTCTCATATTTAATCAAACTTTAGGAGAGTTTGCAGGAGTTAGAGGAAAAGTCTCCTAAACTAGAGTCAGATTATTTTGACGCTGAAAATTGATCATGGGTTCCCCAAATTTTAAACGGTTTCCACAGATTCTACTGGGTGGTGTGAGTGGAATGTTTATTCTTAGCTTTTATTTTGGGCAAGTTGCTGTATCCTTGCCCCCTGTTGCGTTGTCAACTCAAAATCAGGTTCTTCCAACCGAGATTAATTCTTCTGAAGATGACATCGAAAAACCCCCTATTCCCCCTTTAGGAGAACCAGACCCCTTTATCCCCAGACAACCTTTCCCCCCTCCCAATTTAAAAAAGCCTGAAAAACCTTATTATTCTTTAATTCCAGACCGCTATAAAGGCAAAACGATTTATCAAGTTTCTCCTCGAAATCAAGAAAAAGTAATTGCCTTAACCTTTGATGATGGCCCTTGGTTAGAAACCTTAAAAGTTTTAGCGGTTTTACAACAGTTTGATATTAAAGCCACATTTTTTATTTTAGGTCGCAATTTACTATTATACCCTGAAATTATGCAACAAGTGGTTCAAGCGGGTCATGCGGTTGGGAATCATACTTGGACACATTCTTATCCCAAAATGGAACCTTTGCGGGCAAAATCAGAAATTGAAAATACATCAGCCAAATTACAGTTAATGACAGGGTTAAAAACCCGGTTATTTCGTCCTCCTGGAGGCATTTTAGATAATGGAACGGCGGAGTATGCTCGCAGTAAAAACTATGCGATTATTATGTGGTCAATTGATACGAAAGACTATCAACAAGCTTCGGCTGAAATTTTAGCAGATCGGGTTTTAAATCAAGCGCGTCCAGGGGATATTGTTTTAATGCACGATGGCGGTGGAAATCGGTTTCAAACAATACAATCCTTAAAGATTATCATTCCTGAATTACAAAAACGAGGCTATCGGTTTGTCACGGTTCCTGAATTATTAGCCTTATCTGAATAGTAGGGTGTGTAAGCTAACTTCCACGAACTAGGTAATCATTGATGGAATTTAGCCAACGCACTCTAGTCTCATCATTTCTCCAACCTTTGACAGATGAATTTTAGAGTTAAAACTCTTTAAACTAACAAAATGTTCAATGAATAAATTGAGTTTATACAGCCCCAAAACAAACAATTTTAAAGCTCAGATTGTTCATTCAAACTTTAATAGTCAATTCATCATCATTAGGAGAATAGCATGGCATTAAACTATAACGATTTATCTAAAAAACGAGTTGCAATTTTAATTGAAAATGGAGTCGAAGATGCAGAGTTTCTAATTCCTTATAATGCCTTTAAAATGTCCGAGGCAGAAACCGTTGTTCTCGGTTCTCGGATGAATGAAAAATACAAAGGAAAACAAGGAAAAATGACTCATTTCGCTGATGGGACGACCACAGAAGCGCGTCCAGAAGACTTTGATGCTGTGATTATTCCGGGGGGAATGGCACCCGATAAAATGCGCTGTAACCCCAATACAGTTAAATTTGTGCAGGCGATGATGGAGCAAGGAAAATGGGTCGCTGCGGTTTGTCATGGGCCCCAGGTATTAATTGAAGGAGATTTATTACGCGGAAAAAATGCAACGGGGTTTGTATCTATTCGCAAAGATATGATGAATTCTGGGGCGATTTATTTGAATAAGCCTTTAGTTGTTGATGGAAATTTAATTACCTCCCGTCAACCGGGAGATTTGGCTATTTTTACCACTGCTATTTTAAACCGATTAGGCTTAGGAAAACAGGCAGGTCTTCCTGATGAAAATAATACTTTAGCAGAATGGTGGAAATTAGCCGATGCTTGGGGAGGTTCAACCAAAGGAGAAATTGCTAAAGCCTTAAATACAGCTTTAGCGGGGGAACACTATTCTTTAGAAGCCTTAGAACAGTATGCCGAAAAAGCAGATTATCTGAAATTAAAGTTAATGTTGAAGGATTTTATTTCCCTTAAACGGCGACATATTGATCAATTAGAAACTCGTTTGCAAGAGTTAGGAGAAAAACCGAGTTTACCGTCAGCAATGGCTGAACCCTATGCGAAGTTAAAAAGCTGGTTACAGTCTAGTGATGATATAGCGGTTACAAAACGAGCATTAGGGGATATTCAAACAGGGGTTGTTGATGTTTTTAATTTACGGGTTCAAACCACTGACCCGGTTTCAACGGCATTATTTACTGAAATTGAACAACATTTAGCTGAACAAGAACAACAATTAGTCGAACTTTATCAAACCATGTTAGGGTCAAAATCTCCTGAACCTGCGACACCTTCTACGGGTGCTGCTATTAGTATGTAAGTTGTTTGAATTCAAGGCTTTAGCCCAACAATAAATTTTTTTGAGCGATCGCTTCTTGATTTAAAGAGGGGCGATCGCTATTTTATCGCGTAAATCTAAATGAATCTATAGATGATCTCTAAATACCCCGTAGAGACGCGCCATGGCGCGTCTCTACACAATACGGATGCGTAGCAAGTATTTAAAGATTTCATATAAGTTTAAATCAATTGTACAACTGTTTTGATTCCAAAATTATCGTAGGGGCGAGGTAGGACACAAGCCCCTACCTAGAAATCACAGTATTTTTGGGGATTAATAATTAGGCTGACTATTTTATAAAATTGATTTAGACTTGCTATATAGCGGTTTCCTATTCTATCTCCTAAACAGCCAAATCTTTTAATTGAATGGAATATGATATGTCATTTTATGATTGGGGTTCCGGGTTCAGGAAAGTCAACGATTGCTCAACAACTTGCGGAAATTACGCAGGGTGTGATTATTTCTACAGATCGAATTCGAGAACAGCTTTATGGGGAGGAAATTATTCAGGGAAATTGGTCAGAAATCGAAGCAGAAGTTTTAAAACAAATGGAAGCAGCAATCACTTCTTCTCAACCGATTATTTATGATGCGACTAATGCTTATCCTCAGTGGCGACTCGAACTATTAGAAAAAATTGCTTTAATTTCTCCTGAAATCTCTCGGTCTTGGGTGGCTTGGGTATTAGAAACCCCGATAGAAATTTGCAAACAATGGAATCAAAATCGCCAGCGCCACGTTCCTGAATCTGTTATTGAAGAAATGGGAAAAGCGATCGCCAATTTTCCTCCCACTTTATCAGAAGGATTTATTACCATTTATCCTGTAAAACCTGGATATCTCGATTTAAAAATTCTACTAATCACTAACTATTAACAGTCAACAATTAACTTAAAATCGCGTTTCATACTCAAACCGAATTTCACTTTCATTACCGAAATTTGTAGCTCCGCGTAACAATAAATTATCATTCAGACGATAATTAATATTAAATAGAAAAGGTTGATGAGCCGCTAAGACACGACTTAAAGACACATAGGTATTATTGGTTACATCTAAACCCACTTCAATTCCCACCCCTAATGCTGAAGCTCTTCCACTCGAACCTCGTTCAGCAACCCGTGAGGGATAAATTCTAAATTCCGTTAATCCCGTTGCATTAATAATATCCTGCTGTAGCTTACCAAATAATCCCGCGCTGGCAATATTTGCTAATACTAATGTACTATCATCTTGAATGCCTTGAATCACACTTCCACCCAATAAAGCGACTAATTCATTTTGAGAACGAGGCGGAGAACTTTGTAACTTAATAATATCATTAATTTCCGATGCCGGGCCGCGCACAAGGGCAACAATACGAATCGTTCGCACAGTTCCAAACCGAGACGGACTTAAGGCTTCCGTTTGTTCAGCCGGGAATGCAGAGGGAGGAGAAACAAACCGCACCGCTTCAGGAACACGGGTGACTAAGCGAACGTTTAAAATGGGGTCGAGTCCCTCAGAAGGAACAAAGATGGCTTGTTGAGGATAGCCTCGATCTAATCGTAATTGACTGGTATAAAGATTCACTTGTCCTCCCGTTAAGTCAATGGTTCCTTGAGGACGAATATCATTAATACTCGCTAAACTTCCATTCAATTGAATTGTTCCTTTGGCAGTAAAATTAATTAAAGGAGCATCTAAAATTGGGGGCGTCATGACTTGAATATTATCGGCTAATGTAAGTTTTAATCCATTTAAACTGACATTCACCGGTGATTGAGAATTTGTTTCTGGGGTATCGGTTGGTAAGGTGGCGGTTTCTTGAGACGGTAAAATCACTCTTCCCTTACTTAATACGACTTCTCCGCCTAATTTGGGTTTTAAAGCTGTTCCTGTAATTGTGATAGCACCGGAAGCATTTCCTTTATAGAGATCGGGTAAATTTAGGGTTAATTGATCTAAGCTTAATTGTAGAGGAGTTTGCAGATCGGGATCAGTTTCAGCCAAGGGAGAAGACACGGGTAAAACGCCACTTAAGAGGATATTTCCTGTTCCTTTATCTCCTTGTAATTCCCCTTTAATTTCTTTAACCTGAATGCGATCGCCTGTAAATAAAGCCGTTCCACTTAATCCTACAATAGACTGTTCTAAACTGCGGGCGGTTAAGACTGCATCTTGAATTTTAAATAACCCTTCCGGTTTGAGATTGAGTTTAATTCCTCCTGTTTCTGGTTGTTGCAAACTGCCACTAATTCTTAATTGGACTAACCCCTTTCCTTCTTGCCAATTTAACTCAGGATTCAGTAAATTAATCACCGCTAACCCTTCATCTTTAATATCCACTCGCACATCCACTAAATCGCTTTCTGGAGTGACTTTAGCAAAGGGTAATTTAAAGGGGAGAGTTCCTTTAAAAGCAATAGGATCAACTTCAGTAACTAATAAGCTACCTCCAAATCTTAAGCGAGCATTATTATAACTAAAACTGCTTTGAGCTTCTTGAACCGGATCACCATTGACTGTTGCTTCTAATAAAGTTAATTCTCCCGATGCTTGGGGATTATCTAAAGTTCCCCCAACACTCGCCCGCACATTTAATTGTCCGGTTAAATCAACATTCGGTAAATCGACAATTTTTTCAATTTCTTCTAAGCGGATATTTTTAACTCGTAATTGACCAGAGGGTTGTTGATTGGCTAAATTTAATTGTCCGCGAAAATCATATAATGTTGCACCCGAACGCAGTTGTATAGGTTCAACTCGTAAAACATTATCAGCGAAATTAGCGTCTAATAGAAACTGATCAGCCCTATATTTTCCATAGTTCCAATCTTCACCTTTAACCGTTGCAGTCGCTTGAATTCCTGATTGAATTGAACCTTGAAAAGCAATTTCTCCGGTAAATTTTCCTTGTAAATCTTGTAAGGGAGGTAAAGGTTCCTTCGCGGCTTCTTCAATTGATTGTTGTAAGATGGCTTGAATTTCTGCAAATCGTCGTAATTGTTGCAATAATGTGGGATTTCCTGGTAAACCGACGGGTACTGGGGCGACTTCTGTAGCTGTTGCATAGTCAGGGGGTTTTAATCCTCTGGCTAAATCTTCTAAATTAAAGATTTTTAAGGCGGTTAAGACATCTTGTAAACTACCTTGGGGGATTTTAATGGTTCCTTCAAATTGATTGGATACAGTTGATAAATTTTGGGTATTGGGTGCGGAAAGACTGGCTAAAATTTCAGAAACCTGGGCTTTAGTATTAATTAAAACTTGAGTGATTCCCTTCTTCAGTTCAGCATCCGTTAAGGTTACAATTCCATTTTGATAATTAAAATTTCCTTTAAAGGAATCCGCTTGAATATATCCTAAAGCGGGTTCTTGAACAATAATATTTCCCGTTGCAGCAATTTGATTCAGGTTAAAACTGGCTAAATTAGAAACTGTAACTTGTCCCGATGCTATCCCTTTTAACAGTCCAATATCGAATTGGGCTAAAGGAGAAAAACTTAAAGTTTGTAGGGGAAATTGTTCTAAACTAATGTTTAAATTATTGCCTTGGGATTGTCCGACTAATAAGCTTTTATCCCGTTGAACTAAGAATGAAATCGGTAAGTATTTATCATCTAAAACCAGTTCTATTTTATCCTGTTCTCCTGCTAAAGCAACATTTACCTGCTGACCGGGACTAATATTAACGGTTCCTGCTAAAAGGGGATCAAAAGTGACATCCCGCAGGGCAAAATTATTTAATCTTAAATCTCCGTTTAAATTTAAGGCGGAAAGGGTTCCGGTTAACTTCCCATTAAAATTAACAATTCCCGCCACTAAAGGGCTATCTCCGGTTGTAACTTCTGGGGGTAAAATTGCTAAAATATTTTGAGCTAAGGGAGATTGTAAATCAAAATTATTGACCCGAACATTTAAGTTTAAATTTGAGAGTTGGAGAATACCATTTCCTTGAAATTCAACCCCAACAAACCCATCGGTTGAAAATCCTGGGGTTTCTGCTTTTTGAATATTAATTTGTTGACCATTCCAACTCGCAATGGCATCAAAGGGTTGTTTAATAATCGGTAATTCTGTTAGTTGTAATTGGCCTAAAGCTTGGATCGTTTTAGGATTAATAGAGGCTAGATTTCCTTGTCCCAAGATTTCAGTATTTAATAATCCTCGTAATAAAGGCATATTTTCTGCTTGGTCTAGCAGTCCATTTTGACGTAAATTAGCCATGAGTTCCGGGATTTGAGATTCGACTAACCGAGAGAACCGACTAAGGGCAATTTCATCTCCTTTAAAACCTGCTTTCCATTGTCCTTGTTGGGTTTCTCCAGTTGCTAAAACGAAGCCTCCTCCTTGACCTAAATTAACTTGTCCATCCAGACTTGCTATTAAGTTATTGGGTGAAAAATTGGTTAAATTTCCGCGAAAGTTAGCTGAACCTTGGAGAAATCCTCCTTGTAAATTTAAAGCGTTAATTTCAGCGACTAAACTGGGTTGTAAATTGGCTAAGGGTAATCCTAAATTAATTAAAGGTTGTAGAGGAATTTGATTGGTAATGACTTGAGCTATTAACTGATTATTTTGTAATTGTCCTTCTGCATTAATCGTACCGCCAAAATTACCTAAATTAACTTGTCCTGATGCGTTAGCAATTAGCGTATTTAGGTTTAAGTTATCTAAATTTCCGGTAATATTTCCCCCCCCAGTTAAACGACTATTCCGCAGGTCAATTGTTTGAATTTGAGTTTTAACATTATTGGGTAAATTAGCAAGGGGTAAGCCTAAATTAATCCAAGGATTTAATTGAATATCTCTGGCGTTAAATTCGCCTTTAAACTGTCCTTGATTGATTTGGCTATTGGCGGTAATGATTCCCCCTAAATTTCCTAAATTAATTATTGTTTTTGCGTTTCCCGTGAGGCTATTCGGGGTAAAATTTTCTATATTTCCGTTGAGAGAACCTGCAATTTGTAAAGTTCCTTGGCTGAAATCTAAGTTTTGCAGTTGTGCGGTTGTGGTCTGGGGTAAATTTGCTAAGGGTAATCCAATATTAATTAATCGAGGTAAGGCTAAATTATCGCTGGAAAATTCCGTTTTAAATAGTCCGTTTTGCAGTTGAGCGATCGCATTAATCGTGCTATCCCGAAAATTAAGTTGAATTTGACTATCTGCAATTAAAGTATTTAAAGAAAATCCCTTTAAATTTCCTGATAATTTTGCAGCGAGATTCAAACGACCATCAGTTAAATCAACCGATTGAATTTGTTGTTTTGTCGCATTGGGTAGGGAGGCAAATAATAAGCCTAAATCTACTAAAGGCGTGATTGCAATTTGATTCCCTAAAATTTCAGCGTTCCAAATATCATTATTATTTTTTTGAGCAATCAGATTCAGATTACCGTTAGCAATTTCAACTTGTACTTTCGCCGTTGTTCCTGCAAATTGAGCTTGACCCAACATCGGATAGGTCACCGAGGGTAAGCTAAATTTAGCCTCACCTTTTAAGTTGTCTAAATTTCCAGAAACTTGAGCATTTGCGGATAAATTACCAATTCTAAAACTTGGTAAAAGTCCATAGGATTGAGCGATCGCATCCCCTGGAATATTATCTACAGTAAAATCTAACTTAACCGTCGGATTAAATTCGACTTTTCGGGTTGTAATTTCAGGCTTTGGAGGTAAGGTTGGGAGCGATTGATTCGGAGTGGGTTTTTGTTGACGGATAATGACTTTATCACCGGGTTTAAGCAGTTCCGGTTGGGTTCCTAATAATGCCGTTAATCCGTTTAATTGAACTTCTCCATTTCCCTTAACGGAACCGCCAACGGATGGTTGAATTAATAAATTTTGAATACCAATAACCGGATCGGCTAAAATTTTAAAATTGGGATCAAATTTGGCTAATAGATTAAAATCGGTTTGAATTGTATCAAAATAAATTCGATCAACTAACGTTTTTTGAGTAGTAGCAATCGTTCCTGAAATTTGAGGGGTTTGTAAATAGCCTTTTAAGTTGACATCAGCTTTTAATTCTCCCGTAATCGGAAACGGTAATTTCAGAGGTTCTCCTTGAATTCTTTCTACAGTTTTTAACAGCGTTGAAATTTGAACAGGTTTTAAATTAGCTGCTAAATTAACTTGAGTTTTAGCCAATTCTAAATTAGGATTTGTTAAAACAGATCCCTTCAGATTGAGAGCTAAATCCCCCATTGTTGTATTAAACTGATCAATAATCAGTTGAGTTCCCGCAAATCGCAATTTAGCTTGACTTAAATTAACCGTATCGGGAAGATTTTCAACCCCAACTTTAATTTGATCTAAATTTAACGTTCCTCGAACATCTAGGGGTTTATAATTCTCTAATTTAACGCTTAAATTTGTATTTAATTTCCCTTGTTTGACGGACACACCCGGAGTAGAAACAAACCAGGCGATTAAGGGTAAATCTATACGATTGGCTTGAATTTGGGCATTTACTCTGCCTGGTTCTAGTAAGGCATCTCCCTTAATTGCAAAGGTTCCCGTATCCCCAATTGTTCCAGCTAAATCTGCTTGAATTCGAGCATTATCTTCGCTTAAGTTAGCTCTAACTTGATCAACCCCAATTTTAATTGGTTTTTGCGTTTTAGTTCCTTGGGAATTAGCTTTCAAAATCTCATAAGGCATTAAATTAATTTGAGCCTTTTCAATGCCAATGGTTCTAAAAACTAAAGTAATGGCAGGATTCGGATCTAAATTTAGCTTTGTATTTAGCCAATTTCCTGATGCGTCTTCTTCGATATAAATATTAGGTTTAACTAATGTAATATCCAGTTGAACTTTGGGTTTATATAAGGATAAAAGGGAAAAATTAACTTCTACGGCTTCCGCTACAGCTTTATCAGTATCTGTTGCGGTAGGGGGAATAGATGAGTGACCAAAACGAATACTATTAAGGGTAAATCCTTCAACGGGGCCGACATTAACAGGCCGTTGTATAATAGTTTCTAAGGTACTGCCAATAATGGGTGCTAACCGATATCGAATAAACCAGGCGGCTGTTGTTCCCACTGTTAAGAGGGTGATTCCGCATCCGACACCCCCCCAAACCAGGATGCGCCTTAACCGTTGTCGGGGATGTAAAATTGGTTCAGAATTAGGATTAGGAGAATGAGTCATCTCAAATCTGGCTCTGGGTGAATCAAAACACTATTATAGAAGCAATTGAGACTTTAGCATTTTAGCAGTGAACTGCATAAAATAGTAGGTGGATAAAATTAATAACGTGTTAAGGCGAACTTCTGGTTCATCAAGTTGGATTCCTGTATCAATATTAAACTTAAATTGAGCGGGTTTTCTGAAGTTTACACTCGTTGATTAACAGGTAAGCTACAGCATTCTTATCAGTCAAAGTTTATTTAATTTTAATTAATTAAGTATTCTCCCGGAGTTAAATTTCTACAATCTATTCAATTATTACCTAAAATTCAGTGCATATACGGGGATAGCCACAAAATACAAGGGGAAAAACCCAATTTCGTTTTGACAATTATTAAAAAATGTTAAACACAAAAATATAAAAACTTTCTTAAGATTTCCGGGTATATTGAAAATACAAGCCAAGGAAACTGGAGCCATACATCTATGCTAGTCAGCCAACTCTTGAGGCAGTACGAAGAAGGGGAAACCAATTTTACAGAGGTAGACCTCCAAGGTGCAGACCTATCGGGTACGATTTTGATTGGCGTTAACCTTTCCAGAGCGAACCTGACGGGAGCCAACCTTAGTCGAGCCTTCCTGAGTCGGGTCAAATTGAATGGGGCCTGTTTGCATCGTGCTAATCTCAGTTATGCCAAAATGAACGAAGCAAAATTAGGGGATGCTAACCTGAGTAAAGCCAATTTGAGTGGTGCTTTTTTAGTCAAAGCTAAACTTCCTAATGCTAATTTGAGCGGTGCTATTTTGACGGGAGCTAATTTAAGACGCGCCACACTCCCTAATGCTAATTTATGCTCGGCAAATTTACAATTAACCAATTTAAGAGAAGCAAATTTAACGGGAGTTAACTTAAAATGGGCGAATTTAATCGCGGCAAAACTCAGTGGAGCCAACCTATTCGGAGCAGAATTAAACGGAGCTAATCTGCAAAAAGCTTATATGAATGGTCTTAAATTAAGTCGAGTTAATCTTGAGGGTGTAAATCTAAGTGAAGCTAGGCTTAATGGTGCAGATTTAGAAGATGCCACCTTAATTAATACTAACTTTAGTAAAGCTCAAATGCGAGGAATTCGGTTAACAAACGCAGATTTAACCGGGGCTAATTTAGAACGAGCGAGTCTGATGTGGGCTAATTTAAACTGGGCAAAATTACCTCAAGCTGACTTAAGGAATGCCGATTTAAGAGATGCGTCTTTATTGGGAGCAACCCTTGAAGGAACTCAATTTCAAGGCGCAAAATTACCTCAATCTTTAAAACTTTATCTGGATTTAGCGATTACTTGTTCTAATTTATATCAAGCTCATACTCAAAAGTGTGCGATTGAGTTAAGATCATGATTATAAAGAGTTAATCAGACATCAATGGGAACAGATTATGCGGTAGTGCTTGTTACGGCAAGTTCTAGGTTAGAAGCGGAAAAAATTGCTCAAGCTTTAGTTGAAAAAAAACTGGCGGCTTGTGTTAGCTTAATGCCTATTCATTCGATTTATACCTGGAAATCAGAATTATGTCAGGAGGATGAATGGCAATTAATGATCAAAACCGATCTCAGACAGTTTGAGCAGTTAGAAACAAAAATCAAACAACTTCACTCTTACGAAGTCCCTGAAATTATTGCGTTACCGATTATTAAAGGTTCGGGGGATTATTTAAACTGGATTTCTGAACAAACTCAGAAACATTAAAATTAAATTTTCATTTTCTCTTAATAATTTTATCCTTCTTATTCAGGTATTTAAGATACAATTAGCCTTAAGGTTTTTCCTTTTTCGTCGCTAACATCATATTGGATTGGTTCACCCCAAACTTATAACCGACTCCAAAATTAAGCGGTTTTATAGAAGAATTAGTTTGATAAACTTTCCTTAAATCCGATTGATAACGAACACTAAATAAGGAAATGGGGGCGGTATAGGTTCCAAAAAAATCTAAATTCCATTGTTTTTCTGCAAAGGATTTAAGCGGTATCCCAGAATCATCTTGTAAAATGGCTTGACTTTGATCGAGAATTAATTCTCGAATTGCTGAAAAAGTGGGTCTGTGCATTAAATAGGATGCAGCTTTAAGATAGGTCACGGGTTGATTAATTTGTTTAACAAATTGGCTGTATTGGGGTGTTTTTTTCAAGCCGTCATCGGAAATATCTGCGGAAAAATAATATAATGTTCGCGGTTGTTTTTCCCCTTTAGGAACAAAATCAATTTTTACCCCTGGAATCATTCCTTTTTCAAACTTTTGAATTTTAGCATCTTGATCTAATCCAATATATTGTAGATCTAAAATTCTATTATTGGTTCTTGCCATAAAGAATACAATTAACGGTAAAACGCCTTGATTCGATAAATCAGATTTCATTTCTTTGGTTTGAAAAAAGCTAAACTGAAGTAAAGAATAAAGAGAGTTTTTAACATCCGCTAACTTTTGATTACGTTGAGTTTCCGATAATTGATTAAAATCAGGAAGAGTTCCAACGGGTTCTAAAGCAGTAAGAACATATTTTTTAGATGTGGGAAAAAATAAATAAGCATATAAAAAATCAGGGCCACTAAAGGGATAAAAAATCTCAGGATTGGATTGATTAATCGTCGCTAATTCTTGTTCTGACCATTGACTGACTTTCGCCAGTTGTTGTTTTTCGAGTTTTGACCAAGCCGAATCAATAAAATTATGATAATTCATCCAAAAATTTGATTTTTCTAAGGAATAAAGTTTGCTTTTGGCATCTACTTTCATTCCAGCCATCAATTTAGCTGTATCGGTTAAATTATCAGCTTTTTTTGGGTCATAACTAGCTAAAGAGTCAACAGGTTTAGGGGGAATTGGTGGTGTTGTTTTCGTTTGACTGACTTCAGGTTGAGGTGTTTCAATATCTTGTTGAGGTTGAGTTTGAGAACAAGATTGCAATCCAGTAACCGTTAAAATAAGGGCTAATAAGGCTTTGATTTTCATAGACTATACTAATTTTTTGTGAACACCGATAAAATAGAAGGGTAAACCTAAGGCTATTGTTCCTAATCCAGCTAAGGATTCTAAAGGTTTATCCTGAAAAATAAATATTAGCATCCAAAGGCTAATTCCTAAAAAAATAATTGGGGTAATAGGATATCCCCAAGTTTGATAGGGACGGGGCGCACCAGGATAGCGAAATCGATAAACAAAAACCCCTAAAACGGTGATCGCCGAACATAGGGTTAAGGTAAATCCTAAATAGGTTATTACGGCTTCAAAGCTGGCTGTAATGATTAAAATCATCACAATTGCAAGTTGGAAACAGATCGCATAATAGGGAATTCCATGTAGATTTTTTCGAGATAAAATTTTAAACAAAGGAATATCTTCTCCGATGACTTGGGTAACTCTTGGCCCTGCTAATACCATTGAACTGATAGAAGAAATTAACCCAAATCCAATTAATAATCCCATTAATTTTGCCCCGAAGTTGCCGAAAATTTGTTGGGCTGCAATATAACCAATTTCTAATTGTCCGGCTAATTGGTTGATGGGTGTGGTATAGAGAAAAATAAAATTTAGAAGTAGATATAAAATTGTCACAATTAAGGTGCCAATTAAAAGCGATCTTGGTAAGTTTTTTTCAGGTTCTTGGAGTTCACTCGCTAAATAAACGGCTGCGTTCCAACCGGAATAGGAATAGGTCACATAGACTAAAGAAATGGCAAAAGAGGAACTAAAAATCACTTTAAAATCATTAATATTAGGTAAAAATTGAATCGGTTGTGGGTCGGCTAGGATGAATCCCGATAGAATAAAAACTAGGATGAGAATCACTTTTAAAACCGTAAAGCCTTGTTGAAATAAACTGCCAATTTTTAAGGTTTGGCTATGAATCAAAGAAACTAAGATAACGGCTATTAAAGCGATCACTATTGGATACTTTAAACTAGGAAATACGCTGGATATATACTTACCAAATGCCATCGCTGCGGCGGCAATGGGAGCGGCAAAACCAACGGTGACAGAAACCCATCCAGAGAGAAACCCCAACAGAGGATGATAAATTTTAGATAGATAATGATATTCTCCCCCAGAACGGGGCATTGCTGCTCCTAATTCCCCATAACAAAGGGCACCAGAAAGGGCAAAAATACCGCCAATTAACCACAAAAACAAAATGGCAAAACCAGATTTAATATCGATGACTTGGAACCCCAAACTGGTAAATACACCCGTTCCAATCATATTCGCAACGACAATACAAATAGCCGTTAATAATGAGATTTGATTCGGGGATGAATTGGGTTTTTCTGGGAAATTAGAGGTGGAATTAGGAGGATCGTTAAATTGATTCATGAATATTTTTTTATGAATTAAAGGGAACTATAACAGATTTTGAGCTAATTTTCTATGATTTGCTGTTATAATAATTCATCGCTACTCAATTGAGAAGATTTAGAAAAGCATGGGGTTAATAAATTGGCTTGAATTGAACCGCAATAAAGATTACTGATTTTCTCATCGTCGATTTAAGTTTAAAATTGTGCTGACTTCTTGCAAGAGTTGATTTTGTTCTTGATGAATATTCTCTAAGTGTTGTAGTAAAATAATCAGCCGTTCTTGCTGTTCTAAACTCAGTGATTCTATCCGTTGTTGAGGGTGGGTTGATAAAAACTGTGATAAGCGACTTTGACGAAGTTCGGAATTCAAGGGTCTGCCAGGGTTTAAAATCCATTGAGAAATCCAAATTAAGCTATATTGAAATAGTTGAAAAGGACTGGTTAAAATGAATAGCCATCCTTGTTTAAATAAACTACTAATCGCTTGTAAAAATCCCGAAAATAAGCTAATTAAAAATACAAAGAGAATGAAACCCATCCCAGGATGGCTAATTAACCAAGAGATAAAAGGATGAGCATTAATCCAATCTTGGATTAGAGAGTGAACCGCGTTTTTAAGGGCATCATTGATTGATAAATTAGGCATATAAAACTGATGTTTGAGGCATTTTTTATATTTTATTCCCCATCAAAGATTAAGTTATCTATCTCTCAGTTGATTTTTAATGGTTTTAATCCCATGCTTGTAGAGACGTTTCATGAAACATCCCTACATTAACATTGAATTAATATTAACCCTTTAATTCTAAACACAACTGACGGAAATGTTCTCCTCGATGTTCAAAACTTTGATATTGATCAAAACTAGCACAAGCTGGAGATAATAACACAACTTTTGCTCCTAATTTAGGGGCAATTTCAGAGGCTTTTTGAATAGCTTTTTCCAGGGTTTCAACAATTTCAAAATTAAAGTAATTTTCTGCTTTTAACCGTTGAGAAAATGCCTCGGCTGCATCTCCAATTAATAACACTGAGGCTACTTTTTCTTTAATTCTATAAATCCAAGCCGTATCATCTCCTTTTTTAGCCTCTCCCCCAGCAATTAAAATCACCGGAGAATCAACCGCCGCTAATCCCACTTCTGCTGCATCATAATTGGTGGCTTTACTATCATTAATCCAATCAATTCCTTGCCAAGTCATAATCTGTTCTAAACGATGGGCAACCCCAGGAAAATTAGAAATAGCATGACAAATAGCTTCTGTTTCAATTCCGGCTAATCTAGCTGTAGCAACAGCCATTAATAGATTTTGTTGGTTATGACTTCCCACCATTTTTAAAGCATCGGCTTGAACAATGGGTTCTCCATTTTGCATCACCCAATTATTCTCAATATAAAATCCGAGTTCAGAATTAGCCACTAATTTTTCTTGTCCTAAAACACTTGTCCAACAGGCAGAAAGCCAACGTTGATGAGCCGTTTCTCTTAAATAAGGATCATCCCCATTAATTACTTGTTGTTGGGATTGATATAATAATTTAGCTTTAATATCATAATAGCGTTCTAAGGTGTAATGACGATTCAAATGATCCGGTGTAAACGTTGTCCAAACCGCAATTCTAGGATTTAAAGTGGATGAAGATTCGATTTGATAACTACTCACTTCCGCAATAATCCAATCTAACGGTTGAGCGCTTCCTTCGTATTCTTGTAAGGCTAATTCACAGGCTGCATACCCAATATTTCCACAGGCTGGAGCGTTTAAACCTGCGACTTGAAATATCGCAGCAGTCAGGGCTGTTGTTGTGGTTTTTCCATTCGTTCCTGTAATACAAACCCAAGGCACATCTCGCAGATTTCGCCAAGCTAATTCCATTTCTCCAATGGTTTCTATGCCTAAATTTCGGGCGGTTTTTAACCCCGGAATATCCCAAGGAACCCCAGGACTAACCACCACTAAATCTAAGGACTCATCCGGTTGAAAATTCTCTCCTAAATTAACTACAATTCCTTCGCTTTCTAATTGTTGTTTTTGGGGTTCTAATTGAGAGGAATTGTTGCGATCGCTTAAACTAACATCCCACCCTTGCAATTTTAACAACCGTGCTGCGGCATTTCCAGATTTTCCTAAACCAATAACATGAGCTTTGAGCATAGACAATGTAATGATACCCTGTATAAATTCGTTGATTGTACTTGATAAAGAGGGCAGGTTTAGATTCACAACCTACCCCTATTTTTAACTTTTGACAATTGCTCCAAAATCAGCTAAAACACGGGCATGATTTCTTAATAATCCCAATAAATTCAAACGATTACGTTGAATATTTGGATCATCATCCATCACTAAAACACTTTCTGAGCCATCAAAAAAGCTACTAACCTTCGGGGTAATTTCTGCTAATGCTTCGACCAATTGACGATAATTTCGCGTTGTTTGAGACGCTTGGGTTTTGGGAACTAACTGCACTAATGCTTGATAAAATTCCTGTTCAGAAGATTTTTGGAAAAGATCAGGTTTAACCTTTTTGTCCGGTTGCAATTCTAGGGTGCCTAAATCTCCGTGTTTGGCTAACCGAGTGGAACGATTAACGGTTTCATAAATTTGATCTAATGTGCCATCATTACGGATAGTTTGTAGGAATAACGCTCGATCTCGGACATCCAATAAATCCTGTAACGCCCGTTCTTTATATTCGAGATCATTGTCTCCTAAAACCGCATTGACTAAATCATAATCAATGGCTTTTTCATCCTGTAATAAGGTTCTAATCCGTTGCAGGAAAAAATCATCTAATTGATGAGTTAATCCTAGCATGGCATTAGGAAATGTATTGACAAAATCGGCTGAAATTTGTTTCAAAAGTTGATATAAATTCAACGATAAATCTGCCGACCAAATAATATTAATTACCGCATTTGCCGCACGACGTAAGGCAAAAGGATCAGAGGAACCTGTGGGTAACATTCCCAAACCAAAAATACTAACTAAGGTATCAAGTTTGTCCGCTAAACCCACCACTCGACCGACTAAAGTTTGGGGTAAATTATCAGTCGCACTGCGAGGTAAATAATGTTCAAAAATCGCCGTTGCTACCGCTTCCGGTTCTCCCCCTTCACGCGCATATTTTTCTCCCATTACCCCTTGCAATTCGGGGAACTCATACACCATTTGGGTGACTAAATCCGCTTTACATAATAATGCTGCCCGTTGAATTAAATTGCGATCTGATTCATTCACATTCAGTTGATCTGCAATCCAGTTAGCAATTTTACCAATGCGATTAACTTTATCTCGAACTGAACCTAAATTCTCTTGAAATGTCACTGCTTCTAAGGCAGGTAAATAGCTTTCTAAGGGCGTTTTTAAATCCGACTTATAGAAAAATTGACCATCCGCTAACCTCGCCCGAATGACCCGTTCATTTCCGGCTGCAATTAAATCTGATTTAGCGGGATCACCATTAGAAATCGTGATAAAATAGGGTTTTAACAGCAATGAATTTTGAGTTTCTGTTGTTAATACCGGAAAATACCGTTGATGGGTTACCATGACCGTTTTAATGACTTCAGCAGGTAAATTCAAAAATTCCTGATCAAATGTTCCGACAACAGCCGTCGGCCATTCCACTAAATTAACAACTTCTGCTAATAAATCTTCGGTAATTTCTGCCTGTCCTCCCACACTATTCGCTGCTATTTTAACTTCTTTTTGAATCGTCTGAATCCGTTCTTGGGGGTCAACTTCAATAAACCCTTTCCTAATAGATTCAGCATAGGTTTTAGCCTCAGAAATGGTAATCGGTTCTGGATGTAAAACTCGATGTCCTTGGGAAATGCGATCGCTTTTAATTTCTTCGGAACCACTAACTAATGTAACGGGTAAAATCTGGTCATCCAATAACGTAATTAACCAGCGAATCGGACGGGGAAATTTTAAATCTCCATCCCCCCAACGCATAAATCGTTTTCCTTCTAATTTGCTAATCCATTCTAGGGTTAATTTTGCTAAAATATCTGCTGTTAATCGACCCGGAATTTTTTTTAAAACAAAGACAAAATCCCCTTTAGAAGTGGGACGAATCTCTAGATCTTCTAAAGTCACACCCTGTTTTTTAATGAATCCTTCCGCCGCCGGAGTCGGTTTGCCGTCTTTGAAAGCGGTCGATGCTGGGGGGCCTTTAATTTCTTCTTCCCGGTCAGGTTGGTGGCTAGGAAGTCCTTCAATTAATACAGCTAACCGTCGTGGTGTTCCCCAGACATGAACGGACTCAAAGGTTAAAAACTGTTCTTTGAGACTGACGGAAATTTTTTGTTGCCATTGTTGAATGGCGGTTTCCACAAAGGTTGCTGGTAATTCTTCTGTACCCACTTCGAGTAAAAAACTAACCATAGGAAATTTTATAAGGGATGTTGCTAAGAAAATTAAGGTTACAAATAATTACCATAGCAGGTTAGGGGGTCATTACTCAAGGGTTAACCATTTTTTGAGAATTTTTCAATCCCCGTAGAGACGTGTCATGGCGCGTCTCGACAAGACTTTTGAAAATGCTTTTATTCCATAGGTTCGACGCCTAAAGATCGTAATTGTTCGGCTAAACATTCAGCCCGATTTTGAGCTTTTAATGCAGCTTCTTCAGGAGTCGGAATAACATCACCTTCTGGGGTAAAATATCGAAGTTTTTCTTGATAAATTCCCAGACATAATCCTAACACTTCACTTTCCAATAATCCGGTAGCATTCGGAATAATTTCTTCATATTCCTGTCCGACTAATTTAAACCCTGCTAATTCTAAATCATCGGGAGAAAACCAAAAATATTCCTGGGTTCTAAAGCGATCTTGATATAAATTTTTTTTAGTAGTTTTATCGGTTTCTGCCGTTGAGTCGGAAAGCAGTTCAATAATTAAATCGGGATATTTCCCTTCTTCTTCCCAAACCACCCAAGATTTCCTCGGACGTTTATCAGTATTTCTCACCAAGAAAAAATCCGGCCCTCGAAAGTCTCGATTTCTTAGTTGTTGACGACTAAAATAAATCGTTAAATTTGCCCCGATAAAATAATTTGTTGTGTCTCTCCACAACCAATCTAAGCAAGATACTAATAATGCCAACTGGAGATAATGTAAGGTACTTTCCATTTCTATATATTCACTTTCAACCTGAGTTCCATCGGGCATTAAAGCCTCTAGTTGTTCTGCGGTAATTGACATTCTTACTTCTCCTCATTTGAGGTTGGCTTAATTTATTATATAGCAAGTATAAAGGAATTGTATAAAAGCAGGATTACGATTGTGAGGTTAAATAACTAATAACATCTAGCATTAACCGTTGTGATCGCCTCCTATCTTTTCCTTAAGTTGACACCAATGGGACGTGCCTCGCCCCTACACAGGGATTTGCGTTCATTTCTTAGGATTAATAATCAGCCATGATTATGAGGGTACAATCCATTTAGACTTGCTATAGTTTAAAATTTTTATATTCATTTTAATTTAAGTTAATCTGTTTTAATTCTAAATCTTTTTCAAAAATTTCATCAATGGGTAACATTTGACCATGAGTGGTCATAAATTTATGATCTTTTGTTGCTCGAATAACTGAACCATCTTCTAGGCAATATTCAAAAACTTCTTGTTCTCCTCGATGGTGCCATTGGGCGATAGGTTGAGTATAGATATAACCCTGATTATTAACAGTATAAACGGTGCATTCTATTTTTTCCTCAACAATTTTACCGATGGGCATTAACCCATATTCAACAGTTAAAATTTCTGTATCATAACTCAAACAATATTCAGCGAATTGAAGCATCTGTTCAAACAATTTTTCGGCAATTTCTTGGCGAACTCCATTTTTCGTTGCCCCATCAATAAAGGTTTCCCGTTGCTTCTGCATTTCTTCCGCTTTTTTCTTCCCCATCGCGCGGCGTAATAAGTCCGCTTGACCTAAAGAATAGCCCGCTAAATCTTGAGCTAATTTCATGATTTGTTCTTGAAAGCATAAAATTCCATAGGTTTCTTTTAAAATCGGTTCTAACATCGGGTGATCATAGCGAATTTCATCCCGTCCATGTTTACGATCAATAAATTGGGGAATTAAACCTGCATCTAATGGCCCCGGACGATAGAGGGCTAAAATAGAAGAAATATCATCTAAACAGGAAGGTTTGAGTTTTTTAACAATATCCATCATCCCAGAAGATTCTAACTGAAAAATTCCATCTAAATCCCCTTTTTCTAATAATTTATAAGTTTTCAATACATCTTCGGGTAACTTTTTATGGGTTTTATAAGCATCTTGCGCTCTCTTTTCTACATCAGAAGGTAGTTTTTCAGGATCAATTTTATGCTGATATTTTTCTTCAATATAATCAACGGCTTTTTGAATCATGGTTAAATTTTTTAAACCCAAAAAATCCATTTTTAATAATCCAACCGCTTCTAAATCCTCCATATAATATTGAGTAATGACCGCCCCATCATTATTACGTTGGAGGGGAACAATTTCGTCTAAAGGTTGTTTAGAAATCACCACACCCGCCGCATGAACTCCGAAGGTTTTGTTGGTTCCTTCGATACGAATTGCCATATCTAGCCATTGTTTAACTTTAATACTTCCGACTTCATCGCCTGCATCATTATGAATGGCAACATCTTCATTATCATAAGCTTCTTTGAATTCTGGAGCGGGACTTTGATCGGAAATCATAACTTTTAAACGGGTCGGTTTTCCCCGCGAAACCGGAATTAATTTTGCCATTTGATCCGATTTTTTATAAGAAATTCCTAACACCCTGGCGACATCTTTTAACACGGCTTTAGAGGTCATGCGGTTAAAGGTAATAATTTGAGCCACCTTATCTTCGCCATATTTATCAGTCACATATTTAATCATTTCGTCTCGCCGTTCAATACAGAAATCCGTATCAATATCAGGCATCGATTTTCGTTCAGGATTCAAAAATCGTTCAAATAATAAACCGTGAAAGACCGGATCAATATTGGTAATTTTTAAGGCATAAGCTACTAATGATCCGGCGGCTGAACCTCGTCCTGGCCCTACGGGAATATTGTTATCTCTGGCAAATTTAATATAATCCCAAACGACTAAAAAGTAAGTCGAAAACCCCATCTGTTGCATCATTTTAAGTTCATATTCTAAGCGCTCTTTATAAATAGGTTTAATCTCGCTTCGAGTTTTAGCATTCATCCGTTCTAATAACCCTTTCCAAGTCACTTCTTCTAAGTATGTATCGGCTGTATGATCGGCAGGAATGGGATAGTCAGGAATACGAGGTTCGCCTAAAATACCCTTATAGGGTTCAACTTTATTGGCAACTTCTACGGTATTATTAATCGCTTCTTGAATAATGTCATCGGATAAATGATCTCGAAATAGTTGCGCCATTTCTTCAGCAGATTTTAAATATTCTGTACCGCTATAGCGCATTCGTTTATCTTCATTAATTAACTTCTGGGTATTAATACAAAGTAAGGCATCATGGGCTTCCACATCGTTACAGGAGATAAAATGGGAATCATTTGTAGCCACAATTTTAATATTTAATTCTTGACTAATATTAACAATCTCAACATTAACCATCCGATCTTCTGGAGAGCCATGATCTTGAATTTCCAAATAAAAATCCTCTCCAAATACATCTTTATACCATTGAGCAACTTTTCGCGCCACATCATACCGTCCTTGTAAAATTGCCTGGGGAATTTCTCCGCCTAAACAAGCACTGGTAACAATTAACCCTTCATGATATTGTTCTAATAGCTCTTTATTAATACAGGGACGTGCAAAAATGCCTTTTCCTTGAAATCCTTGCAGGTGTGAAATGGTTGTTAATTTAACTAAATTTTTATACCCTTGGGTATTTTTTGCCAAGACGACTTGATGATATTTTTTCCGTCGAGAATCTTGAATATTAACATCCCCATTAACTACATACATCTCATTGCCAATAATGGGTTTAATATTCTTATTTCGACAAATTTTAATTAACTCAATTGCCCCATACATGACACCATGATCGGTGACAGCGATCGCAGGCATTCCTAACTCTAATGCTCGATCAATTAATTGAGGTAATTGAGATGCACCATCTAGTAAACTATAATCACTATGAATATGTAAACCGACAAAAGACATGGTTGAGTTCCTTTATTAAATTAAACTTAAAAATACTTGAGATAAAATGATTGACTTTCGTAATATTAACACAGTTTGGGCATCCATATTAGTGGAAACCCTCGCTCAATTAGGATTAAAAACAGCCATTCTTTGTCCCGGTTCCCGTTCTACTCCTTTAACCCTTGCTTTTGCTCAACATTCTAGCATAGAAACGATTCCGATTTTAGATGAACGGTCTGCCTGTTTTTTTGCGTTAGGAATTGCAAAAAGATCGGGTTTACCGACGGTTTTAGTGTGTACGTCAGGAACCGCCAGTGCTAATTTTTATCCGGCTATTATCGAAGCAAAAGAAAGCCGAGTACCTTTATTAATTCTAACAGCAGATCGTCCCCCGGAATTACGAGATTGTCATGCAGGTCAAACTATTGATCAAGTTAAATTATATGGGAATTATCCTAACTTTCAAACAGAATTAACGGTTCCGAGTTTAGATTTAGGATTGTTACGTTATTTGCGACAAACCTTAATTTATGCTTGGGAGCGATCGCAACTTCCCATCCCTGGCGTTGTCCATCTGAATATACCTTTTCGTGACCCGTTACATCCCGTTTCTCAAGCGGAAGCCACAGCTTTAAAAAGTGTATTTCCTGATGATTTTTTTACCAAAATTAATCTGATCAAAGCTCCTGTTTTATCGAGTTTTCATGCTTCTGATTATTTTAAACTCTGGTATAATTATTCCCAAGGAATTATTATTGCTGGGGTGGCACAACCTCAAAATTCAGAAGTTTATTGTCAAGCTATCACCCACCTTTCTCAACAGTTAAACTACCCCGTATTAGCCGAAGGATTATCTCCCGTTAGGAATTATTCTAACCTAAATCCCTATTTAATTTCAACCTATGATTTAATCTTAAGAAATTCTACCTTAGCCGAAAAACTTGCGCCTCAAGTTGTGATTCAAATTGGAGATTTACCCACCAGTAAAACCCTGAGAAACTGGTTAGAACAACAACAACCCGATTATTTTATCCTTGACCCTAGCTATCAGAATTTAGATGGGTTGCATGGAAAAACAACCCATTTAAGAATATCAATTGAACAGTTATCAGAACAAATTTATCGCCGGGAAGCTCCAGACACCTTAAATTTGACTGAATCTCAATTCTATTGTCATCTTTGGTGTGAGTTAGAAGCTCAAGCGAGAACTACCATTGATCAACAATTAGAACCTATTAACTTATTAATAGAACCTAAAGTTGCTTGGTTGCTGCCTCAAATTCTACCTCAAAACACCCCCATTTTTATTGCTAATAGTATGCCAGTCCGAGATGTAGAATTCTTTTGGGCTCCTAATTCTTTAAATATTCAACCCTTTTTTAATCGGGGTGCAAATGGGATTGATGGGACTTTATCCACTGCGTTAGGAATAGCCCATCATCAGCAAAGTAGTATTTTATTAACCGGAGATTTAGCTTTACTCCATGACACCAATGGATTTTTAATCAGCAACAAATTCATCGGTCATTTAACGATTATTTTAATTAATAATAATGGCGGTGGGATTTTTGAAATGTTACCCATTTCTCAATTTAATCCTCCCTTTGAAGATTATTTTGCCACCCCTCAAAATATTAATTTTGCTCAATTAGCCACTACTTATAATGTTGAGTATGAACAAATTAAATCTTGGGAACAACTACAACAACGTTTAAATCCGCTTCCCGAAACAGGAATTAGAATCTTAGAAATCCCAACAAATCGCAAAAAAGATGCTCAATGGCGACAACAGTATTTAAGGGAATTAGCAGATAAATTAAAGTTTTAGAAACCCGGTTTCTGAAGTTGCCAAACTCTTCGGCGTTTTTGACCTATTGGAATAGCCGGAAATTCATCAAGAAATACAATTTCAGGCATCTCACAGTGCAGACGTTCAAAAAGTGATTTTAACGATTTCTTAACCTCTTCTTGAATCACATCTTTTTCTCGATTTCTAACTTTCAAAGCAACTTCTATCCGATTAAAACTTAACTGCATGACTTGATAATCTTCAATATCCGCAGAAACCATAATAATTGTCCTCCGAATAAAATCAGGAAAAATTCTTACCCATTCATTTGTAGACTGATGAGGTAGATAAAAAATATCATCCTGTCGTCCTTCAATTCGTTCAATTGCCATTAATATTGATCCACATTGACAGGGTGTTTTACGTTCGACTAAAATATCATTCAGTTTATAACGGATTATCGGTTGCGTTTTGCGTCTAAAATCGGTTATAATCGGCATAAATCGAGATTGATTATCATCTAAATAGTCTTTCTGAATAGCAACAATATCCTCATTGAGATGTAAAGTTCCATAATCACAGGTATAACCTAAAAATCCTTCTGTACATTGATAAACTTGATGAATCATTTGATTAAAAACACCGCTCATATAATCAGCATCTAAAGGATCAAGCACTTCTGCAACAGAAACTATTTTTTTTGGTGATATTTTTAAACAGCCTTGTGCTTGAGATTCCGCTAATAATCTTAATAAAGAAGCAGGTGCAACTAAAAGTGTGGGTTGATAATGATTTAATCGTTGAATATGGTTGGTAATTGGGTCTAATAAATCAAAGAATTGGAACTGCAAATGCCGACTTTTTACCGTTTCATATAATCGACTATTTGCCCTCAGAAAAAATGCAATTTTTTCAGGGTATAAAATAAAATTGGGTAATAATTTAGCTAAAATGGTTCCAGCCCAAATCCATTGTTCCTGAGAACTAACTAAAAATAATCCTCGATTTCCACTGGTTCCCGTTGATAATCCAACGGTATAGCCGTATAAATTAGAGTTAAAATCCCGTGTTTGTTCAGCTTTTAACGCTATTTCAAAGGCTTCTGAGGCTGAAATTCCAACGGTATTAAGTTGATCAAAGTTTTCCATCATTTTTGCTTTATCAATCATCGGAAAATTTTGCCAATCAGAAATTTCTAAACCTTGATAATACTGTTGATAAAAGGGAGATTTTGGCAAAACCTTATTGAAAAACTTCTGAACCTGTTGATTTTGCCAAGTTAATAATTGTTCTCGGCTGTTGAATTGTCTAAAATATTTTGTTTGTAAATAATGTTTAAGAATGGTTAATGTGCGTTTCATTTTAATAATATCCTTGTAGGGTATGTTTTAAGCAGGATGATTATTATTGTATTGAATCAATAGATGGTGCGTGTGCTGCGATGACTAAAGGTTACAATGGCCTGTTGTATTGAATTAATATAGGGTGCGTGCGATGCAGCTTACGCACCCTACATATTACAGATAAAATTCAGTAAATTTACGGTTTATTTTTATGATTTTATCCTCTATTCTGATATTGGGAACTTTGAGCGATCGCTTCTGCTGAACCCTTGATCAATATTTCTACCCGCTTCCATTCTCCACATCACCCCCCCTCTCTGCTGCTTTCCATCTACCTCAAACACAAATTATGACAAATAAACCATCATTTGACCTAGCCAAACAAGGTGATCCGCAAGAGATTGCTAGACTAATCACTTATTTAATGACAGAACAAGAAATTATTGCTTTTGCAGAATTCAAGCAAGATTATCTGGAAATTAGCTTAGAATCTACCCCTGTTTCTCCACAACAAGAATCTGTTGCAGTTGTTGAGAGGATCATGCAAAAATTAAACTGTCCTTATATTAAATCAGTTGTTATTCAAGGTAAAGAACTAGCACTAGAGGAACCGATTTGGACTGAATGTATTAGTTTAGAGCAAAAAACTAAACCCCATCAAAAAAAATCCACCTTCACTTTTTTTCAGGGGTTAAAATGGCCAGTTTGGTTTCCCTATCCCAATTCTTGGTTGAGAACCATTCTGCTAATCGTTTGGATTATCTCTGTTGCTAAAATTACCCTATTTTGGGGAGCATTGATAGGGGGATTAACTTCAGATATTGAAATTGATCCTCGACCATTTTTACAATCATTGGGAATCGCATTTTTAATCTCTGGAGTCATTTATTCCTACGCGCACCACTGGATTTTTAATCGATCATTGCGGTATTTTTCCCCTTGGACACCCCATTATAGAAGTTTATGGGAAGGAATTTATGCTTTAATTGTCTTCTTGTTATCTATACTCATTGTTTTAGGCATTTTAATTCCCTTTTATCCAATTGAGAATTGCTATTCTTACATTATAGACAACTTTCAAGTTCAAGCGTGTCGTTTTCGAGAGCATCAGCAATGGGTAGAATCAGCAGGATTATTACAGATTATTTGCATTTTGTATCTCTATCAAATTGAATATCTGATTCGCCATAATCCTCAATTGAAAAAAAATGTGATTTTAATGGGATGTATTGGTTTAATTGCGGCGGTATCCATTCCTCTGTATTCTAAAAACATAGAAAATATTAAAACGGTACGTTCTTGGGTTGTTTCTTATCTTCCTGAAGGGAGAAAAACTGAAAATATTGTTAATAAAAATAGCGCAACCCAAACTGAGGCTTATTTAAACCGTGATGGAATTGCTCAAGAACAAATTCAACAAGATCAAAGTCGTTTAGAGTCTAATTACCAACCTCTAACTCCATCCTTAAAACCACCAGAAACTTATTTTCAACAAGGGTTAAATGAAGCGAATACCGCAGCGTTATTAACACAAACTTCTAAATCAAAAGATGAATGGGAATTTGTAGCTAGTCAATGGGAAAAAGCCATTGAAAATATGAAAGCGGTTTCGACTTCTGATGTTAATTATGGGAAAGCACAACAACGGGTTATTCAGTATCAAAAAAATCTGGATTATGCGCGTTTAGCTGCTAGTCGTGCTAAATAGTAAAACGAGCTAGACAACTTCTAGACTCAATGTGCTAAAGTTAAAGTAGATTAGGGCTATTTTTACAGCACAATTTGATTAATATGCTTGAACATATAGAAATTCAAAATTTTAGATGTTTTGAAGATACTAAAATTTTAGGGTTTAAACGAGTGAATTTAATTGGAGGTAAAAATAACGCAGGAAAAACAGCTTTTTTAGAAGCTTTACTGCTGCATAACTTTCCTCGCCCTAAAAGTATAATTGAACTGAAGAAAATTAGGAGAGAATCTTCAGAGATTTCAAAATCAAGACCTGAACGGACTTGGGATAATTTTTTTTTAGATCAAAGCCATCAAGGGCAAATAAAAATTAGTGGTGGAGATTCAGAAAATTTGAAAACGATAGAGCTTTCTATTTCGGATACAATTAACTCTGAAGATCAACAAGATATAAAAAAATTGATTGACTTTATTTCTCAAAATGAATCAGTAACATCACTTAATATTAAAGTCATTCAAAATCAAGAGAAAATATCTGAATCTTCGGTAATTTCAAGCTCTAACGGAATAATTTCAGTGAATGGTTCAGACTCCATTGATATACCCATTATCCCCTCTGGTTTAAGAATGTCGAATCAAGAGTTAGCTGAAGCTTATGATAAAGCTCGTTTAGATGAAAAAGATGGTGAAGTTTTAAAATTATTACAAATTCTTGATTCATCAATTCAAGAAGTCGATAGTTTTTTGATTGGTGAACCTACTTTATATTTAAGAAGCATCAATAAACGTCGTTTACCGATTTCACTTTATGGAGATGCTATTATTCGGGCTACAACTATGATTTTAAAATTAATTAATAATAATCATAAAATTTTATTAATTGATGAAATAGAAAATGGGATACATTATACTAATCAACGAGAATTCTGGAGAACCTTATTTCGGCTATCACAAGCACTAGATACTCAAATTTTTGCCACTACCCACAGTTTAGAAATGATTCAAGCTTTTGGAGATGTAGGCTTAGAAACAGATGAGGAAATGAGTGCTTATTTTGAACTAGCCAGACATCCTAAAACCAACAATATTATAGGGATTAAAAGGGATGTAGAAACTCTAAAATATGCTTTAGAACATGGAAAAGGAGTTAGAGGTGAGTAATCTTTTAATTGTGGAAAGTAAAAATGATAAATTTTTTCTTCAAGCTCTAATTAAAAAGCTAAATTATGATATTGAGATTGATGCTCCTATTTGTATTGATGACTATGAGTGTTTAGAAGGATTAAGTGAAAAAAGGCTAGTAGAGGCTTTAAAGTCCTTGTTAGCTGATATCCAGAAAAGACAAATTAGTAAAATTGGAATTGTGATCGATATTGATCACTATTCTAAGCAAGACCGTTTACAATTTATTAATCAATGTTTAGGGCAGGTTTTTCCTTTAAATCATGAATTTTCTGATATATCACAATTTATAACGGTCAATATTCCTGACTATGATTCTATTAAAATCGCTTGCTATTTTACTAATGTAGAAGGTCAAGGAGAGTTAGAAACTGTTTTAAAACTGATTAAAACCCAAGAATCTCTTTATGCAGATTGTTTAGACAGTTGGCGAACTTGTTTAAAAAGTAATAATAAATCGATTAGTGATAAAGACTATGATAAATTTTGGATTAGTCTTTATCTTAGATTTGATACTTGTTCCCGTCGAGATCGATATCAAGCAGAACGAAAATGCAGCATGACAAATTTTAACTATATTATGGAAAATAAACAAGATATCTGGAATTTTAATCACCCTGTTCTGGATGAGATCAAAGATTTTTTACGTCTTTTCGTTACTGAGAGTTGATCAAAATGTAAAATCGATTATCCTATTAAGAATAGTTTATTCTAACTGCTATGTCTCTCACTGAAGAAATTTTATCTCAAATCCCTGGAAACCCTTTGAACGGTTTACGGAAAGCAGATGAACTATGGACGGGTTTAAAAAATAATAGTCTTCCCCTTCCTAATACCGTTAAAGAGGAATCTCAACGCTTGGAAACGGTGGATTATGATGTTGTTATTGGTGGGGGGACTCTGGGAATTTTAATCGGTACAACCTTAGCGATGAAAGGGTGGCGAGTAGCGGTATTAGAACGTGGAAAATTGCAAGGACGGGAACAAGAATGGAATATTTCTCGCAAGGAATTAGAGGTTTTTATTGACTTAAATTTACTGTCTGAGGTAGAATTAAAAACAGCGATCGCAACAGAATATAACCCAGCCCGTTTAAGCTTTCCGAATAATATTGAGATTTGGGTGAAAGATGTTCTTAATATTGGAGTTGATCCAGTTTATTTATTAGAAACTCTCAAAAATCGGTTTTTAGAAGCCGGAGGAATCTTATTAGAAAATACGGCTTATGAATCGGCTATTATTCATCCTGATGGCGTGGCGGTAAATGTAACCGAAATTCATTCCCCTCGCCTTGCAGGAGAGGGGTTAGGGGAGAGGTCAATCATTCTAAAAACCCGTTTATTAATTGATGCAATGGGTAATTTTTCCCCTTTAGTTCGACAAGCCAGACAAGGACAAAAACCTGATGCAGTTTGTTTAGTGGTGGGAACCTGTGCAACGGGTTATCCTAATAATGAAACAGGTGATATTTTTGCCTCTTTTACTCCTTTACAAAATCAATGTCAATATTTCTGGGAAGCGTTTCCCGCGAGAGACGGAAGAACGACTTATTTATTTACCTATTTAGATGCTGACCCCCAACGATTCAGTTTAGAATCTTTGTTTGAAGATTATTTTAAACTCTTACCTGAATATCAACAGATTGAACTTCATCAATTAACCTTTAAACGAGCGTTATTTGGGTTTTTTCCTTGTTATAAAAATAGCCCGTTAAAAATGCCTTTGAATCGTGTTTTTGCCATTGGAGATAGTAGCGGAAATCAATCTCCGTTAAGTTTTGGAGGCTTTGGGGCGATGGTACGTCATTTACAACGGTTAACGAATGGTATTGATCAAGCGTTAACAACTGATCAATTAAGCCAAAATGCCTTATCTTTATTACAACCCTATCAACCTAGTTTATCCGTTACTTGGTTATTTCAACGGTCGATGAGTGTGGGGGTTAAACAAACCCTTAACCCAGAACAAATTAATCAGTTATTAGCAACGGTATTCCAAGAAATGGAAGAATTGGGAGAACCAATTTTAAAACCCTTTTTGCAAGATGTGGTACAGTTTTTAGCGTTAACTAAAACCTTATCTAAAACGGCGATTAATCATCCCGGTTTGATTTTTAAAATTATTCCACAAGTGGGGTTAACCTCTTTAATTAATTGGACAATTCACTACTGGAATTTAGGGCTTTATACGGGTTTATATCCAGTTGCCAAAACCCTAGAACCTCTGTTCCAAAAATTACCTCCGGCTTCTCAATATTATTATTATCGTTGGTTGGAAGCTTGGCAATATGGGTCAGGACAGGATTATCATCAATCATAATAAAATAGCCCCTAGAAAATAGCGGGGCTGGGGAGGAGTATTTCTGTTATCATTAAAAGTAGAATTTATCAGGTGCATGGGGATGCACCCTACATCTAAAATGGGTTAAATGACTCCCAAACTGGATAATCCTAAAATCACACCCGCCCCTAAAATATGACCAAAACTTGTAGTTGCTAAAACCGCAGGTAAGCCAAACCCACCAAACAGATTAGAAGAGGGTAATTGAGGGCCAGCATTGGGGTGCTGAATTGAGAATTTACCAATGGCGATCGCTACAATATTGGACAAAATCATTACAATCGCGATGGTGGGACTCCAAGCGTGAGTAACGGGAGTGTTAGTAGCGGCGGCTAAAAGCATCATGGAATCATCTCCTAAAGTTTTTTAAACTGTAGCCAATGGAAATTAATCGTTATAGCTAAGATGTTTTACCAAACAAAGGGAATTCATTTTCGTCCTTGTAGCAATACTTAACATTTTCTGATTAAAATTGCTATCCTAGTTTAAAGAAACGGCCCGACTCCGAGAAACCATAGATTCTAATATGACTGAACAGCAAACCCGCATCTGTATCCTTGGTGGAGGCTTTGGTGGACTCTACACCGCCTTACGTTTGAGTCAACTTCCTTGGGAAAAATCCCAGGAACCGGAAATTGTTCTGGTGGATCAGAATGACCATTTCTTATTTTTACCTCTGCTGTATGAACTGCTGACGAATGAACTACAAGCCTGGGAAATTTCCCCTGCTTTTGAAGATCTGTTAAAAGATACAAATGTGCGGTTTTGTCAGGGAGTTGTTAGCAAAATTGACATTGACGATAAACAAGTTAAACTGGAAAACAACACTTCAATTCCTTATGATTATTTAGTATTGGCAATGGGAAGCGAAACGCCTTTAGATTTAGTGGCGGGTGTCAAAGATTATGCGATTCCTTTCCGAACCATTGCGGATGCTTACCGTTTAGAAGAACAGTTGCGACGGCTAGAAACCTCAAATCAAGATAAAATTCGGGTGGCAATTGTTGGCGGAGGTTATAGTGGCGTAGAATTAGCTTGTAAATTGGCTGATCGCTTAGGAACAAAAGCCCGGATTAGAATTATTGAACAATCAGAGGAAATCTTAAAAACCTCCCCCGAATTTAATCGAGAAGCCGCTAGAAATGCTTTATCAGAACGGCAAGTTTGGATCGATTTAGAAACCACTGTCGCCGCCATTGAAGCAGATAGAATTTCCCTAGAATATCGAGGTCAAATTGATGAGATTCCGGTTGATATTGTATTGTGGACAGTGGGAACAAAAGTTTCTCCTGTCGTCCGAGAGCTTCCTTTAAAACAAAACCAACGGGGTCAAATTGTTACAACCTCAACCTTACAAGTGATTGATCATCCTGAAATTTTTGCATTAGGAGATTTAGCAGATTGTAAAGATGCGGACGGTCAAACAATTCCAACCACAGCCCAAGCCGCTTTTCAACAAGCAGATTATACCGGGTGGAATCTTTGGGCGTTATTAACACAAAGACCTTTATTACCCTTCCGTTATACTGGCTTAGGGGAAATGATGACATTAGGAACAGATAACGCCACCTTAACAGGTTTAGGGATTCAATTAGAAGGTCAATTTGCCCATTTAGCCCGACGATTAATTTATTTATATCGTTTCCCGACCTTAGATCATCAGATTCGAGTTGCGGTTAATTGGATCACGCGCCCGTTGCAGGATTTATTAATCTCAATGGATCAAAAAATAGGAACGGGGGAATAAAAATTGAGAAACCGGGTTTTTCTGTTAAAATCTATTTTGTAGTAACCCGGTTTCTGATTTAACCGTTAAATCATTAGAAAGTTGACCATGATTAACCTGGAACATTCTGCACCCGAAAAACCCCGTGTTATTTTTTTAGATGCTGTTGGTACATTGTTCGGAGTGCGTCATAGTGTGGGGGAAGCGTACCGAATCATTGCTGATGAATTTGGGGTAAAAGCTGAAGCCGAAATTTTAGATCAAGTCTTTTTTCAATGTTTTTTAGCTTCTCCGAGTATGGCGTTTCCAGGAGCAGAGCCCGGTGAAATTCCGCAATTAGAATTTGAGTGGTGGAAAGCGATCGCTGAACAAACCTTTAAAACCGTTGGACTCTATGATAATTTTACAGACTTTTCTGTATTTTTTCAAGCCTTATACAGTTATTTTGAAACGGAAAAACCTTGGTTTGTTTATGCTGATGTTCCCCCTCAATTAAAATATTGGCAAGAACAAGGAATAGAATTAGGGGTATTATCCAACTTTGATTCCCGATTATATCCCGTTTTAGAAGCCTTAAATTTAGCTGATTTTTTTAAATCTGTGACCATTTCAACCGAAGCAGGAGCCGCAAAACCCAGTTCTCAAATCTTCCAAATTGCTTTAAATAAACATGACTGTTCACCGGAAGAAGCTTGGCATATTGGTGATAGTTTAAAAGCTGATTATCAAGGCGCAAAAGCTCTAGGAATACGCGGAATTTTAGTGCATCGAGAGGAACCCCCAAACGGGATTTTAGATGAATATGAAAGTTTAGAACAAATTCCGATATCCTAAAGTAGAGACGAGCCACGGCGCGTCTATCTTTGTCTATCTTTGTCTATCTTTGTCTATCTTTGTCTATCTTTAAAGGCTCTCTACAAAAAACAGGAGTTAGGAAAACAGTGGAGTACAGTCGGAAAACCCAAGAAGAACCTGTTCAAAATCTTTCGTTTCGGGAGTTTTCATGGCCCTTTTGGCCCGTTGTCCCCATTTATCCCTACGGTCAACGGCGAACCCTCCGCACGGAAGTTGTTCCCAATACTATTTGGACATTTGAACAGGTACAGGGAATTCTGTATGTGGTGGTTCCCATTCGGATGACGGTGGTGAAACTTGACCAGGGGGGTTTGTTGGTTTATGCTCCCGTTGCTCCGACCCCAGAATGCCTCTGTTTAATGAGACAATTAATCATAGAACATGGGGATATAAAATATATTATTCTGCCCACAATTTCAGGAATTGAACATAAAGTTTTTGTTGGCCCCTTTGCTCGAAAATTTCCCCAAGCTCAAGTTTTTGTAGCCCCCGGACAGTGGAGTTTTCCGATTAATTTACCTCTAAGTTGGTTAGGTTTACCGTTAAAACGGACTCATATTCTACCTTTAGATAGCCAAAAAACACCCTTTTCCGATGAATTTGACTATCGTATTTTAGGGCCGTTAGCATTAGGAGTTGGGCGGTTTGCAGAAGTAGCTTTTTTCCATAAACGTTCCCATACCCTATTAGTAACCGATACCATTGTTTCCATTCCTGATACCCCTCCCGCTATTGTACAACTTGATCCCTATCCGTTACTCTTTCATGCTAAAGATGATACCTTTCATAAAGTAGAAAATAATGAAATCACCCGTCGCCGAGGATGGCACAGAATCTCGTTATTTTCCTTTTATTTTCGTCCCAGTGTATTAGATACGGTAGAATTAGGGGATGCGTTTCGAGAATCTTGGCAAGCACCCGACCGTTCTAAAAAAGCTTATTTTGGGATTTATCCGTTTAAATGGAAACCGAATTGGCAACAATCTTTTGAAGCATTGAGAGGAAATGGACGGTTATTTGTCGCCCCCATTTTACAAACTTTAATTTTAAATCGTGCCCCCGAAGAAACGTTAATCTGGGCAAATCAAGTGTCTGAATGGGATTTTAACCGGATTATTCCTTGTCATTTTGATTCTCCTATTCTAGCAACATCGAAACAATTTCGACAGGCGTTTAGTTTTTTAGAACAACATAATAATAACGATTTATTACCTCAAGAAGATTTTGAATTATTATTAGAAATTGATGATCTATTAAATAAATTTAAGATTACACCACCATCTAAGCCTAAAGTTTAAAGTTGTGAGTAAAGCTAAAGGGTCAAACTTAGGTGATGTATTTTTACTAATAGTCCTGATTATTTAATAGTTTTCTGTGACTTTCCTAAACGATAAGCGGTTAAAGAACTTTTGCGAATATCCGTTTCTAACTGTGAGATGAGTTCATCTAAATCTAAAAGATTTGTATCAATCCGTTTGCATAAATCTCGCATTTTAGTAGCAGAATGCAATCTGACTTCAGCATTAGGAATTTTAGGTTGATTCATCATAGTAAGTTCCAATTTATTTTAACTTCTTGAATACTAGCTTACATAGCTTCAGCATTAGCCTCAGCTTTTGCCACCAGAATACCGGAGGCGGAGCCATCCCTAATGGTGTCCCAAGGCAGAGCCTTGGAACAAGGGAATGGGAGGACTTTTTTGGCAGGTTTGGACTAAAACCTCTGTTATTTGATGCAGTTATGGATTTAAAATGAATCTATAACCTGTAATAGGTAGCACCATGACTGAACCCTCTCAACAGCAGGCTATCCAGAATCTCCAGCGTCAATTCACCAGTCCAGACGTTCAACAACGACTTAAAGCACTTTCAGACTGTCTGAAATTTGATCCAGGCTTGGATTTACTAGCGCAACAAGCATTAACCGACCCTTCAGAACAGGTTAAACAATCCGCTTATTGGGTGTTGTATGGTGATAATCCTTATTTAACTGAAAATGTTTATTTGAGATCGCCTAATATTGTACCTGAAGATACAATTTCCTCTGTAGCAATTAGTTCAGAACATAAAATTATCATCGGTGGTGGTTGGAAAACTATCAGAATTTGGAATTTAGAAACAGGAAAATTAATTGATACCCTTGATGCTCATTCCCATTGGGTTTTATCCCTTGCGATTAGTTCTGATGGTCAATATTTAGTCAGTAGTAGTATTGACAAAATCGTTAAGTTATGGAGTTTAAAAACTAAAACTCTTTTGCATATTTTTACAGGTCATACAAGTTGGGTTAATGTCGTTAAAATTACCCCAGATAATCAACGGTTAATTAGTGGAAGTGCAGATAAAACCATTAAAGTCTGGAATTTAGAAAAAAGAGAACTCGTCCATACTTTTAACGGTCATACCGGATGGATATCTTCTTTAGCAATCAGTTCCGATAGTCAAGTTTTAATCAGTGGAAGCACCGATAAAACGATAAAAGTATGGGATTTGACCCAAAAACAATTATTAAGAACTCTTGAAGGACATTCAGATTGGATTCAAAATGTCGCCATTAGTTCTGATGATCGATCTTTAGTTACAGGGAGTCGAGATGGAACTCTTAAAATTTGGCAAAAAGATCCCAAAACTCAAGGTAAAAATGAAAATTTTAATATTCCTTTTGTAACCGATGTTTTGAGTTTCTTTTTTGGAAAGAGTAATAATGAATCTCAATCTCAATTCCCCGTCAATACTTTAAAATGTGTTAAGACTATTACGGGAAAATTTCAAACCCTGACGGATTTTGATATTACTCCTAATGGTAATATTCAAGTGATAGGAACCCATAATGGAATTATTTATATTCAAAGCCCTAATCAATACCCCAATCAATCTCGTAAAATTACAGGTCATGCTGGATTTATTGGTTCTATTGCTGTTAGTTCTAATGGCAAATTATTTGTTAGTGGAAGTCGGGATTGGATCAAACTTTTGGATTTGCAAATAGGAAAAGTTTTAGAGGTTTTAGAAGGTGAGTCTCCTAAACTCAGATCGTTAACAATTAATCCTTCAAAAATAACGTTATATTGTGGTGACTATCAAGAGTTTACTATTCAAGGCTTTGATCAATATAATAAACCGATTAAAATTGAAAACATAACTTGGACTGCTACAGGGGGAGAGGTCGAAGATGGACTATTCCAAGCCGGAAATACATCAAATTCTAACTTTACAGTTCAAGCTAAAGTTAACACGGTTAGTTGTCAAGCGTCAGTTACAATTCGTGAACGACCTAAACTAACATCATTAACCATTAATCCTACAACAACAACTTTATATTGTGGTAAATCTCAACAATTTAAAGTTGAAGGTTTTGATCAATATAATCAACCCATTAAACTTGATCAAATTAATTGGACTGCTACAGGAGGAACCATTAAAAACGGATTATTTACGGCTGGAAATTTATCAGCTTCTAACTTTACAGTTCAAGCGAAAGTTAACACCGTTAGTTGTCAAGCGTCAGTTACAATTCGTGAACGACCTAAACTAACATCCTTAAAAATTAATCCTTCAACAACAACTTTATATTGTGGTAAATCTCAGCAATTTAATGTTAAAGGTTTTGATCAATATAATCAACCTTTTTCCATCGCACAAGTCCGTTGGACTGCTACAGGAGGAACAATTAAAAATGGACTATTCCAAGCTGGAAATCTATCAGGTTCTAACTTTAAAATTAAAGCACAGGTTAACTCAGTTAGTTGTGAAGTTTTAATTACAATTCGTGAACGACCTAAACTAAAATTGTTAACAATTAATCCTTCAATCACAACTTTATATTGTGGTGATACTCAACAATTTAGTGCGGAAGGCTTTGATCAATATAATCAACCTTTTTCCATTGGACAAGTTACTTGGACGGCTGATAATATACAACTTCCTAATAATGGAATATTTATTGCGAGTCGCTTTGAAACAACAGTTACTATTACCGCAAAAGTTGAAACCATTAGTCGATCTGTCCAAGTAGAAGTTATTGAACATCCAAGATTAACCTCTTTGATCATTTCTCCATCATTGATAGAAATGTGTCCTGGTCAAAGCCATAAATTTACAGTTGAGGGTTTAGATCAAAGAGGAAATCCTATTTCAATTGAAAGAGTCAATTGGACTGCTACAGGAGGCAAAATTAAGGACAATGGAAATTATACCGTTGGGAATAATAGTAAAGGACAATTCACTGTTACCGCTTCAATACCCGGTCAAACAATTAGCGCAACAGCTAAAATTATTGTTCCTTCTATTTTAACTGATCTGATTATTTCACCGCAGACTATTTCTGCTGAACCGAATGAACCGATCACGTTTCAAGTCATGGGTTTAGATCAGATTGGAAATTGGATGTGGGTGAATAATATTGAATGGAAATGTACCGCCGGAGGTCGAATTAACCCAGAGGGAATTTTTAAAGGAGGTTATGAAAAAGATCTAGTTACTGTAACCGCCAAAGTAGGGTTACTTCAAGTTAGTGCAACTGTTCATATATTACCTGTTTTAAGACGAATTCAGATTAATCCTAATCGGAATATTTCTCTTAAACCTAATGAAAGTATAACTTTTAATGTCGTTGGGTTTGATCAATATGGAAATGAGATTGAAACCGGAAATATTGTTTGGGAAGAAAAAGGGGGAAGAATTGATCAGAATGGGAAATTTACAGCCAAGAATAACGATAAAGGCTCATATCAAGTAAAAGCTAAAGTTTCTCCATTATCTCCGTATGATATTCGCTCAAAAATATTAGCCTTTGGCATTTATACAAAATTAATATCTCGGAGTATTTACTGGGCAGAACGGTTATTTTCTCTGAGTGATAACATTCAAAGTGTATTATCGTCTAATTCTGCGGAAACAGAGATTGAAGATCAATCTGAAACAACTGATAATATCTCACCCGCTTCTGAGCAAAATTCGTCTTCAGAACTCTTTAATTTTGAAATGGCTGTGCAAGCTTGGTTGATTAAACAAGCGATTAAAAGAACTATTCGTTTATTAGATTGGGTGGGGAACTCTTGTATTAATTTTGCTCAAATTAGTGATTCTGTTAATATCCAGGTTATTCCTGTTTTAAGAAGGTTAAGAATTCAGCCAGAACAAGTGGAAATTAAATCTGATCAACATTTTCAATTTGAAGTTACTGGATTTGATCAGCAGGGAGATTTTATCGAACCTAATTATATTGAATGGGATGCAACAGGGGGAACAATTAATCAGAATGGTGATTTTGTTCCTTCAGCATCCTCTGATGGAAGTTATGAAATTTATGCTACAGCTATCCCAGAGAATATTAGCGATTTAGCTGAAATTAAAATTGTTCGGGTGACTCAAAAGCCAGATGTTTATATTCCACTACCAGATTTTAGTGATAGAAATTCGGGTCAACCCTCTTTCATCGGTGAAGTGATTAAAACGGTCAGTGAAACAATAGATGAAACAATAGAAGATGTTAGAGAAATATTGGATAATTCCAAAAATCATCCTAACCCCGAACAAATATCACGTCCAACACCGAGTCCGACTCCACGTGCAACACCAAGTCCAACACCGAGTCCAACACCAAGTCCAACACCAAGTCCAACACCAAGTCCAACACCAAGTCCAACCCCAACTCCAAGCCCAACTCCAACACCGAGTCCGACTCCAAGCCCAACTCCGACTCCGAGTCCGACTCCAAGTCCGACTCCAAGTCCATCGGTGGCAGGATTTAAGATTGAGTGTATTGAATCGAACACTGATGCACACCGGACTCAGTACGGAAAATTCGTCTTAGAGCCTTTAGAACGGGGTCAAGGGACGACAGTTGGTAATGCTCTTAAACGGGTTTTACTCTCTAACTTAGAAGGAGCAGCCATTACATCAGTACGGGTTGCTGGTGTTAATCATGAGTTTGCAACGATTCAAGGGGTTCGGGAAGATGTTTTAGAAATTCTCCTAAACTTGAAAGAAGTTGTACTCAAAAGCTATACCCACCAAAAACAAATCGGTCGCTTAGAAATTCAAGGCCCAGCGACGGTAACGGCAGGTCACTTTGAGTTACCTTCAAAGGTTGAGGTCGTAGACAAAAACCAATATATCGCTACCCTGGCTCCTGGGGCAACCTTGGAAAGGGAATTCCAAGTTGAGAAGGGAACCGGATATCGCGCGATTGAAAGCAGTCATGATGCAACGGCTGTAGATTTTCTGCAAATCGATGCGGTGTTTATGCCTGTGCGAAAAGTGAATTATATCGTTGAGGAAGCGCGGTTTGGTGGGAATGAAGAAAAAGATCGCCTGATTCTGGAAATTTGGACAAATGGGAGTTACACCCCCCAAGAAGCCTTGAGCCAAGCTGCGACAATTTTATTAGATTTGTTTATACCGTTAAAAGATATCACACTGGAATCGATTAAAAGCGATCAAAATGATGATATCGATCAAATCTCGATTGAAGAATTAGGGTTATCCGTTCGGGCTTACAACTGTCTCAAACGCGCTCAAATCAGTTCAGTGGCAGACTTACGAGATTATACTCAAGAAGACCTCTTAGAAATTAAAAACTTTGGTCAGCAGTCTGCGGAAGAAGTCATCGAGGCGTTACAAAAACGCTTAGGGATTACATTGCCTCAAGAACGAGCCTCTAAGTCAGCTACGTCAAAAAATATCACCCCGGAATCGATTAAAAGCGATCAAAATGATGATATCGATCCAACCAGTCAAATCCCGATTGAAGAATTACAGTTATCAGTTCGGTCTTACAACTGCCTCAAACGTGCTCAAATCAACTCAGTAAGGGACTTACTAGATTATACTCAAGAAGACCTCTTAAAAATTAAACACCTTGGTCAGCAGTCTACTGAAGAAGTCATCGAGGCGTTACAAAAACGCTTAGGGATTACATTACCTAAAGAACGAGCCTCTGACTATTAATGAATTGACAAGCCAACATCTACCAATTAATTGTTTTAATATGATTGTATTTGCGATCGCCCATTTTTATATTAATATCAATTATTGAGCGCGATCGCACTCCAAAAGAAATTGCCGAAAATATGCTATAATTAAATTCAGTAACGAGGCAAACTTTATGAAATTGACTACGACACAACACAAGTATATAGAACTGAATGAAAACGACGTTCCCTACATTGCTGGAACAACGATGAAAGTAATTGAATTAGTTTCCGGTCATCTGGCTTTTGGCTGGAGTCCCGAAGAAATTAAATTTCAACATCCCTATTTAAGCATGAGTCAAATTTATTCTACCTTAGCTTACTATTGGGATAATAAAGAAGAATTAGATGCTGATATACAGCGACGATTTGAGAATGTTGAAACGTTACGTCAACAAGCAGGTGAATCGGCTTTAGTTAAAAAACTTCGCACCCAGGGACTCATTAAATGACCTTAGCCCTTTACATGGATGAACACATTCGTCGAGCAATTACTAACGGTTTAAAATTGCGCGGTATAGACGTTCTCACAGTACAAGAAGATGGACGAACTGGCACGCCTGACCCAATTTTACTTGATTCCCTACGGGACGCTACGCGAACGCGCCACAGAACTTGATCGCGTTATCTTTACCCAAGATGATGATTTTTTAGTAATAGCTAACCGTCGCCAGCAAGAGGGGCTAAAGTTTAGTGGGGTTATTTACGCACATCAACAGTCTGTCACCGTTGGAGAATGTGTGCGGGACTTAGAAATAATTGCCAAAGCCAGTGAACCAGAAGATTTAGTGAACCAAGTTCAATACTTACCTTTTTAACAATAAAGAGTAAAATATAGCAGTTATGATTTTATCACTTAAAGCAGTGCGAGCGTTCTCTCTCGCTACACCCCAACATCTATCAATTAATTGTTTTAATATTATTGTATTTGCGATCGCGGATTATCAGAATTTGCTAGAGTTAAGCTAGTGCTTTGTACTGGAGCAGCAAAATTATGATCCAAGTAATGATTAGCCCACAGTCCTTACTGGAAACAGGCATTAAAGTTGAGAAGGTTGATAGCCTTCGACTCTTCAAATTTACCGACGAGTTACAATCTAACCTCGAAGATTTGCTAGAAAAAAACAAGACAGGTTCACTAACCCTAGAAGAAGAGGCAGAACTCAACGCCATCGGGGAACTTGACCGTATCTTTACCTACCTCAATTCCCTCTTAGTTGCCGAGCAATGACTATTAATGAATTGACAAGGCAACTCGTGCGGAAACGTGCAGGCTACCTGTGCGAATATTGTCACTCTCCTGAGAAAATCAGCACCTCTCGTTTCACCATCGATCACATCCAGCCGCGCTCTCTAGGTGGCTCTGACAATTCTGATAACCTGGCTTTAGCTTGTAGCCGTTGTAACCAGCGTCGTTATAACTTCATTGTGGGTCGGGATGTGGAAACCTCAGCAATTCTGCCTTTATTTAATCCCCGTCAACAGCACTGGCCTGACCACTTCATCTGGAATGCGGAGGGTACGGAGATTGTCGGCACAACTCCCATCGGTCGAGCCACTTGTGAGCGTCTTGACCTCAACGACGAACGCTATAGAGGAGAACGTTCTATCCAAGAAGCCCGGACGCTATGGGCTCAGGCTGGCTGGCATCCTCCCTCAGAAGATCCCCGGCAGCTTGAGTAAGCAGATTTGTTGTATTTGCGATCGCTCTTATTTAAAACAGTAAAATGACTTGAAAATTTATCAAATTTATGATAAAATAAATTATACTATTTTTAAATACAGAGGCAATTTCTTTATGAGAAATAATTTTGAAAAATTAAAGAATATTTTTGGTCTGTTATTGAACCAAATTTACCTAAATTAAAAACTCAGATCGAAAAGATTTTACGACCTATATAAAATTAACAATATTTTTTGTATTAATATTAATATGTCTAAACACTATCCAAGAAATATGATCGGTTATGGTCGCCATACCCCCGATCCAAAATGGCCGAATCAAGCCCGAATTGCTGTACAATTTGTGATTAATTATGAAGAAGGCGGCGAGAATTGTATTCTACACGGAGATCAAGCTTCAGAAGCTTTTTTATCAGAAATTATTGGGGCTGAACCCTTTCAAGGATTGCGCCATTTGAACATGGAATCTATCTATGAATATGGCAGTAGATCCGGATTTTGGCGACTGTATCGGCTGTTTACCCAACGTCATATCCCCCTGACCGTTTATGGGGTGGCAATGGCTTTAGAACGCAACCGAGAAGTTGTTGCAGCGATGTTAGAAGCAAACTGGGAAATTGCTAGTCATGGGTATCGCTGGATTGATTATAAATATTTTAATGAAGAAATGGAACGGGAACATTTACAAAAAGCGATCGCCATTCATACCGAAGTTACGGGAACTCGACCCCTCGGTTGGTATACCGGACGCACCAGTTCCCATACTCGAAAATTAGTCGTAGAGGAAGGCGGATTTTTGTATGATGCTGATAGTTATGCCGATGATTTACCTTATTGGGTTTATGACTATGGAAAACCCCATTTAGTCATTCCTTATACCCTGGATAATAATGATATGCGGTTTGCTACAAATCAAGGCTTTAACAGTGGGGAACAATTTTTTACCTATTTAAAAGATGCCTTTGATTTGTTATATGCTGAAGGAGAAACCGCACCTAAAATGATGAGTATTGGATTACATTGTCGTTTAGTGGGTAGACCTGGACGGGCAGCAGCATTAGCTCGCTTTTTAGATTATATTCAAAATCATGACCGGGTTTGGATCTGTCGTCGGATTGATATTGCTCAACATTGGCATGAGTATCATAAACCTATCGCCGGAAACAACGCTTAAGGATTTATTAACTTTAACCCCTAAATTAATATGGCAAACACAACGGTTACTTTGAATAATAATACCTTTCAGTTGTTATTAGGAACAGAAGAAAGTGATACAATATTAGGAGATGCAGGAGATGACTTAATTTTAGGACTTTCCGGTAATGATTTTCTATCGGGAAATTTAGGAAATGATTGGTTAAATGGAAATTTGGGTAATGATGCGGTTGTGGGAAATGAAGGCAATGATAGCCTTTATGGCGGACAAAATAATGATGTTTTAGATGGTCGGAGTGGTGATGATTTGTTATATGGAAATTTGGATAATGATGACCTCACGGGAGATATCGGAACTGATACTTTATTTGGCGGTCAAGGAACCGATATTCTGCGGGGAAATGATGGAGATGACTGGTTATATGGAGATAAAGGAGATGATACCTTAATTGGAGGAACAGGACGCGATCGCTTTATCCTCGCCAACAATTTAGGGAGTGATACGATTAATGATTTTACCAAAGGTGAAGATTTGATTGGGTTAATGGGAGGATTAACTTTTGCACAATTAACTTTAGTTTCTGATCCGAATAATACCCTAATTCGGGTCACTAACACTAACCAACTTTTAGCAACCTTAATTAATGTTTCTGCTAATAGTCTCAGCAGTAACGATTTTCAAATTCTCCCTTAAATAAAATAGCTCTAATCTATAGCAGTTGCACCGGGTCGCTAGGACATTAATGATTGCTTTGATCCTCACTCCAGCAAAGACACACCATTGCTTGTCTCTAGTGACTCCTGCTCTCCAATATAAAGTTTAGTTAAAAGTTTTAGCAAAATATGAAGCTCTCGGACTTTTACAATCTCTCTGTTGTTTAAGTCCCGTAAGGGTTTAGACACTTTAACCATCTAATTCTTGTCCCCTAGGGCTTTTATAGAAACTTGGTACAATGCAACCAGCGAATTAAATTAGTTTTGGAATTCTGAACCCTTTAATTTCTATGACAACTGCAACAGCATATCCTAACGCCCCTGATATCTCCACTGATGATTATGTCGTCATTGGTTTAGCAACCTGTTTTATTAAAGAAGATGGGGAAGTTCATCAAGTTCAAGTCGTTGAACCCATTCCCTCAGCGGCTTTGGAAGCTATTTTGAAAGGAGTTCCTACATCCTATTCAATTGCTTATGCTGTAACATTGGGTTCTATTTTAAGTAATGGAGAAGCTAAAATTCCCGCAGAATTGGGAACAGATGCCCATTTTTGTGAAAATTTTAACGATCGCGCGATCGCTGCAACTCGCACCTATAAAAATCGCCCTCAAGCTAAACTTCATATTCCTTTAGGAGCAAATTTTAAAGAATTTAATTACTCCTTAGAACGGAAACGGGTGTTAAATTCTGAGCGTATTATTCGCACTGAAGATAATGTAAAACAACACGCTTATACTCACCAAGTTCTTTAGTTTGTTGAGATTTAAGTTAGGGTGATATCCTTTAACACTAGCCAAGGGTAAAGGATATCACCTCAATCTTTAATTATTTTGATTGTCCTGTTGTTGACTCTGTTGTAACGCTTGAATTTGTTCAACCGTTAACTCTGTTGTTTGAGAAATTTGTTCTAAACTCATCCCCATTCTCAGTAATAAAATCGCAACTTGTCGTAGTGCTTCAGCCCGACCTTCGGTAAGCCCTTCAGCCCGACCTTCGGTAAGCCCTTCAGCCCGACCTTCAGCCCGACCTTGTTCTTTACCTTGTCGTAAAATTTCTTGATACATCGTTGATTCTTGCATAATATCACTCCTAATAATCCGTTGAATGACATTGGTTTCTAACACTAATCCGGCGAGAATTGAAGATGCGGCGATCAGATTACTTTGAACGCGCCGATCTGCAATTTGTTCAGCAATTTGAGAGACTTGAGTTAATACCTGGGCGGGATCATTAGTTTGACTTAATACCGCAAAGGGTAATAACCCAGAAACTCTTAAAAATTCCTCTGTGGGCTGTTCCCAGAGACGAATTACCTCAAATTCATGGGAGGTTTTTTCGAGTTTAAAGGTATTTTGTTGAACTAAGGGGGAATTAGTTCGTTGTAAATAAATCACCACCTGACGCATTAGCTTTTGGGGAAACCGTCGATAGACCCTTACTCGATAATCTAACATCCGAAAGGGCATTATGGTATCCGGTTAAGTTTGAAATTCTGTATGTAAAACTAACTCATCGGATTGTAGTAAAATTAAAGAATCTGCACGAATCGGTTCTAAGGATAACTCCGTTGGACTCAGTTGTGTTAACTGAATGGGAGAACCCAATAACCAACTGGCTAAATCCTCAGAAAAATTCTCCGCGATAAATTTGCAGATATTATCAAACACGCTTCCTTTTCCTTCCCTCATCTTGATAATTTAATGATAAACTTTTTAAAAGACTTCTCATCTTAAAAAAGGATAAACATCAATGTTAAAACTCTATGGTGGTGCTCGTAGTCGGGCTTCAATTGTGCAATGGTATTTAGAAGAAATCGGGGTTCCCTACGAATTTATTCTATTAGATATGCAAGCCGGAGAACATCTGCAACCGGAATTCATGGCGATCAATCCCATTGGTAAAGTTCCCGCAATTGTTGAGGACGATTTTAAACTGTGGGAGTCGGGAGCAATTTTATTATATTTAGCCGAAAAACACGGTAAACTGCCTCATTCTCCCGAAGAAAGAGCCGAAATTTATCAATGGGTATTATTTGGAAATGCAACTTTAGGAACGGGAATTTTTATAGAAGCAAATCGGGAAAAAGAAACCCCCCGTTTACTCAATCCTTTGAATGAAATTCTGTCGAAACAACCCTTTTTAATGGGGAATGAATTGAATGTCGCCGATATTGCAGTGGGTTCGATTTTGGCTTATATTCCGATTATGTTGAAGTTGGATTTAAGCCCCTATCCGGCTGTTTTAGAATACATTAAACGGTTAACGGAAAGACCTGCATTTCAAAAAACCATTGGTAGCAGGAAGTAATATTTACCTAAGATGGCTATCAACGTTGAGTTAGAAAGACGGGGAAGTTAAACCCTCGATTGAGTAAACCTCCGCAATTTTCCAGCTTAACGCTGATAGCTTAAACTGTTTTTTTTATTTGAATCCCACAGAGGCTTGCCAAACAAAAGCCAACAACAGGAAAAAGACGGGGATAACAGGCAGAATGTCAACGACAGGGCTAAAAATGGAGTAAGCTTCGGGTAGCTTTGCTAAAAGCAGTGCTGCTTCCATGAATTAATATACCTCTCTAAAAATTATGTGGGCGAATTTTAAGGTATTTTACCATGCTCGGTGATGGCAACTTACGAATTTTATAGAGTAGGGGGGGAGAGGAGAGCAGGGGGAGCAGGGGAGAGGGGGACAAGGGGACAAGGGGAAGATTGCTTTTAACTGTCAATTTTGGCAATTGAAACGTGAAATTCCATCTGGGAGGTGGCACCAATTCCTCGAAATGTCCCTTTAATGGGGGCGGCGTGGCGGGGAATGGCTGTGGCGACTAAGGGAATATGGCGATCGCTAATGGCTAATCCTTGAGTCGGATCATAGCCTCGCCATCCCGCACCGGGTAAATAAACTTCAGCCCAAGCGTGTAAATCCCGTTTTTCTCGGTTTAAATTCCCTTCTTGATACCCACTAACAAAACGAGTCGCTAAATTCATCATCCGACACGCTTCCATAAACACAACCGTTAAATCTCGACAGGAACCAAACTGTTGTGTCCAAGTGATCCCAGGTGGTAAGGGACGACCTTTGGGGCGAATAATATGTTGACAAGTCTCATGAATTTTTTGATTTAATTCACTTAAAAAAGTGAGGGTTTGTCCTTGGGTTTTATGCCAAATTTCTTGAGCAAGTTGGGTAATAATAGGATCAGGAAGTTGTTGTAAATAGGGTTGTAAATGACTCAATATAGGAGCCGGATAATCTACAATAGGCAACTCCAGTGCCCAAGGTTCTAATAAATAATGAAAGGGGTTAGTACAGTGGGTTTCCACTTGGGAGTTAACCTTAATTTTTAATTCTTGAGTGGGTTGAGAAAACCAAATCTTAATGACATTATTTCCATCTAATTCCAAGCAATGTGATATCCCTTGAGGTTGAGGAAAAATGTCTACAGAAAATTCTTGTACCGTTTGAAACGCATCAGAACGAGGGCGTAACTGAATCAGATGGGGATCTAAAGTAACAGGTTGACTGTAAGTGTAATGGGTAAGGTGAGTAATATTATAGATCATGAACTCGCTTGAGTTTGACTCAATATCAGGGGACTTGCAACCGGTTTAAGCGCAAAAAAGGCTTCAAAAATTCGTTCGCCGACGCGATTCATTCGATCTTGTAAATCATCTAAAAATTCATGAATTCCCTCTTGCATAATTTCTTCAATTGTGATATAATCAAGCTCAGAACGTAGCCTTCCTAACTCTCGTTCTGCGGGGTTTTGCCAAGTGCCAGGGCTAGTTCCTGTAATACATTGTAGCGATCGCTCTGCCTGTAATAAACAATATTCAATTGATCGCGGAAATTCTCGATCTAAAATCAGAAATTCCACAACCCTAGACGGTGTAATCCGGTGTTGTTTGCGTTTGCGATACATTTCATAAGCACTGGCAGATTTTAACAAAGAAATCCACTGAATTTCATCAATGGTTGTTCCGACATCATTAACTGAAGGTAATAAAATATAATACTTCACATCCAAAATTCGAGAGGTTTTATCCGCCCGTTCTAATAGTCTACCCATATTGCCAAAATGCCAGCCTTCATTATGAGACATGGTAGCATCCATAACCCCTGCAAATTGATGTCCGCGCATTTTAACTTGATAGAAGAAATCCGAGAGTTGATAGTAACTTTCTCCCATCGCCGCATCTCGAACCATCAGATAAAATTCGTTAACTTGTTCCCACATTTCTGAGGAGATAATTTCCCGAACAGAACGAGCATTTTCACGAGCCGCCCGTAAACAAGATAAAATAGAATTCGGGTAATTACTATCAAAAGTTAAAAATCGGATGACATTTTCTTCTGTCGCTTCTCCATAGCGTTCTTTAAACAGTTCTAAATCCCCCGTTGTCACAACAATCGGTTTCCACTGTTGTTGAACACCAGAGGGAGAATCTAATAACAAATTTTGATTCACATCAATAAAACGAGCAATATTTTCCGCCCGTTCTACATAACGATTTAACCAATAAATAGAATCTGCAACACGGCTTAACATATTTAAAATTCTTGACGGTTGACGGTTGACGGTTGACTGTGTACAGACGTGCCTGGGCGGAGCCATGCCGATAGGCTATTGGCGCGTCTCTACTGACTATTTTTATTCACACAAAACCCAAGTATCCTTACTCCCCCCTCCTTGAGAAGAATTAACAACTAATGACCCTTTTTTCATCGCCACACGGGTTAATCCCCCTGGATGAACATAGATATCTTCACCATATAAAACATAGGGTCTTAAATCAACGTGACACCCTTCAAAAGTATCTCCTAATAAAGTCGGAACTCGTGATAAAGATAACGTCGGTTGAGCGATATAATTTCGAGGATTTGCTTTAATTTTTTCTCCAAATTCTAGGCGTTCTGCTTCCGTTGATTGGGTTCCCACTAACATCCCATAACCTCCCGCTTCATTTGCGGCTTTAACAACTAATTGATCGAGGTTTTCTAAAACATATTCAAGTTGTTTGGGTTCCCAACATAAATATGTCGGAACATTCGATAAAATTTGTTCTTCTCCTAAATAATATTGAATCATTTGGGGAACATAAGCATAAATCACTTTATCATCAGCAATCCCCGTTCCTAACGCATTCGCCAGCGCAACTCGACCATTTCGATACACTTCCGTTAACCCTGGAACCCCTAACATGGATTCAGGATTAAAAGCTAACGGATCAATAAACGTATCGTCAATTCTACGATAAATCACATCCACCCGTTGTAATCCTTTTGTGGTTCGCATTTGCACATAACCATCACTCACCACTAAATCCCGTCCTTCCACTAATTCTACCCCCATTTGTTGGGCGAGAAAAGAGTGTTCAAAGTAGGCAGAATTATACATCCCCGGCGTTAAGACAACAACGGTGGGATTGCTAATATGAGTCCCCACTAAATTCAACAAAGCATCTAATAAATGACTGGGATATTCATCAACGGGTTGAATTCCTAATTTAGCAAAAACTTGTGGGAATGTGGTTTTCATCACCCGACGATTTTCTAAGACATAAGAAACCCCAGAAGGACAGCGTAAATTATCTTCGAGAACGTACCATTTTCCCTCTTTATCCCTAACTAAATCCGTTCCGGTAATATGACACCAAATTCCTTTAGGTACTTTCAAACCCATACAAGGTTTCAGGAATCCCTTAGAAGAATAGATTAACTCTTCAGGGATAAACCCGTCTTTGATAATTTTCTGTTCTCCATAAATATCATCTATAAATAAGTTCAGCGCATGAATTCGTTGCTTTAATCCCTGTTCTAACCAAGCCCATTCTGAAGCGGAAACAATACGGGGAATTAAGTCAAAGGGTAAAATACGTTCTGTCCCTTGACTATCACTATAGACATTAAATGTCGCCCCTAATTTCATCATCGCAGTTTTAGCCGCTTCCTGTCGGATTTCTAAATCTCCAGGGGATAGAGAATTAATCCGATCAATTAACGCTGCTGCGTAGGGACGAGGTTGTCCTTTAGCTACAAAAAGTTCATCGTAGAATTCACCTGGATCGTAGGATTGAAATCGCACTGGCTTTTATCCTAATTGATTACAATATAATTGAGATATAAAAGTTTGAGAGACTACTTAACTGTAGCTTCTGATACAAATCTCCAAACCCTTGAACTTGATCTGAAACAGGGATCGAGGAATTAGGCTGGAATTGGCATCAAACCCCAAGTTTCCTTTTAACTCTTCCTGAAGACATCTTGTATTCTTTGGGGAACATTCTATAAAATAGACCTGTTCTTATTATTAAACAATTATCTCATTTTAATCTAAAAAGATAGTTAAGATTTTTGCAAAGTTTTGTAATTTTATGCCACAGGGATCAATGTTCAACAGTCACAGCCGAAAAATCTCGTTAAGTTATGAAGGAACTTATACTTGTCCAATTTGTCGTTGTGGTCAGATTTCTAATCTCACCTTGATGGAAGCTTTAGGGTGTGATGTCTGCCATCATATCTTTACGATTAACCTAGAAACACAAAGTTTAAAACTCGCAGATCGAGAACCAGCTTTAACCTGGCGTTGGACAGGAAAAACCTGGAAAGGTGAACATTTAGGCAATCTCGAACTCAGTTGGATTTATTGGATTATTGCTCTTAGTTTTGTTTTATTTCCTCCAAGTTTAATTGGTTTATCTGCTTTAATTTTTCCTCCCGTTTCGGGTAATGCTTGGAGTTGGTTTCCGCTAATCTGGACAATTTTAGCTTTTCTCGTTCATCTGTTTATTCTACTTTGGTTAATGGCAGAAGCTTATCAATTTCCGGTTTTATTATTCTTGAAAACTCAAGGGAGACGGATATTCAATATTCGTAATTCGTAATTCAGTTACCTAGAGGTGAAGAATGGAATACCGATTATTGATAAAACTATAAAAAATTGAGGAAATTTGGAATCACAAGAGCATTCGCAATATCCATAAAAAAAGCTCCGACTAAGGGAACAATAATAAAGGCTTGAGGTGAAGCTCCAAAATGTTCAGTTACGGCGGTCATATTAGCCATTGCGGTTGGAGTCGCCCCTAATGCGAGTCCCGAATATCCTGCCGAAATCACCGCCGCATCATAGCTTTTACCCATAACAGGAAACACTAAAAAGACCGTGTAAACCGTAATTATGAATAACTGTACGAACAATAATAAAGCGATTGGCCCAGCTAAGTCTACCAATGTCCACAACTGTAAACTCATTAAAGACATCGCTAAAAATAACCCCACACTCACATCAGAAATTAAAGCCAGAGAAGGAGTATCAGACGGCCAAGTAAAGCCTTTAAAGACCAAAGGCACAGTATTAGTTAAAATAATTCCAGCTAATAAACAACCCACAAACAAAGGTAATTTTAAACCGATAGCGGTAGCGATCGCATTGATTTCTAGTCCCAAACCAATAGCAAGATTAATGACTAATATAGAATTGAGCATAGTATTGTAATCAATTATAACATTCTTCTGATCGTTCTTAATACCGATGCTCAGATCTTGATTTGGGTTATTGGTTTGGAGTTGGTTTTTGTTAATTAAAAATTTGGCGATGGGCCCACCAACAATTCCTCCAAAGACTAAACCAAAGGTCGCACTGGCAATGCCTATTTCCGTAGCATTAGCAATTCCATAACTATCCTTAAATAGAGGCGACCAGGCGATCACCGTCCCATGTCCTCCACTCAGAGAAATCGACCCCGCCAGCAAACCAATGGGCAATTTTAACCCCGTTAAGGCTGCGATCGCAACCCCCGTGATATTTTGTACAATTAGATAACTGATCGCCATGACTAACAAAATTAATAGCGATTTCCCCCCTTTTACCAGGGTTTTGAGTTTGGCCGAAAGCCCAATAGTTGTAAAAAAAACAATCAATAAACCATCACGGACATTGAGATCGAATTCTATTTGATGCTGGAAAACCGCAAAACAAAGACCAAAAAATAAGGAGGCGAGGACACCTCCCGAAACCGCATCGGGGATATTAAAATCTCGAAGGAATTTAATCTTTTCGGTTAAATATTTCCCCAGATACAGAACTAAAATCGCCACAATCACCGTTTCGCGTACATTGAGTTGCAGGATATTCATGGTGTAAAATCTTAATCCCTGAGCATTGCACTTAAGTTTTTGATTATACGTTAAGTTCGGTGTCGTAGTCAGCCCTTCAGGGCTTCCGCTATAAGTTATAATAGGGGGATATATAAATTTTTGTCTAGTCTAGTTGGTTAGTCTAAAAAACGATGGGAATAAATCACAACAGCTATTATGAATATTGATACGGAAATCCTACAAATGGTTGGGATAATGCCAGAATCTCTAAAACAAGAGCTTCTACATTATGCTAACTATCTTATGGAAAACTACTCCCAAAAGACTCCCTCAGAGCAGCCCCCTGTTAAAAAACGTCGCTCAGGAATATTACAAGGGACTTTTGTTTTACCTCTATCTGATGATTTTGATGAACCTTTAGAAGATTTTAAGGAATATATGGAATGAATTCTTTTCTGTTAGATACTCATACTTTTATTTGGTTATCGGAAAATGATCCTAATTTACCTGATAGCCTAAGAGAGATGATTGATATAGCGGATCATGTTTATCTGAGTATTGCCAGTCTTTGGGAAATTGCGATTAAGTTAAATTTGGGTAAATTGTCATTACAACAAAGTTATAAAACCATTGAAGATAAGCTTGAAAATTCAGATATTCTTTTGCTCCCTATTATGTTTATTGATACGTTACAAATTTGTAATCTACCCTTACATCATCGAGATCCTTTTGATCGAATGTTAATCGCTCAAGCCATCAATAGATCCCTAATTTTAATTAGCAGAGATATCAAGTTTGATGCTTATCCTATTCAGAGATTATGGGATTAAAAACAATAAAAATAATCTTGGGTTTCGTTACCTTAACATCTGTCTACTATTCTTAGGAAGTCCAATCTACAAACAATTGTGAGACAACATATCAAGATAGTATCCGAAGCGATCAAAAGACCCAACGATTTCTGGGACTGGGTAACTGCCAACTGTTCCCAAGAACGCAGTATCGTAGTAAGCCCTTCATGGCTTCTTCTCTTAGGATAATCCCAAATCGGGCAAATGATTAACAATTTTAACAGTTTCCAAACTAACCGTTATCACTTGACCAATTAACCTAATAATATATTGTTCATCGTCTAAACGGTTCGGATCATTAACAATTCCACTGCGTTTATAAATTTTAACTTGATATTGATCAATAATCCAATCTAACGCCGAACGATTTCCTAACCGATATTCAAACACTTCAGGAGGAATACCGCTTAATGTCAGAAACTCATTATAAATAATTTGGGTTTTATCTTTACTGAGTTTCATTTTTTCAACTCGCCAATTTAACGGAACTTGATCATTTTCAATGAATTTAAGGCTATATTCGGGTTGTTGTTCATAGTTGAGATGGAGGTCTGCTAATTGTTGTCCAGCATCAACAAAACCGCGAAAATCTGGCGCGTAGGGAATGCGAGGAAGTTCTCGTTTGAGGTTGGCAGCGTAGCGTTCTCGATAGGTGGGATGATGCAATAATCCATAAGTATAATAGAAGATATCCCATTTTGTAATCGTCTGAACTTGGTAATAATTTCTAAATTGTTCAAGTGACCAGTCGGTGATATTTTCTTTTCGGTTTGTTCCGTCTTCGTCATAGGTGTAGAAGGGGAAACATTGAGCTTTTTCAAAAGCCAAGTCTAAAGCAATAATAAATTTACTAATAAAACAACCAAATTCTTTTCTATTTCCAACTCCAGCAATAGAAATAATTAGATTTTCTGTTTCAGGCGTTGGAAGTAGATAAGGAAATTGATAACGACGCTCGTTTAAGGTTTTATCAAAATATAGATAATTTTTAGTAAATGGTCGGTAAAGTGATTGATTAATATAATCAGGTTTATACTCTATTTTAAATCCTCTCTTTAAGTAAATTTTTAATCCTTCAGACCAACTAATTTTAGTTTCATCCTTAGTTACAAAATCGTCTATTTTTAGAGAATGCTCAATACTCTGTGTCCAACTGAACATTTGTTCATTATAAGTTAATATAGTGCGTTTAACATTCTCTCCAAGATTAATCGCATCAAAATTATATACCCAGCAATCTCGACAAGTAGCTACTCCTCTACTATAAAGTTTAAAGATAGCATGAATTTCTTGCGTTTTTGATAATTTACTTTCTTTATTACCAATTGATATAAAATCATCAAAATCATAGTTCAAGCTTTCAGTTAACCAGGTATATTTTTTATCAGGCTCCATAAGATTCCATTGTACACCATCCCATTTCTGACATTGGTTTAAATAGTTATACTTTTCTTCTTTGCGCCAAAACTCATCAACTCTTGCATAATAAATTTGGGTAGATTGTGATCGCTTTTCTTTTTTTCTAATTAATAAATTAATACTCACTCCAACTTGAATTCCAAAAACATTATGCGTTGTGCCTGATAATTTACTGTTTTTTCTGACATTTCCTCCTAAATCTAAAATATAAATTACATCAAAATCTTTTTCTAAATTACATCGCATCCCATCAAAAGCAATTTCATTAATAAAACTATTATTTGTAACTAAAGCAATAATTCCCTCATCTCCAATTCTATCAGATGCCCAACGAAATGCTTTAACATAAGGATCAGAAAGCGCATTTTTATTCGTTGCTTTTGAATCTTTAGAATAAGTTGCAGCAACTCGATCATCAATTCCGGTTTTATCTTTATTCGTATATCTTCGATTTTTATTATTATCATTTTCATTTACTTGAGACGCATTATAAGGAGGATTTCCAATAATCACAAAAATCGGTGAACTTCTCTGACGTTGAACCCTAGCGGTATTTTCAGGCGTAAATAAAGATAACTGTTGCACCTGTTGATCAGAAAAGGTATCGACTAAACAAATACCCTCAAAAGCTTTATAACCTCCCGTTGCTTCAAAATATTGATGCTCAATATTCATCGAAGCAATATAATAAGGTAATAACATCACTNGAAGGGCTTACTACGATAAAAACCTGGCTTCTTAATTTAAGAAACCAGGCTTTCAATTAATCAACTTAGACGATTTAACGCTAAACTTGAGAGTTTAATTAAACAGCAACAGCCGCTTTAGTAGAAGCACTCAATTCACCTTTGGCGTATTTAGCTGCAAATTCATCTAAAGTTTGAACTTTGATTTTATCTGCATTACCCGCAGAACCGAATTGGTTATAACGATCCGCACAAACTTTCTTCATGTATTTGATAGAAGGTTTGAGGAAGTGACGAGGATCAAAGTTAGAAGGATCTTTGAATGCAGCTTCACGGAAGGCGGCGGTAATGGCTAAACGGTTGTCGGTATCAATATTAACTTTACGGACACCGCTCTTAATTCCTTTTTGGATTTCTTCTACAGGAACCCCATAGGTTTCAGGGATTTTACCACCGTATTCATTGATCATCGCTAAGAGATCTTCAGGAACAGAAGAAGACCCGTGCATCACTAAGTGAGTATTGGGTAAGCGACGGTGAATTTCTTCAATGCGGCTAATAGCCAGAATTTCACCCGTGGGTTTACGAGTAAACTTGTAAGCACCGTGACTGGTTCCGATAGCGATCGCTAAAGCATCAACTTGGGTGGCTTCCACGAACTCAACAGCTTGGTCAGGGTCAGTTAACAGTTGTTCCATCGTTAACTTACCTTCTGCACCGTGACCATCTTCTTTGTCACCTTGCATGGTTTCCAGGGAACCTAAACAACCCAGTTCACCTTCAACGCTAACACCAATGGAGTGAGCCACTTTCACCACTTCCGAGGTGACAGCCACGTTATATTCAAAGCTGGCAGGGGTTTTGCCATCAGCTTCGAGAGAACCATCCATCATGACGCTAGTGAAGCCATGACGCATCGCAGAATAGCAGGTGGCGGGAGAGTTGCCGTGATCTTGGTGCATGGCAATGGGGATGTGGGGATAGGTTTCCACTGCTGCTAAAATCAGGTGACGCAGGAAGCTTTCACCTGCATATTGACGAGCACCGCGAGAAGCTTGCAGAATCACAGGGCTATTGGTTTCTTCAGCTGCCTGCATAATTGCTTGGATCTGCTCCATGTTATTCACATTGTATGCAGGAAGTCCATAATCGTTTTCAGCCGCATGATCCAGCAAAAGCCGCATGGGTACGAGCGCCATAAAATCTCCTCCTAAGTCGTTGTCTAAATTTATTCCGAGACCGTCTTAATTAAAATAATCTTAAGACAATTTGGTCATTTCCGGTGGATCGGATCAGAAATTTATCAAATTTTATGAACAAAATTGTAGTAAGCCCTTCAGGGCTTCAATCTCATGGCTACAGGTCAGGAACTTCAAAATCACTCTCAGTTAAGCCCCGAAAAGCTCACAACTATTAATCTTGTTCAATTGCATTGGCTATGCACAAAATTTGAATTTTGTCAAGTAATGCCTCTTAATTTTAGGGGTTGATGGGAATTCTGCGATCGCTCATCATCATATTAAGCCCTAAACGGCTGACTCCGATTAATATAAAATATAAAAATATAAAAAATAAGAGGAGCAGTCAATGGCTTATTGGCTATTTCAAAGTAACCCTAAGTATTACAGAATCCTTGATGCTATCCAAGATTTAGAACAAATGCCTTGGTTAGTCAATCGATTTGCTAATCAAATGTCTGTTGGTGATGGTGTATTAATTTGGATATCAGGCCAAGATTCAGGAATTTATGCTATAGCAAAAATCCTTGAACTCCCTCAAGCGATTAATAATTTTCCTGATGAAGATTACTGGATTGATCAGGAAAGAAGAATTAAAGATAAAAACCTAACCTTTGCAATTATTCAGTTTACAAATAAATTGGTTAATAATCCGATTCTCAGAAACCAAGTTAAAGAAGACGATATTTTAAAAGAATTGATGGTGATTCGCCAACCTCAATCAACAAACTATGCAGTTACGCTTGGTCAATGGGAAAGAGTGAAACAATTAATTAATGGGATTGAATCTATAATACCATCTCGTCAATCTGAAGAAGTTGATGTTGAGGGCAATGAGGAAGGAGATATTGTTGTAGAACCTCAAAGTGTATCTTTAGATAAAAGCGATCGCAGTTTGTCAGAATATCATAAATGGTATAAAAAAGGACGGTTAATTGTTGATCCTGAATGGCAACGTCAATATGTTTGGGATTTTAAAAAAGCGTCTCGATTAATTGAATCATTTTTAATTGGTTTACCTGTACCAGTTATTTATTTAGCATTTAATGAAGAAGGAGCCCGTGAAGTTATTGATGGGTTACAACGGTTAACATCTATTTTTAATTTTTTTGATAATGAATACGAGCTTCGAGGATTAGAAATATTACGGCAATTTAATGGGCATAAGTTTAACCAACTTCCTCAAGCATATCAAAACCATTTAGAAGATTGTACCATGAGAGCCTTTGAACTGCCCAATGATACAGACAAAAACCTAAAATTTTTAATTTTTGAACGTTTGAATACGGGTGGCATTGTTTTGAATGATATGGAAATTAGGAACTGTCTTTATCGAGGTCAATTAAATAACTTAATCCGAGAACTCGCTCAATTAGATGAATTTTTAGCTTGTGTTAATCAAAAAAATTTGGATAAACGCATGAAAGACCGAGGTTTAGTTTTACGATACTTGGCTTTCTTACAAATGAATTATAGAAATGCTCGAAAAGGAATGAAGAATTTTTTAAATGAGTTTCTACAAGCTTATCGAAATCCAGGCGTAGACAAACTTAACGAATTTAGAGATACTTTTAAAAAATCTATGAAAGCAGCTTATACTATTTTCGGAAATCAAGCTTTTCGATTAAGAACAGAAAAAGGAAGTTGGTCAACACAGCTTAATGCTTCTATTTTTCAAGTTCTTACTGTTTCATTCGCGGATTATGATTTAGGTGCTTTAACCCGTGCTTCTGATCTAATTTATGAAGAATATTTAGATTTAATTAGTACAGATGAAAAATGGGTTGATAGTGTTAAAGCTTCAACCGGAGAGATTCAAAGAATTGATTACTCATTTTCAACGTGGAAACAACGATTAGCTGAAGTGATGAAGGTTACAGATCCTAATGACTCGCAACGAGTATTTTCCCGCCAGTTGAAACAAGAAATTTATCAACAAGACCCAACTTGCCAAATTTGTAATCAGCGCATTACTTTAATTAATGATGCTGCTCTCGATCATGAAAAACATTACTGGCGAGGCGGTAAGACGATTCCAGATAATGCTCGTTTAGTACATCGTCAATGTAATTTACAACGAGAACATTAAAAAATGATATACTGCGAAGGTTGAACATCAGTTATTATCTATGAGTTATCACGATCTCATCACCCTTGAGCCAGATAAGCGGGGTGGTAAGCCTTGTATTCGTCGGATGCGGATTACGGTTTATGATGTTCTAGGATGGTTAGCTGCTGGAATGTCGGTGGCTGAGATTATTGATGATTTCCCAGAACTAACAGAAACTGATATTAGAGCCTGTTTAGAATTTGCCGCTGATCGGGATCATCGTTTAGTTGCTTTGGTCAGTAATACTTGAAACTACTCTTTGATCAAAACCTAAGCCGAAAATTAGTGACTCGCTTGGCTGATATTTTCCCTGATGCTAGTCATGTACAGTTTTTTGAACTCGCAGAGAAGACAGATACAGAAATTTGGGATTTTGCTAAATTGAATGAGTTCTGCATTGTAACTCAGGATGCAGATTTTGCGGAAAGAAGCCGACTGTATGGTTCTCCCCCGAAAGTGGTTTGGTTAAGATGTGGAAATACACCAACCCGTCAAGTCGAAAGTCTGCTCCGTTCTGGACAAGAAGCAATACAAGAGCTTTTAGAAAATCCTAATCTTCACTGCTTAGAACTGCATTGATTAATGATATGGGTCGCCCGGGATTCGAACCCGGAACTAATCGGTTAAAAGCCGAGTACTCTACCGTTGAGTTAGCGACCCGCGTGTTTTTTCTTTTCTCACGCACAGTTTCTAATAGTAGCACAACATTTTTGGGTTGACAAGGGGGGATTCAAAAAAAAGTTGCGCTGAGGTGAACGAGCATCTCACAACTAGCTCCCGGCTTGAGATAGGTCAATAATTTTCCCGTATTCAGGGCATTACGGGGGGCTGTCCAAGGTTCCAAACAATAGTAATCCTTGCCCTTGAGTGTCCAATACACCACACTGGAATAAGCCGAACTATAGCTAAGGATAATTTTCGACTTCTGAGCATGATCAATCGTCGTTGTCGCTAACCCCGTTAAGGGACTAAACAACACATCAATTTCCTCCGCTTCCGCATCAAACCGCCCTGTAAACACCTGAGTTTTTTCAGTTTGTTGATCTCGATACTGCATCGCCGGAATTTCAAAAGCTAATTTCTCCTTATCCAACGCTAAAAAATAAGGATGTAACCCCGTGGAAAAGGGCATAGTTTGCGGAGGTAAACTATCTATTGTTCCGCAAAGGTTGGTATAGCGTTGGAAAATCTGTAAAGAATTCCCTTTGAGGGTGTAGGTAAACTCCACTTCAAAATCAAAAGGATAAACCGACCGAGTTTGAGCATTACTTTTTAATACCAACGTGATTGACGCACCGCCATCCGTTGCTTGTTGTACCACCGTCCACGGCAAATTCCGAGCAAAGCCATGTTGTTTGAGGGTATACCGTTGACCTTGATAGGTGTAGGTATCATCGGGTAAATTGCCACAAATGGGGAATAAAATCGGAATTCCCCCCCGTACCGTTAAATCAGGATTAGCAAATCGTTCCGTATCTAAATACAGTAAATCCTGACCCCCGACTTGCCAACGGGTAATAATTCCTCCTCGTTCTGGGACAACTTCTAGGCTAGACTGGGTAGCCTGATCCGAGAGGACGTAGGTTTTATATTGTTGATGGGACTTCAGTGCGATCGCAAACACAGTGATAGTTAAAAATTAATAAGTGATACATAAACTTAACCGATGGCAGCCCAAATATTACCCGATGGCTCGATAGGGCTCAGACTGCAAAGGCAGTTTAATCTCAGCATGAGATTCCTTGGCTTTCGGTAATACCGCAACGGGAGACTGGGTTGATTCCAGCAAAGTCGGTTCAGAATTCCGATGAGGAATCGTAATCTGAAACGAAATCGGAGAATTGGGACTCTTGTAACTTTGAGAGCTTGGAGCAGGAGCTTGGGGAAACGAAGGCAGAGAAATAAAAGGATCTTTAATAAAAGGTTCCTCAATATAAGGTTTGAGGTCATCTTGACTCTCCGTTTTCACCTCCAACTTAGGGGGTAAGGGGCTTTTCTCTTCTGAGACAGAAACTGACTCATCCGATAAAGGCTCCTGGAGTGTTTTGATCGCGGACGGTTGAGAGTCCTGATTCTGAACCGATTCAGGAGTGGGTACTGCCGTCACCGGAGAGGAATCGGGGGCTGGAGATTCCGTCACTAATGGTAAAGTCGGTTCCTCTGTTGGTGTTAAGGGAGCATTGACCGATTTAATATCACGCGGGGGCGCGTCCAAAACAACAACGGACTGCATCGGTTGATCAAAAATTTGCGAAAGTCGTTCCACCCGCTTGATAATATCCTCCCCTTTTTCTCCCGATATCACCTTAGCTTGATATTGAGTCACCTCTACGGGTAAAAATTCTACCTTCATTTTACGATGATCATTTAAAGCAACTCTTAAAACAGCCGTTTCATAGTCTGTCCGACTATTTCCCCCAAAAATAAAATTACCCAAGGAGTAAACAATCGGCCGACCTTTATAAATTTCTGCACCCTGCAAAACATGGGGATGATGACCAATAACGACATCCGCCCCTTGATCAATGGTGAATCGAGCTAAATCAATTTGCCAGTCCCCTGGATAATCATTCAGTTCTACCCCCCAATGGTAGTTAACCACGACCCAATCCACCTGATCTCGAATGGCTTTAATATCGGCTGCCACCCGATCATCATAACGTGGATTCGTTCCCGCCACACCCTCAGCTGCTGCATGAAAATCAGCATCATAATAGCCTAAATAGGCAATTCGTTGACCCTTGACTTCGATAATAGTAGGGCGACGAGCTTCTTTAAGATCTCGACCGGCTCCCACTGCCTGAATACCCGCCCGGTCTAACGTTTCCAGGGTTTCCACTAGCCCGGATTCCTCATAGTCCATGGTGTGATTATTGGCTAGATTAACAATATCAATGCCACCTTCTGTTAATACCTTAACCGCTTGCGGATCAGCTTTGAAATTAAACTGTTTATTTGGACGGCGAAGGGTAGAACGGGTGAGGGGATTTTCTAAATTCACCATCGCTAAATCTGCATCCCGATATTCGGGAAGTTGGGCAAAGGGTAAGGAATAATTTGTGCCAATAATAGTTTCAAAATGATCACTCAGGGTAACATCCCCCCCAAACACTAAAGTAACTGTTGGGTCTTGGGGATTTTGTACCTGTTGGTGTTGAACCACAGGAACCACTTCTAAAGCAGCTTGGACACTATCAGAACGTTTAGAAGGCGGTGCCACCATCACCACATTTTCTTGAGCCGGATTATTCAGGGGTAGCCTTTCGGCGGTAACTTCGTAGTAACTCACCCAACAGCCTAATACAAAGGAAGAAACGGCTGAACCCACCAGAAACATTAACCGTAGGGTTTTAAATTTAATGCCATCAAGGTTCAACCACCGAGTTTGTTCTCGATGAACTCGATTAGCTGGGGTAACCAGCCGCACCGATTGTTTCCAGAGAATTTCCCCATCCCCTTGATAGCGAGCCGCAATTTTCACTCCTTCTAAGTTGGGAGCGTTGAGTTTCCACAGCAAGTGACAGATAAACTTAACAATGCTGTCGGCTATCGGTTCTTGTTGAAATTCAACCAAGACGGGTAAACAGCCTTTGCGATCGGGGGGGGCTACTCTTGCCGAGATACCTTCCGGCTTAAGATAGGTATTAATTAAATAGCTGATTGCCCTTAAATCTCCAGAACGAGCTAATTCAAAAATAGAAGGTTGATTTAAATACTCTGCATAAACCATGAGAATGCTGTCCTCTCCTTTCTTTAAAAATTTAGATTGCTGTTTAGTTTAATCAATAACAATACTCTTGACCTTGTATCGTAGCGGACAGTTCGTTAAATACTCAATGATTGCAGTGCACGATTTCAACATAACGCTATAACTTTTCTCAGAAAAGTTTACCAGGTTTATTATAAGCTTTTCAGCGCTGGCGATCACCGAAGTTGAGTTCGGCATTTGCTGAAGCGTTATCTAAAGAAAAGTTGCTGAAATTCCCTCCTTGAGCCAACTCAACCTAGATTTAGGCTGTATACTGAAAATGTCCTCACTCTCAAGGCATAAGTACAAACTAAATTTTTTAGGCTAAATTTAACCTTGGGGTTAAAATAGAGGACAATTGTTTAGTCAAAATGGATGTTCTAGGAATCGAGTACAACTCAAGGGGCTTCGGCATCCTGCTCAACTGTCAATACTCGGTTAACTAGGGACATTCACACGAGCCAGCGAACTTCTCAGGAAAAGTAAAAAATGCTACATCGCAAGATTTATCAGCTTTGTTGTGACAGTCGGGAAGTCTCGATCTTCTTACGGGATCAACAACGTTGGATTGAGAAAGCTCGAATTACAGATATTGAAGGAGATCTAGTCACGCTGCGCTATGAGACCGATGAAGAGGATGAATTATGTTCTTGGGAAGAAATGATCCGCATCGAAAGTATCGGAGCCATTAGCCAAAAGTTAGCCTCCGTTCCCAAGTGTGATTTTGATCTTCCTATTTCGGATGACTGCCCGGAAGCAGAACAAATTCACAAACCTACCTCTGAGTCTAGCCCAGAATAAGAGAATTGTTCACGCTTTATTCAACGAGACGCTCAATCAATTCAAACATTGGGCAATATCCATCTGGAGTAACTTTAAAGCCGAAGAGAGCGGAAGTTTGATTCCAACACCGTTGTCCTCGATAGTATTGGCAATTGCCACAACAATCGAGATCGACAGGAATGGGCCGATCACTCCCTTGGCTGAGAAACTCCCGTTGAGAAATGCCACGCAGCACTAATTCCTCACCTTGCCATCGCGCTTCTACTAACCCGGTATCCGCAAAGGCTGGCCACCGGGGGTCGGTGGTTAAAGTTGGGGGTAAGGTAATATGAATTTGAGTTTCAAATTCTGTAATTTCCCCTTCATATTGGGTTTCCGTTAAGGGGGGTTGTAAGAACGTTTCCCCGATGGGCAACTCTACCAGGGTTCCGGCATCTGGGGTATGGAGTTGATAGCGGTTTCGCAGTTCTTCTAAATTGGTCAGATCAGCCAAATAGGTGGGAGAACCATGCACAAAAATAATGTGTTGGGGTCGAAGGTTATGGATGAGTTGGGTTGTACCAGGGCCATCACAATGCTCTGAGATAAAATAGGTTTCAACCTGGGGTGCAGATTGTCCTGAGCGCGTCTCTACAAATTCAGGAATGGGGAGAATCTCTAAGGGTCTACCGGGTTTTTGAGGCAAAAATAACATCCAAGGCAGGGTGGAGTTTGCCCAATAGGAATTCCAATCGGCATACTCATCGGTGAGAATAATACAGGGAGACTGACTGAGTTGAGAGCGGTATTGTGGAGTCAGTCGTCGCACCCTCGGACGAATGCGCTCATCCCAAAATAAAGGCTGATGTTGAGCAAAATTCTGGACACTGGAGGGAAACTGGGACAGGAGTTGTAAATAAACATCGCATCCGGTCGCAACGGTTCCATCAACCCAAATATCGAGATCCCGACCTGTAAAATAATGGTGACTGCGAAGCAACATCAGCAGTTCTTGGCCTAAGCCTAAACTCGGTGTTGGTAAGAGCAGGCAATATTCAGCTTCTATCGCCCGATATAACCGTTCTGCAAGTTGGTTTTCCAGTTGACGGCGATGGGGATGACGTGCGGTGCCATAACTGCCTTCTAAGATTAAAACATCGGGCTTGAGCCCTCGCAACTCCCCTAAAGGTAAGCCTTCCACCAGGCGAGAATTTGAAAGAAAAAAATCTCCGGTGTAAATCAGTTTATAACTGCGTTCGGTTGTCACATAATTAATCAGCATTACCGAAGCTCCGGGTAAGTGACCTGCGGGAAATAAGGTAACACTGAGTCCCGGCTTGAGTTCCCGGGCAGAATGCCAAGGTAAAGGCTGACAGAGGGGATGATTAACATCCGGTTCCCAGTCAGGCCAGTTAAGGGGTAACAGTTGGGTTGTTACTTCACTTCCATAAATCGGAATTTGAGGAAATGCCTGATGGAAAGCGAGTAAACCTTGAGCATGATCTGCATGAGCATGGGAACAGAGAACGAAGTCAGCCGGAGGTTGATCTGAGGAAGCTAATAGGGGTGAAATGTCCTGAATCCCACAATCGAGTAAAATGCGATGAGATCCCATCCGCACCAGCAGACATAAACCTTCCTCTGCATGGCCAACGCTATAGGGCAAACATTCCAGGTCAATCACAGGAGTTCATCAACAGGATAATTAGTATAGATTTTAGAATTATGGGGGAGTTTTCCTAAAAAATGTTAAAAACTGTTGCATAAATGAGTTAAGAGGAGTGATATTCACGATGTCGATTGCACAATTCCAAGAATTTTTTGATCATTGCGTGGGTGAATGGACAACGGAACGCACTTACCATTACTTGAGTCATCAGGAGGTTGAGCGATCGCATACTGAATTTGTGATTCATCCTCTGGACAATGACGCTAAAGCCAAAGTCTTAGAAGATAATCAACGTTTATCAACAAACTTAGAATTAGAAACTCTCCCTGGATATCGACTGGCCTTCCAAACGGTTTCGGAAAAAGGGGATGAAGTTTCCCAAGCCTTGAATATTCTGTTTGTACCCCAAAAATTAGATTTCCCAATTATTGAGGGAGATTATTTACGGGATAAAGCTTATGAAGAAGCGAAACCGATGGTCGCGCACTTTCGCTATGATACCGAAACCCGTGAATTATTGATGAAAACAACCTACACACGGGTTGTGTCCGTTGATTCTATTACTTTAATTAATCCAGAGTTAAGAATTCGTCGGATTATTAATTATCAACGACCCCTGAATCATGAACCGTTAAATACGGTCTTATTAGTGGGGTTTGGAGTTGAGCAAAAACAATCATAAACAATCATCTTTTGAGAAGATTGTACAGCTTAAAAATCAAAGTTTTTTATTGAGAAAAAGCGGGTTAGGAAGCCTTGCTAGATGGGACAGAGGGAGTGATCCACCCCATCTAGGATCAAAGGCAGGGTAACAGGAGAGCAGAGGAGAATCTAACCTCTTGCTATTGTGATCATAAGGGTAATTCTGAGTGACTTGAGAAATGCAATAATTTCTTAAGTTTGTCCCCTTAACTTCCGTGATGACTTGTCACGGGAGCCACAATTCATTACAATTAAACATCAAAACCCGGCAAGAATAATTGACAGTCCTTGCTGTTCTATCACACATTGGCACTAAGGATAGGGGTGCAAGGTCAGGATGATCAACTGTCACACGGCATCTTTACTGATTTTAACGATTGTGGAAAACTGAATTCCAACTTTGTACAGGATCTCAATCAAGTTCTTATTTCTTGCGGGTGAACAGATCCTCTCATTCATAGGTGTTATCGAGTGAGTCGAATTCTTATTGCTGAAGATGAACCCCGCATAGCTGCCTTTCTGGAAAAGGGACTGCGAGCGAATGGGTTCACAACCTCCCTAGCGTGTGATGGACGAGAAGCGGTAGAAAAAGCCCTCGCCCATGAGTTTGATTTGTTGATCCTTGATTTAGGGCTTCCTGATCAAGATGGTTTTCAAGTTTTGGAACAATTGCGCGGACAAGGAGAGCAAATTCCCATTATTATCTTGACCGCTCGTGATGATGTTACTGATAAAGTAGCAGGGTTAGAAGGCGGTGCGGATGACTATGTGACCAAACCTTTCCGGTTTGCAGAACTTTTAGCCCGTGTTCGTGCCCGCTTACGACATCATCCTACATCCGGGAATAAAGAAGATAAAGCCTTAAAGGTGGGTCAAGTGACACTCGATTTATATGCCCGTCAAGTTTGTTTAGGAGAAACACCCATTACTCTTTCTGCCAAGGAATTTCAACTGTTAGAAACTTTCTTGCGCCATCCGGGGCAAGTTTTAAGTCGAGAACAACTCTTGGATCAAGTTTGGGGATATGACTATGATCCCGGATCGAATATTGTGGATGTTTATGTCGGTTATCTCCGCAAAAAGTTGGGGGGTGAGCGGATTGAAACGGTACGCGGAATGGGATATCGTCTGGTTTGTTAAAAAGGTTGGGAACTTTTGAGTTGTGTTAAGCGTCGAGGGACGCAACGCTGCGAGAACGTGCGATTGAGATAAATTCATTAACAAGAGTCAAGGGCCTTAAACCCCTTTCTAATTAAATCCTCAGAAATATTCGATTACCTGAAGTTGGGGCTTGAGACTGTAAACAAAGTCCAACTGATAAGTTTTGGCAAAAGCAAGAGAATTAGCGATCTCTTCTGTATGAATTGTCAGGTTGCATCTATAGATTAAGTTATTAACAATGATTTGGAAAACTGTTAATTATTGCCCCAACTTAGGGAAAGATTAAGTTAGGTGCTAAGGATTAATAACAGGAGTGTGAATAACAATCAAAATTGAGTAATGAGGCGGATTCTAATCTGTTAGTATTTCCCTGAAATATTGGATTAGATATCCTGTCTTATTAATAAATTTAAACCTCATTAAATTTTATTGAATTCGTTTTTAGAGGGAGATTAAGAGTTGATCTCGATAAAAATAATCTTTGATTAAATCCTGCAAAAGGTTTAGAATTAATTTGTACATTTTTCCCAAAAAGTCCACCTAAAATTTCAGAATAGGTGGGCTTTTTTACGTTTTATTTCAAAAAAGCAAAATCTTCAAATTTGGATATTAAGATATTTCTCATATAGATTTAATACCTATCTTAAATCTATTTTCTAGGATTAAGATAAGCAGCCAAAAAACCTCAGAACCGGATGATCTTTTAAATCTTGATCGCCCTTCTATTCTGGAGTTTCAAGATGAGTATGCTAAAACACCACTTTTCTGTCTTAGATCTGACAAGGTTGAGAAAACTATGGATGACCTACAAAAATTTGTCAAAGAATTTGATAAGCTCGGAGATAAAATCGGCAAGTTAGCCGATAAACCAGAGAAGTTTTTTAAAAAGCTAGATAAGATATTTGATAAGAATGCTTATCTGAAACTAAACTCTGATGTCAAACAAGCCGTTGAAGCCGGCTTAATTACACCAGAAGAACACTTTTTACTCTATGGGATTTATGAAAATCGGGAATGCAGTAATGTCTTCAGTGTCAGTCAATACTTACAACTGAATGTAGACATTAAGATTGCTGTTGAGCAAGAAGGGTTGAGTGCCATTGAACAATTTATCGATGTTGGCCAGAGCGAAAACCGTCCCTGGAATCCTCTATTTAATATTAATGAGTACCTGAATCTAAATCCTGATGTTGAGCAAGCTGTTCAAGATGGCTTAACCAATGCAACTGAACACTTCCTGGATGCTGGAATTGATGAAAACAGGAGCTTTAGTCTTGTTTTCAATCTCCCAGATTATTTAGCTCTCAATCCTGATATTGAGGCACAAGTTAAACAGGGTTTAATTAACCCCATTAAACACTTTTTTGATTTTGGTCAATTTGAAAAGCGAGAATGTAATAAATCGTTTTTCAATGTCAAGGATTATCTAGCAGCAAATCCAGATGTTCAGAAAGCTGTTGAAGAAGGTCGGATTAGTGCGATCGCTCATTTTCTGGAATTTGGTCTAGCTGAAAACCGTCCCTTTAATCCCAACATTTCTGTCACCCAAATTCTGCAAAAATTCAATATTAGTAGCCTCGCAGCCATTAGTATTGAGCAAATCAAGCAATTTATTGAAGCCTCGTTATCAGCACCCACTCCTACACCTACCCCAACACCAACACCTGTTCCCACTCCTACTCCAACACCAACACCCGCACCGGGAACTACAACCTCTGATACTCCTAAAATTGTTTTCAATGAAAGCGAGGGGTCTACAGACGACAACACCTCAACGGAGACACCCACAACTTCCACTCAGCAGCGACCTCCCATCGATCTCAATATTCCTGAGCGACCTACACTATCACCAACTCCCACACCAGAACCGACGGTTACACCAACACCGCAACCCACTCCAGTTCCCACTCCAGTTCCCACACCGGAACCGACGGTTGCACCGACACCGCAACCCACTCCAGTTCCCAGTCAAGAGTTTTTCAATCTTGACTATATCAAAACCACCTACGCAGATGCACTGAAAGCAGGTTTAAAAGTTGAGGATCTCAGCACTGTTTCAGCACAGGACATTATCGACTTTCTCAATAAAAAAGGATTAGAACTGGGAATTAATCCGTCTTTGTATGTAGATATCAAGATCTACACCCAAACTTACAGTCAACAACTGATCAGTTTCTACAAAGTTACCTCGGTTTCTGAACTAACCTTTACCCAAATTCTTAACTATATTAGTGGGGAAGGTTTAAACCAAGGAAATAGCCCGTCTCTGTTTATTGATCTTGATTTTGTCAAGAAAAACCACGCCAAAAAACTAGAGAAATTCTTTAAAAAAGCCCTTGACAAAATCACCAAGAAGGACATTTTACAATACATCGACCAAGAAGGAATTAAGAACGGAGATAAACTTTGTGGTTGCTTAGACTTTGACTATATTCGGTTAACCTATAGTGCTGAATTGACTGCTAAATTTGGCATTAGTATCGAACTGATCAAGAATCAGCAAATCTTTGAGTTTATCAACAGTGAAGAAGGATCTAATGTAATTACAAATCCTGCACCCACCGTTGATATTAACTTTATCAAAGTGGTTTATGCACAACAGATTGCTGCTTACTTCAGTATTACCATTGACCAAGTTGTTACTCTGTCCAATATTCAGATTCTCCAGTTTATTAATAATGTTCCCCCGGAACAAACCATTGATACCTCCTGGACAGTCTCTTTAAATTATCTCGAAGCCGTTTATGGTACACAGTTAGTCGCTCAGTTAGGCGAAAATCCATCCATTGAGCAAATTCTTCAGTTGATTGAAGAACAAGGCATTAAAAATGGACATACGGTTTCTCCGTTCATCAGTTTAGACTATGTGAAACAGTTGCATCTCGATAAAATTATCGAAAAATACAACATCACAGATGTAACCAAGATTGAAGATGAAGATGTTCTTGAAAGCGTCAATGTAGATCACTCGATTGATGTTGAATACTGTCGCGTTAAATATGTAACTCAACTAGCAGCTTACTTCAAAGTTTCTCAGGAAGAAGTTGTTAACTTGACCGATGAACAAATCAAGGTTTATATCCTCGGAATTGGGTTAGAACTGGGATTAAATGGAAATGCAATTGACTTTAAGAAAGTTGAGAAATTACTGGAAAAAGAACTCAAAGATTTCTTTAAGATCAAAGATGTTAAAGAGTTAACCGATGGACAAATTAATGCGTTTCTATCGGGTGAAGGTAAAAAAATCGGACTGATCAAACAAATTAGTGAAGCCGTTGATATCGAATACTATAAAGGAATTTATGGTGAAGCTCTAACGGCTCAATTTGGAGAAGATGTCACCGCAGAAGAGGTTGTTGAATTCGTGTTTGGTGATGCCGCTCCCGTAATTGACGTGGAATTCTGCTTAAATCAATATGCAGATAAACTCACACAATATGCGGAAGGTTTAGGCAAAACTCTACAAGATTTAACGCCAGAGGATGTGAAACAATACTTCCTCAGTAATGAAGGGTTTGATGTTAATAAAAACCTCACTGCTTTTGATTTAAAAGCGTTCATTACCCAATATTCATCACAGTTGATTGCATTTTATAATGTCACTTCTGTTGAAGAACTGAATCAGACCCAAGTTTATGAGTTCATCACCCACGAAGCTTACAAATTTAATCTCGATCTTTCTGGATTTATCTCAGAAGCAGGTCTGGCATTCTACAAGGAACAATATGCTGAAAAAATCGCGGTAAAATATGGCGTTGAAGTCAGCGTTGTGCAAGAACTAAATGCCAATGTACTACTTGATGTTGTCTTTGGTGGATGGTCTAATGATCTTGATACTGACTACTTCCGGTTTAAATTTGAAGGAGATGTTCAGGCTGTATTTGGTGTAGCAACTATTGCTGAAGTTACGGATTTACAAATTCTCGAATACCTGGATGAACAGGAAACCGTTGATCCAAAAACAATCAACTGGTTTAATACCGATGAATATGTCAAAAAATACGGTAAAGACCTGGAAAAAGCACTGAAAGATTGCTACCACGTTAAAGACATTAGTGAACTGTCCAGTCAGCAAATTATTCAGTTTGCCTTTAGCGTTGATGCCAAAGCATTCAGTGTAGAAGGATTAATTGATTTACAATACGTTACTGATACCTTCAGCAGCGCAATTGTTGGAAACGATCAAGTTACTGAAAAATGGATCAGTCAATATATTAGCGTTGATGCTGGATATGTTGAGTCTCAACTGAGTGATTTGATTGCAGCCGAAACCGTTACCTTAGAACAAATTAATACAGTTCTAGGAACTACTGTTGCAAGCGTTGATTTGTTGAGTAAAAAACAACTGATCGATTTAATTAACAACAGTGAATTCAAGACCGCTTTAGGTGAAGGTGTTGAAATTAAACTGTCTCAAGATACCCCGAATTTAGATTATATCAAAGAAACCTTTGCTCCCGCCTTAGCAGAAGTTTTAGGGGTGAATTTTGCTTCAATTACGGATGATAAAACCAACGTTGTTACTAACGATGAAGTTCTAACTTATTTGGTGGAAAATAAAGCCGCAGATATTGCTGCATTCGCCAAAGTTACTGAAGCTGAAGTTACAACAGATTTAGCAAAACAATGGCTACTTGAAGCCAATGTTGTTCCCTTAAATCAAGATGGTGCTACTGATAATGGAGGTACACCTGCTGAGGGTACACCCACTGAAATTGACTTAGTTTATGGCCGTTATCAACTCGAACAGTTAGTTACGGATAAAACCCTCACCCTCGATACTGTTAATCAATTCTTACCTGCACCCATTGAGTCTGTAGACGCAATTACTGATCAAGATCTGACGAATTTATTACTCAATGAAGAATTTCAAACCGCATTAGGTGAGAACAGTATTGAGTTGGTTCAACCTGCGACTTTAGATCTTAATTTCCTGCGTGCTGAATATCAGGATGAACTGTCAGCCAAATACAATTTACCTGTCGATACTGAATTTACTGAACAACAAATTAAGGATTATTTCAGTACCACAGATGCTGATAAAATTGCCGCCGCAGGTGTGAGCGTTGAAGAATATATTCAACAACTTACGGTGACAGAAGTTCCTGCAACTAATCCAACAACCGAACCAACAACAGACTTTGATCCAAAATATGTGAAATTCCAACTCCAAGATTTATTGGATCAGGATGTAATCACTCTCCAAGATGTTAATAATGTTCTGACTACTGATGTTCAGTCGTTAGATACGTTAACAGATGAACAAGTTAAAGAATTAGTTCTCAACGAAGCCTTTAACAAAGAACTGGGTCAAGATAAAGCTCTGAAACTGACACAAACAGAAACGCCAGATTATCAATATGTGCGTAGCGTTTATGCTCAGGACTTAGCTGATGCTTATAAAGTTTCAGTCAATGACGTTTTAGCTGGAGATGTTGTCCCACTCACGGACGAACAAATCCTCCAAGCCTTTACAGAAAGTCTGTCAACGGTTGATGTGGGATACGTCAGTTATCAAGTGGAACAATTGATTACTGATGGAACATTAAATTTAGATCAAGTCAAACAATTCTTAGGGACTGAAGACGCAACGTTTACAACTGTTGAAGATTTAACTAATTCTCAACTGATTCAGTTAGTCTATAGTCCCGAATTCAAGGATTTGTTAAAAGCAGGAAATCAAACATTGGAACTGTCTCCAGTTGATTATCAACACTATATTGAGGACAATACCGATGCGTTGAAAGCAGCCTATCCAGAGGTTACTAATATCGATGACTTAACTCTGGAACAAGTCAAACAGTTTATGTATGGCGAAGGTGTTAAACAGGGAATTGAGATTGACAAATATCTCGCTCTTGATTATCTCGAAAACACCTACAGCAGTGCCATTAATAGTGTTGAAATTGATGATCAGGTGGTGTTGAATTGGCTGAAAGATGACTACAATGAACTGGATGTCAACTATCTGCGTTATCAAGTTGAACAGTTAAGCGTTGAACAACAAACGCAGTTATTAACTGAACTGCAAATTGAGAAAGATGTTAATTCTCTGACAGATAAAGACATCATTTCTATTACCTTTAGCGACGCTTACAAAGAACTGTCGTCGGATAAGAGCATCCAACTCACAGCCATTGATGTTGATGCTTATCGCCAAGAATACGCCGAACAACTTGTTAATTATTACTTCCCCGCTAACGATAATATTCCCGATAGCGGTACTCCCGGCGATGGTACAACCAGCGTTGACACCAAACCAGAAGATACTACTGATGTCGGTACAACCAGCGTTGAACCCAAACCAGAAGATACTACTGATGTCGGTACAACCAGCGTTGAACCCAAACCAGAAGATACTACTGATGGCGGAATTACTACAACAACCAATCAACCTGAAGAAGGTGATAGTGGAAATGTAAATCTGGATTTGGTTGATAAACTGAGCGACAAAGACATCATTAAGTTTGCTTTCAGTGAAGGAATCAAACAAGGAATTGATCCTCTGGAATTCGTTGATACAGAATATCTGAAAACAGCTTTCAAAGCAGAACTAGCGACTCATTACAACGTTGAAGTTTCTGCTGTTGATCAACTCGATGATTCCTTGGTAGCTGACTATGTTTACGGTGGGATTTTGGGTGCAGAAATTGACTACAAATTCTATAGCCAAACCTACAAAGCCGAGTTAGAAACCACCTTCAGCAAATCTGTTGAACAATTGACCGATACTGAAATCCTGCAACACGCTTTAGACGTAACAATTCCTCAAGGAAAACCGATTGCGCCTGTTGATGTTGATGGATTTGTTAAGGAATACAAGAAAGAACTGTCTGATATTTTTGGAGTCGAACCCAAAGATCTCAAAAAACTGGATAAAGGCTTCCTCAAAGACTTTATTCTCGAACAAGCCAAAGATTACGATTTAGATGGCAAAAAATACACCAATCTCGACTACTATCGCAATCAAGATGGAGAAGAATTGTTAGACAACTACCGCGAGGAAAACGTCTACAATCTTGACCCCAAGAAAGTCTTTGATTACACCGTTGAAAATCCTCAAGAGGTTCCCAGTACGGCTCCAACAATTGACTTAGTTTGGTATCAAGAACAATATGCTGATGATATTGCAGCTAATAAAGCTAAAATCGATACCAATAAAGACAGCAAAATTAGCAACGATGAGTTGTCTGTCTATGCAACCGGAGAAGGTTTAATTAAAGGAAATAAACCCTCTGAATTATTAGAAGACTTCGATCAATATGTTGCTGATCCTCAAGTGCAAAAAGACCTCTTAACCTACTACAATACCGAGTCGGTTGATGCACTGACAAATCCTCAAATTATGACCTATATGGTGGGTAAAGGTTTGTCAGATGGTCACGAACCCTTCAGCGATGAATTCTTAACGAATAATCCTGGACTGGAGTTTGAAGCCTTCAAACAAGCTAATGCTCAAGCTTTAGTTCAATACACAGGAGTTGCGATCGAACAAGTGACTTACTTGAATGTCTTCTCCTATGAGGCTAGTGCAGGTTTGTTGAACTCAACAACCAGTAACAATGGTTTAGTCTAATCTAATTTTAAATTACACCTCCTGACTTCCCCTGGCTCCCCAGGGGAGTTTTTTTATTATGTGGCGTTTTGGAAATATAGCACTACCCAACAAGCCATTGGAAAGGGAACAGAGTTAATATAAGTTTAGCGATCGCCTATCAAATTATTCAATAGTATCAAGGACAAATTTAACTCAATTCCTCGAAATATGAGAGTACAGAATTTATCATTACTTTGGCTATAAAATATTATCTCTCTAATCCTACACCTTCTCTAAACTTACCCCAATCAACCCCTTAAAGCATTTTTCCAATACCTATAAGTTTCTAGCCCGATTTTATCTGGTTCTTCTTGATAAATTTTATCTAAACATTGAAATAATGCTTGAGCCTGATTTTCTAAACCTAATAGCCTTAAACTCGTTAAAATGCGAGTCAGACGTAATCAGTTATCAGTTATCAGTTATCAGTTATCAGTTATCAGTTATCAGTTATCAGTTATCAGTTATCAGTTATCAGTTAATGANCCAACAATTTGATATTTATAAGTAACTAATCCTTCTAAACCAACGGGGCCACGAGGAGGCATTTGTTGGGTACTAATTCCCACTTCTGCACCGAAACCATACCGAAATCCATCTGCAAAACGAGTGGAACAATTATGAAAAACTCCCGCCGCATCCACTTGATTTAAAAAGATATTGGCTGCGGTTTGATCTTCGGTAACAATGGCATCAGTATGGCCGGAACCGTAAGTATTAATATGAGCGATCGCTTCTTCTAAATTCTCAACAATTTTAATCGATAAGATTAAATCGGTGTATTCTGTTGACCAATCTTCGTTCGTTGCTGGCTTAATATTAACCATTGCTAAAGTTTGAGCATCTCCGCGCAATTCTACATTTTTAGCTTGTAAGGCTGTTACCGCTTTTAATAAAAATTGAGAGGCTATTTCTTGATGCACTAATAAGGTTTCTACAGCATTACAGGCAGCCGGATATTGAATTTTAGAATCAACAGTAATGGCTATGGCTTTTTTAATATCCGCCAATTTGTCAATATAAACATGACAAATGCCTTCGGCATGACCTAACACCGGAATGCGAGTATTATCCTGAACAAACTTAACGAAAGAATTAGAACCTCGCGGAATAATTAAATCAACATAATCATCTAATCGCAATAATTCTAAAATTTCTTCCCGTGTAGTTAATAGTTGCACCGCTTCAGGATTAACCGCCGTTTGAGATAATCCTTGACGAATCGCATTCACTAAAGCTTGACAGGAATGAATCGCTTCTTTTCCCCCTTTTAAAATTACCCCATTTCCTGATTTAATGGCTAAGGCAGAAATTTGAATGACTGCTTCAGGACGGGCTTCAAAAATTACCCCTAAAACTCCTAGCGGACAAGTGATTCTTTTCAGTGTTAATCCTTGATCTAATTCCCGATGAATTTGTACCACTCCTACGGGGTCGGGTAACTTAGCAACGTCTCGTAATCCGGCAATGGTACTGTTTAATTTAGTCGCATCAAATTTAAGACGATTATATAACGGTTTGGGAATTCCTTCGGCTTCTGCGGCACGACAATCGGCTTCATTCGCTGCAATAATTTCTGGTGCTGCTGCTTCTAAGGCTTGAGCAACGGCTTCAATGGCTTGATTTTTTTCTACTGTTGATAATCCTGCTAATTTCTGTGCCGCTAAACGAGTTTTTGCAGCTAAATCAACCAGAGGAATAGAACGAGTTTCCGAAACTGTCATTGTTAAAATTTAACCCCTAAATCTGGAAAAAGATCAATATTTTTTATGATATAGCAGGGAAGAGGGAAGAGGGAACGGGAGACGGGGGGACAAGGGGACAAGGGGATGAGGGGATGAGGGGATGAGGGGATGAGGGGATGAGGGGATGAAGGAAAAGTAAGTAATAGTCATTAGCTGATTGATGGTTAACTCTTAGACTGATAACTGATAACTGATAACTGTCCAACCATTAACAGCAATGACAAATTCTGAGATGATGAGAAAGCTAGGACTATTGACATCAGTGTATAGCTTGTATGCGAATCGCTCTTTTCACTGAGACCTTTTTGCCCAAAATTGATGGGATTGTGACGCGGCTGTGTCATACGGTCGAACAGTTACAACGGTTGGGAGACGAAGTATTAGTGATTTCACCAGCAGGGGGACTCACGGAATATAAAGGGGCTAGAATTTATGGGGTTGAGGGCGTTCCTTTACCCTTGTATCCAGAGTTAAAACTGGGAATTCCCCATCCCGGTATTCGGGTTGAGTTAGAGAAATTTCGACCGGATGTGATTCATGTGGCGAATCCAGCTATTTTAGGGTTAGGGGGCTTATATTATGCCAAAAAGTTAAATATTCCTTTAGTTGCATCGTATCATACCCATTTACCCCAATATTTGCACCATTATGGTTTGGGAATGTTGGAGGAGGTACTGTGGAGTATGTTACGAGCAGCCCATAACCAAGCTCAATTAAATCTTTGTACCTCAACAGCAATGGTACAAGAACTGGGGAATCACGGGATTGAACGTCTGGATTTATGGCAACGGGGAGTCGATACGGAACTGTTTCAACCCTCCTTAGCCAGCCGAGAAATGCGCGATCGCCTTAGTCAAGGACATCCCGATTGTCATTTATTACTCTATGTTGGCCGTTTGGGGGCAGAAAAAGAAATTGAACGAATCAAACCTGTTTTAGAACAAATTCCGAATGCTCGTTTAGCCCTCGTTGGAGATGGCCCTAATCGTCAAGTCCTAGAAACCCATTTTCAGGGAACTCCCACCCATTTTGTCGGTTATCTCCGAGGGAAAGAGTTAGCAACAGCCTATGCGTCGGCGGATGCGTTTATTTTTCCCTCCCGTACCGAAACCCTAGGGTTAGTGTTATTAGAAGCAATGGCCGCAGGAACGCCGGTGGTAGCCGCTCGGTCTGGGGGAATTCCTGATATTGTCACCGATGGCATCAATGGCTATTTGTTTGATCCCGATGACGAAGAAGGCGCAATGACAGCAACCCAACGATTATTGGCAAACCCCGAAGAACGGGAAACCCTGCGCCAAAATGCTCGTTTAGAAGCAGAACGTTGGGGATGGGCAGCTGCAACCCAACAATTACGCTCCTATTATCTAGGGATTCTCAGTCGTTACTCTTTGTCTTCTGCTGCTTAGGGTTCGTCAGAAACTTTAGACTGAAGACGAGGATGGAAGCCATGACCATCCTTTGTCTGCTATCATCTACTCATTCTGTCTCTCTTAGTTGGGAAGGTTCTATTCCATCAAAGCCACTTAACCCTTTGGGATCAGAGTCCGACCGTTTTATCTCCATCACCCAAACTATCCCCTTCCCATGACTTTTTCTAATGCTGGTAGCATCTTAGCTACGCTGACACAAGTGGATCGTATGGGCCTCTTGGCAGCGCGTGTTAAAAACCTGCCAATTGGGGAATTTATTTGCATTTTAGATTTTATTACCGCAGAATTTCAGCAATTTCTTCGGGCAATTGATCTGATCAATAATGAAGCGATCGAAACCCTCTTAGAACAGTTGCTTGATGCCTTTACCCTCAAAATTGGGCAAATTTTACAAGCGGATTGTACAACAATATTTTTAATTAATCGCAGCAAGAATCAACTCTGGTATACCAAAGTTGATGAAGAAACGGGACAGGCAAAAGAAATCCGTTTACCGATAGATGCGGGAATTTTAGGGTATGTGGCCCGGACGGGGGAAGCCATGAATGTGGCAGATGCCCACAATTGTCCGTTATTTGAAGCGGAAGTGGATGAACCCGCCGGGTATCATACTCACACGATTTTGTGTATGCCCATTTTCAGCAGTCAAAACCCAGAGGAAGCGGTGGCTGTGGTACGGTTGTTGAATAAAGCCGGAGATTTGGCTTTTACAGAAGAAGATGAACAACAATTTCGTTCTTTTGCAGATGCTATTGGGATTATTTTAGAAAGTTGTCAATCGTTTTTTGTTGCGGCGCGAAATCAACGGGGAGTGGCTGCTTTATTAAAAGCAACAACAACTTTAGGGCAAAGTTTGGATTTAGAAACAACTTTAAAAGCGGTGATGGAACAGGCGAGAGATTTAATGCAAGCCGATCGCAGCACGTTATTTTTATTAAAAAAAGAAACCCATGAATTGTGGACAAAAGTTGCCACGGCTGATGGTTCACAAATGATGGAAATTCGGATTCCGGCTAATCGAGGAATTGCGGGATATGTGGCTTCTACGGGTCAAGTTTTGAATATTCCTGATGCCTATTGCGATCCTCGGTTTGACCCTACAACTGATCGCAGGACGGGCTATCAAACCCGCAATATTTTATGTATGCCTGTTTATAATGGGGCTGGAGAATTGATCGGGGTAACGCAGTTAATTAATAAAAATAAAGGCAGCTTTACCAATTCTGATGAGGAATTTTTAAGGGCATTTAATGCTCAAGCGGGAATCGCCTTACAAAATGCTCAGTTATTTGAAAATGTGATGGTGGAAAAACAATATCAGAAGGATATTTTACAAAGTCTTTCTGATGTAGTAATTTCGACGGATTTACAAGGAAGAATTGTCACGATTAATGATGCGGCTTTGGAATTATTAGGCTGTCCCAAACCCCAAACCAATGATCGCACTATTCGTCAATATTGGGAAGAAAAATTAACGGGTCGTTATGTGTGGGATGTTGTACCCATTGAAAATTTAAGATTCCGTTTAGAAGATAGTTTACGCAATGCGGCGCGTCATTATGTCCCTGAACAAAGTTTAACAGTGGGTTTAATTAAACAAGAAGAACCCCAAGGAAAAATTGCGGGCTTAATTCCGACTTTAGTGATTCCTGATCGCTATCATGCTGAGATTTATTATCCTTGGGGAGAAGCGACTCCTTTACAACCCAAGGGAACCCTTGATCCTATAACACAATTTCGGGAAATTGAACGCAGTATAAATTTAACTGTAAATCCCCTGACTAACCCAGAAGGAGGGGTTCGAGGGGGGTTAGTGGTGTTAGAAGATATTAGCCGCGAAAAACGGATGAAAACGACTATGTATCGGTATATGACTCCGGGTGTTGCTGAACAGGTGATGGCGCTTGGAGAAGATGTATTAATGGTGGGAGAACGTAAAGAAGTTACGATTTTATTTTCAGATATTCGGGGTTATACAACCTTAACTGAAAATTTAGAAGCGTCGGATGTTGTTGCATTATTAAACCAATATTTTGAAACGATGGTAGAAGCGGTTTTTTCCCATGAAGGAACCTTAGATAAATTTATTGGCGATGCGTTAATGGCGGTTTTTGGTGCACCGCTTCCTTTGCGAGATAATCATGCGTGGATGGCGGTACAATCAGCTTTAGATATGCGCCGACGCTTAAAGGAATTTAACCAAATGCGACCCGATGAACCCCAAATTAAAATTGGGATTGGGATGAGTTCGGGTGAAGTGGTATCGGGAAATATTGGATCACAAAAACGGATGGATTATACGGTGATTGGAGATGGGGTGAATTTAAGTTCCCGTCTGGAACAAATTACGAAACAATATGGCTGTGATATTATTATTAGTGAGATGACTTATCATTTATGTCGAGATAAAATTTGGGTGCGAGAATTAGATCGGGTTCGAGTGAAAGGAAAACATCAGGCGGTGAGTATTTATGAGTTAATTAGTAATCGTTCTGTTTCCTTAGATTCATCTACGAAAGAGTTTTTAGATTGTTTTAATCAAGGCAGAATAGCTTATTTAACGAGAGAGTTTAAACAAGCAATTTTGATTTTTGAAGAAGCAAAAAAAATGCGTCCAGATGATCGGGCGGTACAAATTCATATTGCGCGATCGCAACAATATTTACAAACGTCTGTTCCAGAAGAATGGGATGGAGTTTATACCATGACAACCAAATAATATTCCATTCTTTACCCTTAAATTGACAGATAAATTTGCGAACCTTGACTGGTTTTATGCACTTCAATTCGAGCTTGAAAGGCTTCTTTTAAACTGGGAATATGGGTAACAGTCAGAATACAAGCAAAATCAGAAGCGATCGCATTAATTGCCGCTATTAAGCGATCGCATCCTTCTGCATCTTGGGTTCCAAAACCTTCATCAATAATTAACATTTGTAGAGAGGTTCCCGCCCGTTGTGCTAACAATTTAGCTAACGCTAACCGAATCGCAAAATTAATTCTAAAGGCTTCTCCCCCCGAATAGGTTTCATAAGAACGAGTTCCCCGCGCATCCGCAATTAAAATTTCTAAGGTTTCAATCATTTTAGCGGTTTTTGCAGATCGGGTACTGCGTCCGGTGCGTTGGGTGACAAATTGAACATGAAGTTGATTTGCAGATAATCGAGATAAAATTTGATTGGTTTCTGCTTCTAACTCTGGTAAAATATTCTCAATCATTAACGCTTGAATGCCATTTTTTCCAAAGGCTTGCGCTAATTCTTGATAAACTCGATATTGACGGCGAACTGTATCGAGTTGGGTTTTTAATTCTGTTTGTTGAGTGTTTAGCTGATCAAGTTGGGTTTGTTGTTGTTGTAAACTGCCTAATTGACCTAAATAACTATCTAATTTTAGTTGTTGTTGTTGAATTAATTGGTCTAACTGTTTTAACGCTTCTGTGGGGTCGGGAGTTTCTCTTAATTGCTGTTGTAATAGTTCAATTTGTCCTTGAATGGCTTGTAAATTTTTTACCCGTTCTTGAGTTAGGGTTTCTAATTCCTCAATGCGCTGTTTAAGAATCGGATATTGTTGTTTGGCTTGGTTTAATTGTTCTGTACGAGTTAACCAAACTTGGGCTTGACGTAACTCAGAACGAATGCGATTATGTTCTTCTACATTATAACCCATTGCGGTTATTTTTTGCTCTATCGTAACAATTCGTTGTTGAATTTCAGAATTATTTTTCTGTTCGGTTAAAGTTTGGGTTGATGTTTGAATTTGAGTTTCTAATTCAGGCTTTTGAGTCGTTATTTTTGTTAATTTATCTTCAGCATCCCGAATTTGACTATATTTAATTTCTGCCCAACGCCAGCGTTTTTCCTCATTTCTGGCTAAAGCATGGCTTTGTTCATTATAATTAATTTGGCTTAATTTTTGTTCTAAATCCTGCAATTCTGCATATAAATCCGTTGCATAACTTCCCGTTTCTAACATATCTTGAACAGATTTCTGTTCTAAAATCAGTTGTTGTAACTGCTGTTCATCTTGATACAAACCTTCTAATTGTGCTTGAATCTTTCCTCGGTGTTCTCGCAATTCTTCATAGGGTAATAAATCCTGTTGAATTTGTCGATATTCCTCTTGTAAAATTTTCAGTTCTCGATCCGCAACGACTAATTGTTCATGAACGACCCAAATTTGATTTCTGAATTCTTGTTGTTGATTTTGATGCTTAGAAATCACAAGATTCCAGTGATGTTCATCTAAGGGGCGATCGCATAAGGGACAGGGGGGAAATTGAGATCGCAATAACGGTGCATCATCAGTTTCTTTTTCCTCAGATTCCGATTTTGATAATAGTTGAATTTTTTGTTCTAATTCTGCTAATTTTTCTTCATAATCTCGTTTAGAATTATTCAAACGTTCCATAAAAGTATGGCGTTCTTGCCCTTTTTCTCGCACCCGCAGTTGATAAACTTTTTTCTTATCTAATTCTGTAATTTGATTCGCAATAGTTTCTAATTGTGCTTCTAATTGGGGGCGATGTTGTTTGAGGGTTCGTTGGAGTTTTCCGACGGAGGTTTTTAATTCTTCTAACCGAGCTTGTTGACGAGATTGAGATCGATCTAACTCGGTTTGTAGGCGTTGACGATGTTGTAAAAGTGGCGTTACTTCTAATTGCAATTGATCAAACTGATTTAACCGAGTTCTGGCCGTTTGTAACTGTTCTAACCCCGCTTCAATATCAGGTTTTTGGCTTAAAATTTGTAAATAATCTTGTTCCTGTTGGGTTAAGGCTTCTAAACGAGCTTGTAACGTTTGAATTTGCTGTTGTAAACTATTCAGATGTTGGCGTTGTTGTTCTTGTAATTGTTGGCGTTGCTGTTGATACTCTTGATACAGTTTAAATTGACTTGATAGAGATTCTTCCGTTGTTTGTAGCGTTTGAAAATATTGATATCCGGTTTGAATTTCCGTTTCTTGTTGTAAGACTGCTTCGAGTTCCTGACGTTGCTGTTGAGTAGCGGCTAATTCCTGTTGTAAACGTCGATAATCTTGGGCAAAAGTTTGATGTTGTTGTTGTTGTCCTGTTAAGAGCTTTTCCCACGCTTGACGATGATGTTGTTGGGCTTGTAATTGTTGATAATGATCTCGATCTTGGGCTTGTTTTTCTTGCAGATGATCAATCGTTGTTTGTAATTGAATAATATCCTGTTCTAATTGACCTTTTTGTTCAATTTGAGCTTGATTTGTAGTTAAAGTTTGTTCTAAAACTTCCCCTTGAGCTTTATACTCACGCGCTAAATCTTTGGCTTTTTCCGATAACCCATCATATTGATCTAATTTTAACAAACTGGCGAGGATTTCTTTCCGTTCTGTCGGACGTTTAATCATAAATTCATCCGCCCGTCCCTGTCTCAAATAAGCAGAATTAATAAAGGTATCATAATCTAATTTTAAGTAATCTAAAATCTTTTGTTGAGTCGCTCTTAACCCTCGTTCAGTAAGAGGACGAAATTTAATTGTATCTAAATCTTCTATTTCTTGTAACGCAGTGGTTGCGACTTGAAATTCTAAGGTTCCTGACTGACCTCGACGACGGTTCCGAATCACCCGATATAAATTCCCCTGATTAATAAAGGTAAAATCCACACGAGCTTCTACTTCCCCCATATAGATAATATCATCCTCCGATTCTGCCCGACTATTTCCCCAAATAGCCCAAGCCATTGCTTCTAATAAGGAAGATTTTCCCGCCCCATTGGAACCACAAATACAAGCGGTATGTAAACCACTAAAATCTAAAGTCGCTTCTCGGTAGCTGAGGAAATTTTTTAGGGTCAGTTTTTGGGGAATCATGGGTTATATAACAGGGAACAGGGAACAGGGAACAGGGAACAGAAAGAAAAAGATAGACACAAGCCTAGGTTTGCTGCATCAGTCCTTGTCCTAACTATTAGCTACGACTGCTATAACTGGATCTTGACGGGGATAAGTTTAGGATGTTGCTGCATTCATCAATCTTATATTAACGCAATTTGTGTTAGTTGGACTTCAACAAAACTATAGAAGGGAATCAACTTGATTGATTTCGCAGATTTTGAGCCATTAAATACAGGGTCGTCCATTCCTGCTGAATTTGGGTAATTTTGAGGGTTAAGGCTTGAGCAATTGTTTCTAAGGTTTCCCCCGCTTTTAAACGTTCAATAATTTGCTGTTGGGTCGGGGTTAAACCTTGCCAAAATTCTTGCCATTGCTGGGATGTTAACCCTAAACGATGTTCTGATAAAGAGGTTCCTAACCAACTGGTGACTAATTCTGGGTTTTGTTTTAAAGTAAAATTTTTAATGGCATGATAACTGACTTTTTCTCGCAGTCGATAGATTTGTTTAATGGGTAAATTTAGTTTTTGAGCGATCGCGTCTTGGGATAATCCTTGTAAATATAACCGCAACCATTCTGCCGCAATGGGGTCAACATTTTTAATTAAATACGCTTCAAATTCTGCTTGAACAGCTAACCGTTGGTTTTGTTGGGTTTGGAAATATTGTTCATCTTCATAGTGAGAAACCGCTTGATGATCGAATAAACTAATAGTTTCATCTGTCTCATCGGATAGGATTTCATCAGATAACTGTTTAATCCATTCTCCCGTAGGAACTTGGGTTAATCCACCCCGTTGAGTGCGACGTAAATAGTTAACAAATCGATAAACTAATAACGGTTGATTCCGAATAGGACGCAGACAATATTCTTCTACAGTTGTTAATAGTAAAGCATTTCTTAATTGTTGATTAGAGGTACATTGAGAAATCCATTGCATTTGTTGTTGCAAATAGCGATCGCTATTCAACATTTCCTGTACCACTTCTTGTAAAACATCCACCACTTGACGTTGACGATCTCGACTGGTAGCAACCCACAGGCGAACTTTTTGTCGCAAAATCACTAAACTCCCTAAGCGCTGCATTAAATTGCGATAAGCTTTTTCGGGAGACATCTCTAAATAGCGCTGTTGTAGAATGCGATAACGAAAGTTTAACCCTTGTTTGATCCGGTCTTGTTGGTCAGGAGGGAGAGTCTCTAAGGATTCAGAATTTTCTCCCAGTAACCAACGAATCAGGCTTTCTCGCGTGTTTGGGTTTAAGTGAGGGTAGTCGTTTTCCAGTTGAAAACGCCACTGATTTTTCCAAGATTCTGATAACGTCATTTAAAATTTAAAAGGTGCAAACAATTATCAATTTTAAGCTGTTTTCCTATTTTATCCTAAATCGGGTAAGCTACCATCGATTTTATGGGCTTGAACTGGAGAAGTGTCATTGAGTTTATTATGGATTATTTCAACTAAATGTTGAGTTTCTGCGGTTATTTGTTGCTCATTCAGCGTAACCATTTTGTCAATAACGGCTAGATAATTTTCTCCTTTTCGACCTAATAAAAAATAAGTATTCATACTACCTTTCCCTTTAATTGAAATTAAACCTCGTTTAACGACAACATATTTTTTCGGTAAAAGATGATAAGTATCTTCACTTATTTGAATATGTCCTGCTAACCCATGAGATTCCATCCGAGACGCAATATTAACCGTATCTCCCCATAAATCATACAAGAATTTTTTAATCCCAATCACACCCGCAACAACAGGGCCACTATGAATTCCAATTCGCACACTAAAGGCTTTATGATGGGTTTGATTAAATTCCAGAATTGCAGTTTGCATATCTAATGCCATATCTGCGATCGCAATTGCATGATCAGACCGAGGATCAGGCAATCCCCCCACCACCATATAAGCATCTCCAATGGTTTTAATTTTTTCTAATCCATATTTTTCTGTTAATCGATCAAAACTGGAGAATAATTCATTCAGTAAATTGACTAAAGAAATCGGACTTAAGGAAGATGAAATTTGGGTAAATCCAACAATATCGGCAAATAAAACAGTTACTTGTCCAAAATGTTCAGCAATCGTTTTTGTTTCTTGTTTCAGACGATTTGCAATCGGTTCGGGTAAAATATTTAAGAGTAAGCGTTCTGTTTGTTTCTGTTGATAACGCAGTGCAACTTCTGCCAATTTTCGTTTAATAAACTGACCTAACTGACTACCAATGGCGGTCATAGTTTGCATTAATTCTGGATCAGGCGAAGTTGTTTCTTGACTGAAAAAAGCCATCACTCCTAAGACATCTTTTCCATCTTGAATAGGGAATCCAAAAGCCGTCTGTAGCCCTAGTTCTTGAGCAATATGATGATGAGGAGATCCTTCATCAATCATCAAATCTTCACTCCACTGAGCAAATCCACTTCCCCAAATTTGACCCGGTAAACCCATATTCAGATCTAAGGTTATATTTTCATACAGCTTTTCAATTTTTGATAATTCAATCATGGGTTTTGCCCAGACTTCAAGACACTGAAGTTTCGGGTTAATTGACTTTACTTTAAAAGCAGACTCTTGAGCCAGTTCATTCTCTAACATTAACAGATCTGCTGAAAAAGGTTCTAACATCCAAACTTCGCCTAAAACCCATCCCCAACTTTCACAAATTGAGCATAAAATTTGCAGAAAAGCTTCATGAATATTGGCGGCTTCTGATAGAATTCGAGAAATTTGGTATTGAGTAAAAATTCTTTGTTGAGCACGTTTTCGAGCCGTGACATCCCGCCCTACATAAATAAAATCAAGGCTATCATCCGTATCAGTTGTTAGAGTTGAAATTGAAAATTCTAAGATGATTAGACCCCCATGTTTCTTTTTACAACTTAATTCCAAATTCTTAAATAGAAAGTCTTCTTTTTTAAGGAAAGATTCGGTCAAATACTCTTTTAAAGCCGTGTCATCTTCCAGAAAATCAAAGATAGGATTATTAATTAAATCCGATTGATTATATCCTAACAATGATAAAGTAGCCAGATTGACTTTTTTAATCATACCCTGTTGATTGGTAACAATTAAAATATCCTCCATTGAGGTAATAATTCGGTCAATATATTGTTGAGAATGAGAATAAGCATTTAACAACAACCGAGATTCATTGGTTTCTTGAACTAATGCTTGTTCTAACTGCATTTGTTGTGTAACATTCTCAAAAAGGATCATTAATTCAGGGATATGTTTACCTTGGATTGAAACGCCTAAAAAGTACATATTAAAATAAATTAATTCACTGTCCGGGATTTGTCGGCTCATGGAATTCAATTCAAAATAATCTTGATCCCCCTGGATAATGGCATCAATGATCTCCTCGGTTCCAAACAGTTCAGGAAAATAAGATTGAACGTTTTCTCCGATTACAATCGATGCAGCATCTTCCGCAAGCCGAACAACTCCTGGAGAAAACTCTTTAATGCTCAAGTCTGGATTGACAATCAAGTAATCCATTTGACGAAGAGTTAAAAACTGTTTAAATAAATTATCCATAATCCCTGAATGACTTCAATAAAGTTATTCTTTTTCTCAAATCATAGCGTTAGAAAACGCTATTTTTGGGTAGATGCAATCGAATGAAAGGTACAATTAAGGAGAGGCTATAAAAATGCAATTTCGGCCATTTTGTTTAGCTTGATATAAAGCTTGATCAGCCGTGTGAATGACAATTTGAGGGGTTAAATGTTCGATAGGAATTAACGTCGCTACTCCAATACTCATTGTGACATAATTACTGACCTGGGATTCCTGATGGGGAATTTGCAAGGCTTCCACCTGTTCTCGAATTTTTTCTGCAACCTGAATGGCTTCTGAAGTCTGGGTATTGGGTAAAATTACAGCAAATTCCTCCCCTCCATAACGAGCCACTAAATCGCTACTTCGTTGAACAATATTCTGTAAAATCTGAGCGACTTCCTGTAAACAAAAATCCCCCGCTAAATGTCCATAGCTATCATTGTATTGTTTAAAATAATCAATATCGAGTAAAAGCAACGATAAAGGTGCTCCTTCTCGTCTCAATCGATTCCATTCTTGATAAAGTATCCGATCAAAATGACGACGATTGGCTAGACCTGTTAATCCATCCTGAATCACTAACTGTTGTAATCCTTGATAAGCAATTTGTAATTGTTCATAAAGTTCAGCTTGTTGCAACGCAATAGCAATTTGGGTTGCTAATTCCTCTAATAAGTTAATTTCCCAGACTTCCCAATGGCGAGGTTGATAGCATTGATGCGCCATTAATAACCCCCAAAGTTGATTGGTGGAATTAGACTCTTGAGACGAGTCATAAATTAGAATCGGTACAACTAAACTCGCTTTAACTTTTAATTGAAGTAAAGAATAGAGATAGGGGAAATTAATAGGAACTAAGTAAACATCATCAATTGCATCGATTTTTCCAGAGTTAAAATAAGATAATAAAAGAAAATTAAAATCTGGGGTTAAAATAGATGGATTCAGATGTGGGATAGAAGAATTGATGACGGTTTCAGCGATTATTCGTCCTTCTGTTGGGGTGAAAAATCGATAAATTAAAACTCGATCAACCTGTAAAAAATGAAGAATTTCTCCGACGATGGTTTGTAAAGTTTCTTGTAAGCTTAAAGATTGATGAATGCGTTGGGTAATCGTTTTTAAAAGCCGATCACGTTCTCCTTGTTGACGTAACTGAAGTTCCACCCGTTTCTGTTCCGTCATATCTCGACCGATCCAAACAAATTCTTGATTTTCAGAAATATCAAAATTGAGGGAGGAACAAGAAAATGAGATCGGAAAAGACGTTCCAGTTTTAGCTTTACAGAGAATTTTTATCGGATTTAATAAATGAAAAGAAGCTAAGAATTCTGATTCTTTAAAATTATGGGTAATTTTTTCATCTTCAAATAATTTAAAAATAGAGTGTTGAATTAATTCTTCTTGGGAATAGTTAAATAAAACAATGGTTGCTCTATTAATAATTTTAATAATTCCCTGATTATCTGTTACAATCAACAAATCAGTCATAGAATTAATGATTTGATTTAGATAGGTTTTAGTCTTATCTAAAGCACTTAAAGCCAATCCATATTCTTTCGCAACTTGAGTAATTTTTTGTTGTTTTAAAAACCCATCTGTTGTATCTTCAAAGATAATTAATAATTCTTCACGATTGAGAGAAATTTCAGGATTATTTAAAACATAAATATCAAAATAGATAATTTCTTCCTCTCTCAAACCGCGACAGATTCCTTTAATTTCAAATTGATTAATTTGATGATTAATAATTTTCTTAAAGGTTTCTTCTAATCCAATTAACTCAGGAAAAGCATCACAGACATCTTCTCCAGATCGCACTTGCTCTGGACAATCTGCAAATCTGGCGACACCCCAAGATAATTCGACAATCCTAAGCTCTGAATTCATGGTCAAATATTCAATGTTTTTAGGCGCTAAGATTTTTTTTAACAGTGTGTTCATAACTTATCCCAGAACAAATGTAAAACTAAATTTTATGGTTTATGACGCTAGAAATTTCTGAGAAAGTTGGTAAAAAATTGTATCAACATGATCCCCGGTTTTGGCGGAGGTTTGATAGCTGGCTAAAATTTGTCCACATTGCTTAAAATCAGGAGCGAGTTTAACAATTCGTTCCAGTTCAGTTGAGTCAACCAAATCAATTTTATTAAACGCAATGACCATAAATCCTTTCGGATTGACTGATAAAAATAAGTCAATATGTTCCGAGAGCCGTTCTACCGTTTCCTGACGGGTCACATCTGCAACAATGACTGTACCGCTTGCTCCTTGTAAATAACTGGGGGCGATCGCTTTAAATTTAGTATGCCCTTCAATATCCCAAATTAACAATTGTACAGTTCCCGTTTTTTCAGGATTCAGGGCTACGATCTCAACAGCTTTGCGAGAAATTTTAACTCCCACCGTAGACAAATATTGATCACTAAATTGGCGATCCACAAATCTGCGAATCAAACTGGTTTTTCCGACTCCAAAATCACCGACTAAGCAAATTTTTTTAGAAATCATGGTTTCAGGGGTTTATTATCTTTTGATTGTAAGGGTATTATCTCAAACAAAACGGTTTGACTCAACCAAGGTTCCTGATTCTCATCTACTCCCCCAGGATATTCTATTTTTCCGACCGCTTCCAGCCTTCGTCGATCAATCCCTAAATCCTCCAAAATATTTTGAACGGTTTGAGCACGTTTTACGGCCAACTGATCATTTTTACCAGCGTTTTCCTGTTGATGACTATAACCAATAATTTGTAATTTGAGATCAGGGTATCGCTTTAAATATTGAGCCAGAGGGACAAGTTTACCGCGTAAATCTTTCAAGATTAATTCAGCCGAATTCACCTTAAAATAAATCCGAGTCGGAATCGGAAGGGGTTGTACAACCAGATTGGCAACGACAGAATCTACCCCCTCAATTTTCTCAAAGGCTTGGGTGATTTTCTGGATATCTTCAGCTTTAATTACTTTTCCTTTCAAGGTAACTTGAGAGCTTTGATAATCAGCCGAAATAGAAATCCCACTGATTTGATTCAGCAATATTACCATTTGCTTAACTTCGCTGGCAACTTTAACCGGATCGGGAGGAAGTTTAACTGCAATAATTCGATTCTCAATTTGAAAATTAGGAGCCGTTTGTTGAACGATCGCTTTCGCTTTATCTTTCAATCTAGCCGTCGGAACTTTCCCTTCTAATTCTAGTATTTTTCCCTGCACTTGAACGGATAAAGGATAAATCGCTAACTCAGGTTCTGATCCTAATTTTGTCGTTAATGTAGCTTCTAATTGGCGCAAATTCATCTGGCGGTATTGATAAATTCCCAAAGAAATTAAAATCAAACTTAGTACCACTGCGCCACCAATTAAAAGAGTGGTTGGCTTTTGATAAACTTTTATATCAGTTCCAAACCGCATTAAAGCTTCAAGCTGGCACGGAATTCCATCAGGAACTGAATCGGGATCGCCTTCAAACTCTTCAATCGGCTGACTATATTTGACAATTAAAGTCGTCATCGTTTGGCGGATTTTTTTAATAAATTCTTTGGGGGGTTCTCCTTTTACTACAATTGCTAAATAACAATATCCAGCGACTTCGATAATAATTTTAGAATCCCCATACTCAATTTCATTCAGTTCTGAGACTTCACCCGTTTTTACAATACAATCATTCACAAAACTGCGAATTGCCGTTAACATTCCACCGATCATTTCGGCTTCAAGTTGTTGATCGGGTTGTTGCATTTGAGCAATGACTAAACCGGAACCTTTATGAATTAAAAATACCGCTTGCACGATAAAATTACTCACTTCCATTAAAATCAGTTCCGCTTCCGATACCCCTTGAACTTTCGATTGAATTTTCCGTTTGATTCCTTGCATACTCAAAGCACTATTTACTTTGTCATTAATATCTTTAATGGCTTCCCCTAAATAGCGGCTAATCGTACTCCCAATCACCGGATACAACGCATCCACCATTGAATCTCGTTCTAAACTAATTTGTTCTTTAATTGTCCGACCCATCATCGGTGCTAAAGCTTCAGCAATTTCATTGCGATCAATTCTAATTTGTTCACGAATAGCCGCCCCAATTTCTGGCCCAATCGCTTGAGCAATTTCTTTAGGAGAATCCTGAATTTGTTTTTTAATCGCTTCAGGAATTAAATCCGCAATAGCAGCACTCATCGCCATTCGATCCGTTTGACCTTTTCCTCGAATCACTTCATCAATAATTGGAATAAAAGCTTGAATAAGCTCCTCTTTGGATTCATTAACTTTTAAATTTAAAAGTTGACCAATACTGGGAAGCAACAGTTCAATTAATTTTTGCGGTTCATAAATTTGGATTTCAATGCGATTGAGTTGCTGTGTAATCCGGTCTACCAGTTCTCGCACTTCCGGTAATTCCGATCCTAACAGTTGATTTTTCAATTCTTCTAAATCATCCGTTAAGTTAGAGCCAAACATTAACTCTTGTAATTGCTCTAAGGGATCATCAGGATTAGAAGCTTTTTTGATCTCTGAGGGTTTGGATACTTTTAATTCCGTATTTTGGGAATTCTGTTGAAGCGAAGGTTGATCTAAATTAAAGGCTTTTAATAAAGGTTCAAGAGCTTTTAAATCAAGAAGATCAGAAGGATCATCTTCTTCAATTTTCTCCCGATTAGATGAAACAATTTCAGGAATTTCCTCGGTTGATTTTAGCTCAACAGAAGCTTCTAAATTTTGAGAGGGTGTTGAGGAAGGAATTGAAGGGAAATTCTCTTCTATTTTGCTTACGGAATAGTCAATGTCCATTGCCGCAGAAGGAGGTTTTTCCAATAAGGGAAGGAGTCGCAAAACCCCATCATCTTCTGGCGTTGAAGGTTGAAAAGGCACAGGACGAATCGATGGATTTGAGTTAAGAAACTCAGGCTCAGAGACTACAGAATCAACCGTTAAGGGGGTGGGGAATGGTTCTGGGTCTAGGGGTAATATTGAGGGAGAAGGAGGAGATTTAGACTCATGACTCAGGTTTAAATCTAGTAATAAATTGATCAACGATGCTAGAGGATCACCCTCAACAGCATCGGATGAATTCTGTTGAGAGGTTATCCCCTGTTGTTGATCAATAGAGCTTAAATTATCCTGAGAAGAGGTCATAGTTTTGACCGAATTTAGAATTTAAAAGTGGTGATGTTCAGGAAGTGCAAAACTTCCATTGGCTTGATCATCGGCGGCTTGTTTGATCGCCGGGACAAATTCAGTTCCTTTTAATCTCATCCCAACTTCAAATAGCACTTCAGCCATATCATCGCGGGAGACTTTGACTTCTGTTAATAGAGAAAAGCGTCGCTCCAGTTCTTCTAATACTTGGTTTTTAAGATTGCGAACCTCCTCTTGTAATTGATCACGAGTTTGTCCTAATTCTTCGCGTAGAGAATTAGTTTGTTGATCTAAAGCTTCATCTAACGCTTCAATACTGCTGGAAAATTTGCGGTTGAGTCGATCGGTTTGTTGTCGCAGATCTGTTAATTCTTCCTGGGAATTTAAGGTCAGAATTTTGATTTTTTTATCTAAATTTTCTACAGAGGACTTGATTTCTGACGTTAAAACCGTTTTCAGTTGTTCAACACGATCTTGGATATCTTGTTGTAGAGTTGCGAGATCTGACTCCATTTTTTCAAACCGACCGTTATAGTCTCGGAGTTGAGATCCAAAGATAATATCACGGATTTGGTCGATATTGCCTAAACGCTCTCGCATTTCTTCTTTCGTGATTTCAGCCATGTTTACGTCCTCATCAATGCTTGTAGTCGGGAAAATTTGCCAATCAGGAATTATAGTTGAGTTTTTTGCCTAAGTTTAGCGTTTTACCCTAGAACTGTATCAAAAATTCAGCCAGAAGAACAGCTAAGGGGTAATTTTCAACCATCCCGTTGTTGCCGTTGGAGAAACAGCATCAAAAATTAGGATACACAACAGTCTAAACGGATAGATTCGGTTTTCTTTCATCAGCAAAGTTTTGATGTCCTACTTTAGATTGAAGTTAGGCTACAATTTTGGTTACAACTGAGCACGCCCTAGTCTGTAGGGGGTCTGACCCCTCTATTCATTCCCAGTTTTCGGACAATCTTCGAGTTTAGATGTCCTGGATTTGAGGTATCCAAAGATACTCAGAAAGATTAATTTTATTTTGAGCGTTAAATTGAATTCCTTCTGCTTCTAAAAGCGATCGCTGAAGAAAATCTGTACCTTTACGCCACAAGGAATGGGAAATTTCTCCTTTTGCATTAATAACTCGATGCCAAGGAATATCGGAAGTTTCTAAAGGAATTTTATATAAAGCATAACCGACTAAACGCGCCTGCTGACCTAAATTAGCGAGTTCTGCAATCTGTCCATAGGTCGCAACTTTTCCCCAAGGAATTTGAGAGACAATGGCATAGATTTGCTCATACTTTGACATATTTCTACTCCCAGTTCCCTATTCCCTGTTCCCTGATCACTAAGTTATCTCGATGAACCACTGTTTCTGCACCTTCATACCCTAAAATTTCAGGAATTTTATCCGAATGCAAACCCTTGATTTTTTGTAATTCTCCACGATTATAATTAACTAAACCCCTAGCAATTTCCTGTCCTTCTAAATCACAAATTTGTACCGAATCCTGAACCGTAAATTCTCCATCAATTTTCGTGATTCCTGCCGCTAATAGAGATTTCCCCCGTTGAGAAATTGCTTTAACAGCCCCTGCATCTAAATACAGTTTACCCAGTGGAATTAATACATTAGCAATCCAATGTTTTCGAGCATTAACAGGTCGAATTTGGGGTTCAAATTGAGTCCCAATGGCTTCCCCTTGCAGGATTTTTTCTAAATTTTGGGGGTATTTTCCCTCTGTAATCACCGTTCTCACCCCTGATCCCGTAGCAATTCTGGCTGCTTCAATTTTCGTAATCATCCCTCCCGTTCCCCACCCACTGCGAGAATCTCCCGTTTGCACTTGAAATTCTTCCAATTGTTTCATACTGGTGATTAAACTAATGGGTTGAGCATTGGGATTTTCACGCGGGTCGGCTGAATATAATTGATCAACATCTGTTAATAAAAATAACCAATCCGCCTCTACTAAACTCGCAACTAATGCCGAAAGAGTATCATTATCCCCAAATTTTAGTTCATCAACGGCAACGGTATCATTTTCATTAACAATGGGAATAACGCCTAATTTTAACAATTGTTGAAACGTATTATAAACATTCACATAACCGTTACGTTGAACTAAATCTCCCCGTGTCAGCAGGACTTGAGCAATGGGTTGTTGGAGGGAACTAAATAAATCATCATAAACGCGCATCAACCGACCTTGACCCACGGCGGCTACCGCTTGTTTTAAAGCAATAGTGCGGGGACGTTCGGTTAATCCTAAGCGATCGCGTCCCACTCCGACCGCACCGGAAGAAACCAAAACCACTCGATACCCCTGATATCGTAACCGAGTCAAGGTTTCGACTAAGGTTGCCAACGTCGATAACGCTAAATGTCCAGTTGTAGCCTGGGTTAAACTCGATGTACCAATTTTGATAACAAGGGTTTGAGACATAAAGGGTGTTGACGGTTGACAGTTGACGGTTAATGACTCACCGTAAAACGCCAACCCCCCCAAAGCAGGGAAGGCTGGCGTTTTACACAGGAATTTAAGATTTTATCAAATTAGGGTCTTTATATAAGCTGACCCGATTTGTTATTAAGTCATTATCATGATCCCATAAAACTTTAACCCGTTGAAATTTCATAATCTTTTCTTTAGATTTTAAGTTATTTTGGTTACAGAAAAAACCGATTGCCGTTTGAATCAGTGCAGGGTTGCCCCTAGCATTTTGGAGAGCCACACTTCAATATTACGAACAGAATTAGCTGGAGGCATCATGGTGGGATCAACCATCGGCTCTACCAGGATTGTAAACATTCCTAAACGGTTTCCCGCCAAAACATCTGTAAATAAGCGATCGCCCACCATTGCCACCTGTTCTACGGGTAAATCCATCGCTTCAACGGCTCGCTTGAGTTTCCGACGAGAAGGTTTACCAGCGCCACTAATGTAGGGCAAATTTAACGTTTCAGCAATACTACCAATCCGAGCTTGGCTAATATTGTTACTCACCAACCATAGACAAGTATGAGGTTTGAGGGTATCGATCCAACCTTTAAGATGTTCAGACACGGACTTTTCCGTAATCGGAACTAAGGTTTCATCCACATCTAGCACCATTCCTTTAATTTGGTGCTGTTCTAATAGATCCGCCGTCAAATGGACAACGCAATCTCCCAAAACTAAATCAGGTTGTAAGAGTTTCCCCCAAGACATAATAATTATAAAATTTTAGCCCCTTGATTTTAACCGAAAACGAGGTGACTTGGCTGCATCCTCCCTAAAAGAGTTTTCGTTAGAGGCTGTAGGGGGCAGAGCAATCATCAAGCTGCGATCAGAAATTTCCACCTCCGCGCGATTTCGTCCCCACTGTTCTAAGCCGACTACAATCGTACTGGAAAGAATTGCGCCTTTTGTTAAACGGGGATCAATTTTGCCTTCCGCAATTAACCGTTCAAAAATGGTTTTGAACGGAACATAAACATCCTGAAACGGTAGATTTTCTAAAGGTAAATTACAATCTGAAGATCGATCCACCGTAAACTTTAAATCCTTCGGTGTCACATTCCATAATTCCCCACTCACATGAAGTTGAGCTAAAGAATATTCCAGCACTTTTGGCTCACGAAGTAATTCGGGTAATGTTGAAGGTTTACCCTCATGAACCCCATAATCCATTAAATTAACCGATACGCCAAATCCTTGATGATGTTGTAAATTATAAAAGGTCATATCCGTATGTACACGGATTTTGCGGTATAAGTCCGACGATTTATCGCCAAAGCACACCTTAGCCCGTAGCTTTAAACGTACACCATCTACCCACTCATACAAGGGAGTTGTAGCTCGATTTCGGTGATCTAATCCCCCATAAGTCCCCCGATAGGTTTTCAGGTTTTCTTGCAGTCCAATATAAAAACTCCCATAACCAGCAGGAATTTGAGACAAACTTAAACTGTCATTGATTAGATAAGCGGAGGGACTACCCCCGACACCGTGATTTCTCCAGTAAAAAAAGTAAGGACAGCGACCTTGAACCGGAGGAGTGCCAACAGGTTCAGACGGGTTAGCTTCCATTAAAATTCGATTGGTCGGGGCGTTGGGATTTTCAGCTTCATTGGGAATACAACTTAACTTTCCCGTTGGCCCTACTTTTTCCTGGTGACTAAATGAGCCATAGGCTAAGGTATAAAATCCAGCACGATTAGCAATAGCATCGTAACATTTGCCACCAATACCATCAGGACAACGCTCAAAGTAAACAGGACTATGGGGATAATATCCCGCCACTCGGCGAATTTTTAAACCGGCATCCCAACCCCAAGGAATTAAAGCAGATGGGGGAGTAGGAGTCTGCTGAGAGTGAAGAACTGGAATTTGACCAGAGGATAACGGAATTAAAGAATTCTGCACCACTGGTGAAACCGTAGATAACCCAAACAACATAGCCCAATAGAGGCTTTTTATTTTGGCTAAAAACTTAAGTTTGGGAGTAAAAAAATAATAACCAGAGCGCACGTTCTTTTAGAGTCAGGAGATTGATTAAAAAACAGTAAGTCTTTTTTTCTAAAAAGAGAGGATTTTGCTAAATTCAACTCTCTTATTGAGAAGAAAGATTGCGTTCAACTTCAGCAATTGCTGCTTGATGTTCCGCTTCTGTTCGACTGAAAATATGGGTTCCGTCGTAACGTGCCATAAAGTAGAGATAATCGGTTTTTTCAGGGTTAAGTGTTGCTTTTAAACTCGCTAAACCCGGACTTGCGATCGCCGTTGGCGGTAAACCCACATTAATATAAGTATTGTAGGGAGACGGCGTTTCCACCTGTTTAAAGGTTAGGGGTTGATCAACGGTTTGACGAATTCCCAAAGCATATTCTACCGTCGGATCAGAAGCGAGTTGAATTCCCTTTTGCAAACGGTTGTGAAACACCCCGGAAATGCGATTTCGTTCTTCAGCGACAACGGCTTCTTTCTCCACAATACTCGCGAGTGTCACCCATTCATTCAAATCCAAATTCAGTTGGGATTTCGCTTGTTGATAGATCGGTAAAGCCGATTCTTGAAACCGATCTAACATCTGACGAATGATGACTTGGGGTGTCACTTCAGCCGATTCCACTTGATAAGTATCGGGAAACAAAAAGCCTTCTAATAAAGGTAAATTTTGAGGGAGCCAAGGATAATCTTGATAGGGAATTTGACGACTCGCTGCGATAAATTCCTGCGCCGAGAAAAATCCCTGTTGTTCAAAATATTCCGCCATTTGCTGAATTGACCAGCCTTCTGGAATCGTGAAACTAAGCGTCATCACTTCCCCATTCCAGATTTTAGAAGCGACTTCACTCAAGGATTGAGTTGGAGCCAGAGAATAGCTTCCGGCTTTAAAATCTCCTTGAGGATCTTTGAAGATTAACCACCGTGCCCACAGTCTCCAAGCCAAATCGGAACGAATTAATCCGGCTGCTTTCAAATCTTCCCCAATTTGCTGGCTTGATGTTCCAGGGGGAATCAGGATTTTCACACTGTTTCCACCCCCACTGGAGGATCTCACCTGTTCTTCACTTTGAGGAGCCGCACTTGCCCAACTCCACCACCTCCAACCTTGCCATCCGAAGAATCCCCAGATTATCGGTAGAATAAGAAGATAAAAAAAACCTTTAGAAAACCGTTTCAAAGTTTGTCTATTTTGAGGTTTCTTTTGTTTTGTTTTTGCAATTTCCAAATTGCCACTCCCAAATCAAAACTCGATTTTACCTTCTACTGAAACCCTGCCCATCTCCCTCTGAGGAGATATTTATTATTAAGGGGTATACCTAGACCTGAATCAGTTACTCCAAAGCATCAAAAAGTTGATCTTCAATCAGGGGTAACAAAGGTTCTAACTTTTGAAATTCTTCCGGGGAAAGTTGTTTATATTCTCCCTGTTCATTGGTTTTAGCTAGAATAAAGAACGGATCGGCTGGGGTATAAATTCCGTATTCTTGCTCTTCGTGATAGAAACTAGCTAACCACAGGAGTTCCTCAAATTCTTCTTGGTCAGGTTGAGAAGAATCGAGATCAGCATTAGATTCTCCTTCTTCAGGAAAATCTGGTAATTCTCCTTCTACAGTTAGGGTAATTCCTGTGCGTTTGAGATCTAAATTGTGTTCTGCTAAAACAGCTTTAGCCGTTTTAAAAATTTTGTTAATTTCTGCTTCTGATTCTACAGGAACAGCAGATTCATCATCATCTTCTTCGTCATTCCAAGTTAAGATTTCGATGGGCGTGTCCACAGGAAGAAGCAATCCATACTCTTGACCTTCTAACTGAATTGAGGATTGCAAGGTGCAAACCAGCGATCGCCCCTGCTCATCGGTCAGGGTGACATAGGCTTCCTCAGAACGTCCATTATCGTTGGGAAATTTAGATGGGAGCATCATTTATACGGTACTATTTTTAGCCGCACTAAACGGCAATGGGGAGGAGTTCCCAAGGGATACGCTCAACCCTTTTCAACACCAGGATATCATCAAATTGGTTGACTATTAACGCAGCACCACCGCCAACCCCCTACTCCCCTTCTCTCCCCTTATCCCCCCTAGTTCTTGAGCAATATGATGATGAGGAGATCCTTCATCAATCATCAAATCTTCACTCCACTGAGCAAATCCACTTCCCCANTCTGGTCTAACCATTGTTGCAAAATCAAAGAGGCGGCTTTGCGATCAATCAGACTTTTGTTGCGAGAGGGGGAAATATTTTCTGAAATCATCAGTTGTTCGGCTTGGTAGGACGTTAGCCGTTCATCGATGTACTCTAGGGGTAACTTCAAGGCAGAAGCTAACCGTTGAGCATAGTTTTGCACCTGTTTGGCTTGAGATCCCAAGGAACCATTCAGATGGTAAGGCAACCCCACTACTAAGACTTGTACCTGTCGTTGCTGAACAAGTTCTTGAAATTGCTCAATATCTTGAGAAAAAGAACGCCGCAGGATGGTGGTGAGTCCAGTAGCAATTAAGCCTGTCCCGTCACAGCCTGCGACACCAACCCGTTTGCGGCCAATATCTAATCCCAAAGCAGAAATAAAAGCGGATTTTGTCTGTTGTTCCATTATTATTCACGGGGATCAGACGGTACATCTGAGGGCTTCTGAGTTAGATTTTTGGGGTCTAATTCTGTCCCTTCTGAGAGTCCATCCCCAGCAGAAGATTTTTGAGTAGCGGACGGATGTTGAATTGTTGGCCCTAACCAGGACATTCGGGTGGGTACAGGTTTATGGGCGGGTTGCCAACTGGGTAACACATCGGATAATTGCAATCCCTCTAAGGAAGATTTTGATTCCCGTAATTTATGCCAAACAGAGCGAGACATTAACAAAGTATGTTCTACCCGTTGTGCTCCAATTTTTTCTAAATAAGCTTCTCGTTCGGGTTGATAGTCGGCGGATGCCAGTCTCAGGGACTGGGGGCCAAATTCCTGGGCTAAATGAGCCATCTGGGATAACAGTTCGGGGTAAAGCCAGGTATAGGCAGGATGAACCGTTAACTCCGCAACGTGCGGCTGACAGCCATCACGGGATAACTGCACTTGGAAATAACCAATGGCTGCTTTACGTTGGGGTTCAAATACATAGCCACTGACTTGTTCGCTATGGCTCAACCATTGTTTGATAGCATCCACAACGGCTTGAATAAAGCTGGTTTTAAAATCTAAAATGTGCCGATCAAAGACCTGTCGCAGCAGGGGAGGCATAGAAACGGTATCAAGTTGATACAGCAGTTGAGCATCTGCATTGCTGACCGGGAGAAGGTTGGGTAAATCAGGTTGAGTGGTGGCTAAGGTTTGCAGGAGTTCCGGTTCCACAACCCAATAGGTCATGTGAGCTAAGGGTTGAAATCCATTTTGTCGATACAGCGCCATCAAACCGCTATCATTAACATTGACTTCTAATAGCCAAGTTCGCGCTTCCCACAACGTTTCAAAGCAATAGCGTAATAGTTGTGATCCAATACTACTTTGATCGTTTAACCGATCTACAAAGATACGTTCAATCCGCCAGGTACTACGACTGGTGTTAAAGGGAGATACTTTAATCATCCCTAATAGTTGACCAAACTGTTCCGCAATATAGGCGTTAAACAGGTTTTGGCAGGGGTTGGGAAACCAGCTTAAAAATTTGAGCAACCCATACCAACGTCGCAATTGTTCTAACTCGTGGCTCAAGCCTGTGTCAGAATTAGCTTGATCATCGGCTTGGCGATATAGCTGTTCAATGGCTTCTAAATCGCGGTATTGAAATTGGCGAATATTAAATTGATTTTGATTTTGGGATAGAAATAAATTCATGGGATCAAGTCGGGTAAAGGATCAGTTATCAGTTATCAATAACTGACAACTGATAACTGATAACTGATAACTGATTTTATAAAGGACGAATTAGCACCAGGGGGGTTTGCTCATCGGCATTTCCGGCGGGATTACTCCTTAAGGCTTGTTTGATCAAAGCAGTGGAAAGACCGGGGGTTGCTGCTAATATTTTAACGGCTTTTAAATCGTTCACGTCTACTATTGCTGCCCCTAACCCTGTTTCTTGTTGTAGGGTATTGACTACATTTTGGGGATCATCTGGCCCTAGGACAATAAATTGATCATAGGGGGGTAAAGTTCCGGTCACATCGTCAATCAGTCGAGCTTGTTCTCCGGCTAATTGATAAAATACTCCGGGTTTTCCTAAAAGTTTGGCTAAGGTTCCTACCACAATAGCAAATAAAACTCGTGCTGGCCCGACAACATCTACTAAAGTTTGCATTCCGCAGGCGGTGGCTAAACTAGAGGTGGGCATGAAGAAATAACAAACCCGTTTAGCAACCCATCCCGGTTTAATTTGGGTGGGGTGGAAAAATCGCCCTTGCATTAACGCAACAGGGGTTTCTCCCAAGGTAACAATATCCCCCGGTTGAGCATAGGGAAGTACATATTTTTTAATCACCTCAACGGGATGATCAATATGAGTTAATAAATGGGTACGGATGGGGTAAACTTCGGCTATCCCTTCAATAATTCGTTTATTGGGGGCTAGGGTCGGGTCTGGATATTTGAGGGGAAGGACAACGTGGCGAACTTTGGGGATGCGTCCTTCTGGCCCGTAGGTAATATAATCGACTTTCACCCAAGCTGATTGTAAAGCACTGAGGTCTTGTCCTTCAATTTCGACTAAGACTTTAATCCGGGTGGTTTTTTTGACTTTAACAATATACCCAAACCAATAATTATCCTCTCGGCTAGGGGCATCAAGATGGGCGGAAATCACTTTAATGGTGTGCTTAATACCGTCTAAACTCGCTTTAGAGAGCAGGTGAAGTTGAGCCGTGACTTCTGGCAACATAATCTCTAGGTTGGGGGTGAGATTACGGAATTCCATTTCCCCTCTCAACACATAATGGGTGGAGTCGGATAAATCCAGGTTCCACTCTCCTTGAGTTAGTTCTAGTTTATTGCCTGGACGCAGACGATATTGAATTTCTAGGGCTAATGTTCCTAAACCCAGTAAAACAAATGCGGCTGTTGTTACTAGGCTCAAACCTGCTGCCATTACACCACTTCCCCTTGTAAATGTCCGATTTGCACTTTCATCCTACCGCAGCCCGGATCTTCTACAATTGTTAAATTTAATTACAAAAATAACGGCTTACTCCCCTAAACTATTAGCAAGACTTATGCTATCGGGATCTTACGGTCAGATTCCATCCGATCTAGCGCCAAAGGGTATATTCTTATTTAAAGATTTGTAAAATTCAGAAGAGCGCTTGACGTATCTTAATACTTTCTCTAGGAGTCCCATGAAGCACAAGTCAATTGCAGAACGATTTTGCCTCACGGCTCACGTTGTATCAACGCTGTTTGGACTAGCTGGGTTATTGTTTATTCTACCCAACCCTGAACTCGTCGCGAATTTACCTCCGATGGGGATGAAATTGTTCTCCTGGGGAATGACAGCAGGAGGCATAACCTATATTGTGTTTGGGGCGGCAACACTAGCCTTATATGGGTATCGCACGTTAGGGTTAGGAACAACCTTAGCTTTTATGATTCCATCGGTCTTGTTATCCTTATCTAGTGAACTTTTAGGAACCAGTACCGGATTTCCCTTTGGTCATTATCAATATTTGAGTGGTTTAGGTTATAAAATTGCAGGGTTAGTTCCCTTCACCATTCCGTTATCTTGGTTTTATATGGGTTTAACCTGCTATTTGTTAGCCCGTGCAGGTTTAAAATTAACAATGGGAGATCGTTGGGGACGTCAATTAGCAGCTTTGGCATTAGGAGCGGTTTTACTCACCGCTTGGGATTTAGTATTAGACCCCGCCATGAGTCAAGCTCCTTTTCCCTTTTGGCAATTTCAAGAAGTCGGTGAATTTTTTGGAATGCCTTATCGAAATTTAGTCGGTTGGATGGGAACAGGCTTGGTATTCATGAGCGTTGGGGCGTTTTTATGGCGACGAACTCCCATTGCTTTATCTCGTTCTCAATTAACTGTACCCCTAATTGTTTATCTGACTAATTTCTTCTTTGGGGCAGCCATTACCGTTGTTGAATTAGATGCTCGTTTCCTCTTTCCAACGGCCTTAAGTATTTTATTTGGGGTCATTCCTGCCTTGATTTTCTGGTGGAATGCTAAACCTTCTTTAGAGACGATGGAAAGTTTATTACCCAGTGACAATATTAATCCCTCTCCCGTAGAAGTTGCTGCAAAGTAACAATTAAGATTTAAGTAGGATGGGCTTTGCCCATCTTTATTTATGGGAAAATAATTGAAGTCCAAGTCAAACTAAATTTAATGTTGAATCCAATTTTCTTAAATATTGCTAATTTTTCAAATATTAATTTCTGGTTTTTATTATTTTCAATAATATTAATCTTACAAATTCCAGCCACAATTATTATCTTATCTCGGTTATTCAAAGGAGCAATTCGAGTTCCTCCTTTACAACCTGAATCTCCCACCTTAGACCTCTTGGGAACGGTTAGTATTGTAGTTCCGACTTTGAATGAAGCAGCGCGAGTTACCCCTTGTTTAGAAGGCTTAACCCGACAAAGTTATGAAGTTCGAGAAATCTTAATTGTCGATAGCCATTCCCAAGATGGTACTCAGGATATTGTCAAACAATTTGCAGAATCTGATCCCAGATTTAGATTAGTTTTAGATGAACCATTACCGTCGGACTGGGTAGGTCGTCCTTGGGCGTTAAATACGGGTTTTTTAAATAGTTCTGAAAAAAGTGAATGGATTTTAGGTATTGATGCTGATACTCTACCGCAACCGGGTTTAGTGGCAAGTGTGGTGAAAACTGCGATCGCAAATCAATATGATTTATTATCATTATCTTGTAAATTTATTCTCAAATATCCAGGGGAATTGTGGTTACAACCTGCCCTATTAATGACCTTAGTTTATCGCTTTGGTTCACCGGATTTATCACCCCAAAAACCTGAACGAGTGATGGCAAATGGTCAATGTTTTTTATGTCGTCGTTCGGTATTAGAAAAAGTTGGGGGATATTCCAGCGCTAAAAATTCCTTTTGTGATGATGTTACCTTAGCTCGAAATATAGCTCAACAAGGATTTAAAGTTGGGTTTTTAGATGGGGCAAATGTATTAACCGTTAGAATGTATGATGGCTTAAAAGATACTTGGGAAGGTTGGGGGCGATCGCTCGATCTTAAAGATGCTTGTTCTAAGACTCAATTGTGGTCAGATTTATTCATTTTATTAGCAGTTCAAGCCTTACCGTTACCTTTATTACTGATTAATCTGTTATTTTCCTCTAGTCTATCTTTACCCCCTATTTTAAGCTCAACGTTGTTAGGATTAAATGGTTTTTTACTGTTTCTGCGGTTAATATTAACGGCTGCCATTTCGTTATCCTATGATTTCAGCCAAGCTAAACAGCCTTGGGTATTTTGGTTATCTCCCCTCGCTGATGCGGTGGCGGTATTACGATTATGGATATCTGCAACTCAAACTCAAATTCAATGGCGAGGGAGAACCTATGGAAAGAATTAAAACCTAAAAATTCATGATTAATTGTTACGTCTTTTAAAACTGTTATTAGGTATTGCTATAATAGAAATACCGAAAAAATACACTGTTTATTGGTGTAATTAAGAAAAAGCTGTTATGGAATACCAATTTGATTTTAATATTGAGAAAGGAATAGAGTCTATTCTTTACATCTTGGAGCTATTAGAGAATAAGGTTCAACCAACAATTCATCGTGTTTCTAAATTTTTATATTTTGCAGATAAGGAACACTTAGAAAAATATGGAAGATTTATTTTTGGGGATAGCTATTACGCCATGAAACATGGCCCTGTACCCAGTCAGATTTATGATTTACTGAAATTAGTGCGTGGAGATTTGTCTCCTAGCTTTCAGCCTTCGCAAGAAATATCTGAACAGGTTCTTCAGGCTTTCAAGATAATGGAAGTTTGTCTTTTGCAGAGCTTACGGAGTTAAGTCATGATCGCGCCTGGGAATCTGCGGATGAGAACGATATAATTAATGTGGAAGATATGATCAAAACCTTTGATAATTCTGTAGAACTTCTTGAACATTTGCAAAATCCACACCCCTAGGTTAGAACTTTATGCCAGCACAGTGGGAAATATTTTCCAATAGGGCGATCGCTAACAGAATCTTTTAGACAAAAACGGCGATCGCATCAAAAGACGGAAGTTCAGGCATCAAAATAATATTTTGCCCCATTATAGCGTAGTGCTATAACAGGGCAGAACATCGCTAAATCAGCGCTTGATAATAAACCATCAACGGCCAGCCAACCGTTAATCGACTCGTTCTAATTGCCAGAGAATTTGATTACCTTCTCGCCGCACTCTGGATACTTCCCAGTTGCGCCATGCCCAGTTATCTCCTCGACTGGTCACAGCGCTGGCGTTAATATCCATGAGATCGGCCAGTTCAGAACTACTGATTAAGTAGCCTTTAGTAGCAATTTCATCAGCAATATGCAGGGTTTCAATCAAATTGCGAAGTTGGTTAACCCTAACCTCGCGGGGTAGATTGTCTAATGAATCGTTAATTAGGTCAGTCATGGCAAGATCTCAGACAGCAAGATTAGAGTCTATCACACAGCATTGTATCGTTCTGCTCAAAATTAGGTTAGTTGCAAGAAAGACATTCTGAAAATAAGGATAGGAAATGAGCTATTTTTTAGCTATCACTTTATTCAACAGGTGATTGTGATTGCATCAGATGAGGAAGCAAAGTTCCATCCAGAGGGGTCTTAAACTGTTTCCTCAATTAATCCAGGCGGGGGAATAATTTCAATCCGTTTTTGCTCTAAATCCACAATGGGAACGATTTCTTTGACAAAGGGAATCAAAACGGTGGGTAGGAGTTTGGGTTTACGTTTCTTTTTGGTTTTACGATGAATCTGTTCTGGGAGGGGGTCAGCAACGAGAGTGTCTGGGGCTGGAGTTGGGGAATGTAACTCCACTTCTAGTAAATCATTTCCAGCCGAAATCACATCTATGACTTTTCCAATCACTTCCGCTTTTCTTTGGTCGAATACTTCCAACCCAATTAAATCTAAAACATAAAATTCATCTTCTTCTAAATGGGGGCGATCTTGGTCTGTGATCAACAACGGACAACCTTGTAATGCTTCTGCCTGAGTTCGATCTTCAATGCCCTCGATTTCAACGACATAAATGCCCTTGCTGGGCATTAAATAGCCTCCCAAAAACTCCACAGGTTTAGGTTCGGTTTGTCCGGGGGGTAATAGCCAGCGCTGACCCGGTTCGATAAACCGTTCTGGGAAATCTGAATTGGGATAAACTCGAACTTCCCCTCTTAACCCGTGAGCCGCCACAATAGTGCCGATCTCTATCATTTTAGATAGTTCCATAAGAATTAAAAACCGCAACAGAAGAACACATCGCTACCTGATAAAATCAAAAGCAGTGGCTCATTTTTTACAACAATAAATATATTAACAACTCTAATAGAAAAACTGAAAAAAGTCAAGGATTACCGGAAAATATTGGCTCTGGCTAGTCTTCTTAATAGTCATCTAAGTTATGTAGAGGTTTTGGAACCCTGAAATTTAACACCGTTACAAAATTACTATTTCTTTAAATGTAAAGTTTTGTAATTATTTTCGACGCTTCAAAAAAAAAAGAATCAGTCAGTTATACTAAAGTTAGGAATTGTAAATGAGGATATTCTCTAACAAAACCCAAAGGCTTGGATAAAATTCCTAGAGATTGTCCTTTAGAAGCATCACCTAAACTGGGTGCGATCTCCTATAATCTTTTGACTCCTCCAGCCGAGGGGTGGGTTTTCCACTTGACAAACCTCCCTAATTTTTCAACTGATTCAGACTAAACTAGAACCTCTTCAGGTAATAGAAAATAAAGGATTGATCATGAGTACCATTAATTTTGACCTAAGTTCAGCCTTCACGGATAATATATTACTGATCATTGATTCATCCGTTACGAATATCCCCCAATTATTAGACGCAATTAGTGAAAATATTGATTTTATCATCCTCTCCAAAACTGAAGATGGAATTCAACAAATTACCAATATTTTATCAGACTACAAAAATTTAAAAGCTGTTCATCTGCTCACCCATGGAAGTTCAGGAACACTGCATTTAGGAAATACCACCTTAAACGTCAATAATCTTGAAAAATATGCGCCCCAACTCAAAACGTGGCGACAAACTTTTACAGAAAATACCGATGTTTTAATCTATAGTTGTGAACTCGCATCGGATAACGGTGGGTTTCTGTCTCGTCTTCATCATTATCTAGGAGTCAACCTAGCGGCTTCGCGTCAAAAAGTGGGTTATACTCCCTTGGGAGGAAATTGGAACCTAGATGTTATCTTAGGAAAAATTACCACTCCATTTCCATTTAATCAAGAAAAAATTGCTGATTATCCAGCAATATTAGGGACTTATAACGTCAGTACCGTTGATGGGCTAAAAACAGCCATTAACACGGCTAACACCACACCAGAAGACGATATTATTAATTTAACAAAAGGAGTCTACAGCTTAACAACCGTTGATAACAACACCTCCGATGGTAATGCTAGTGATGCTAACGGTTTACCCACTCCTACAGATATAACCGTTGGCGGAAAACTGACCCTGAACGGGAATGGGGCTATTATTGAACGAAGCACCACAGCACCTGCTTTCCGTTTCTTTTATGTTCCCTCCAATAGTGACCTCACCCTCAATAACCTCAGCTTCAGTAATGGGGAAGCAAACAAACGGGGAGGAGCAATTTATGTTAGTAGTAGCTTAGGCAATCTTACCGTTAATAATAGTACCTTTGCCAATAACAAAGTTACAGGTGATGGAGGAAATGGCGGTGGGGCAATTTTTATTTACTACAGCAGTACCGCTACAATTAATAATAGTACCTTTTCCGGTAACAGTGCAGAAGATAGTGGCGGTGCTATTTATAATGTTGGCGACTTATCCATTACCAATAGTACCTTTACGAACAACAAAGCCGATATTAATACGACTAATAGTACCTCTTATGATAGTGGTGGAGCCATTTTTCAAGATAGTGGAACAGCTACCCTTAAAAACACATTAATTGCTGGAAATCAAGATTTATCAACAAATATTAAAAACCCCGATATAGCCGGAGGAACTTGGACGGATGGAGGTGGAAATTTAATCGGAGATAATAGCGGTGTTGAAACCACATTTCCAGCCAGTAGTTTAGTCGGAACAGCCACCAATCCTTTAGATGCTAAATTAGGCCCTTTACAAGATAATGGTGGCTTAAGTTTTACCCATGCTTTGTTAGCAGGAAGTCCAGGGATTGATACAGGAAATACGACTAATGCGACCGGATTAACAACCGACCAACGAGGCGTTGGATTTGCCCGAATTGCTAATAATATTGTTGATATTGGTGCATTTGAATATGCTCCCCCAGAAATAGAAGTCTTAGACGGAAGCACCAATATTATTGATGGAACTTCAACAGCTATTAATTTGGGTCAGATATCCCTGGGAGGAAGTCTAACTAAAACCTTCACGATTAAAAATACAGGATTAGGGGATTTATTATTAACTAATCCGATAACTTTTAGCGGAACAGGCTTCACCGGATTAGGAAATTTTACCACCACTACACTCGCTCCTAATGCTAGTACAACTGTTGATGTTACCCTCACACCTAATCAANAGCGTTTTTCTCCCCCTCCCAAACATTCAACCGACAAGTTAACACCACCCGTAACCCCTGCGTCCATCCTTCCGCCAACTGTTGATTAATTGTTGTCAAAGGTGACGTTATCCCCATTTCATCAACGGCGTCGAGGAGTAAGTAAACCGGAGTTGACCTCTCCCCCGACCCCTCTCCTGCGAGGCGAGGGGAGTTCGACCTCTCCCCCAACCCCTCTCCTGCGAGGCGAGGGGAGTTTGTTCCCCCATGCTTTCCAGTTCCCTCTCCTCTTAGGGGAGGGTTAGGGAGGGGTCTTATCAACCTTTCAAACCCAGCAACCCATTCCGACGAAACCCCCGTTAAACTTGGGGTTGCATCCCGTAACCAATTTTGAGTTAAATAATCTCGTATCGGTTTATCAACATCCGCCAACCGAATTAAAATCGGATAGCCTAAATTTTCCTGCAAAATCCATCGAGCAATTTGATATAATAACGTTGTTTTTCCCGCCCCAGGTTCCCCAATTACCGCCAACCGTTGACCTTTACTTTTACTCTTTCCTTGTCGTAATACTTCCTCAAAAAATTGATTCGGTTCGCTGTAGGTTTTCGTTATTTCCGTTTCCCCTAATTGATAAAAATCTGACCCGTCCTCTGGGTTAAATTCCTGTTTGTGTCGTTTATCCTGTTCCCGTTTCGGTTCCACTAACCCCAAAGGAACATAAAAATTAATCCCCGTTAACGGGTTATTCTTAAGAAAGCGTTCTTCGTAGGCATCGAGGCGAGATTGACAGGTTTGATGCCAGTTAATATCATCCGGTTGTATCGGTTCGGGTTCAGGTTTGGGGATATTGACAATATCTGCTAATTCTAAGTTTAACGCTTTTACGATTGCGATCGCATAATCTTGATCAATAGGAGTTCCTTTCAAAAAGCGTTTAACCGTGTCTAAACTGACGTTAGCTTGTGTCGCTAAATAGTCCTGTGTCCAGCAACTTTTTCCGGTTTTCCCTTCGAGAATTGGTTTTTGCAGTTCAGCCATTCTCGCTTTCATTTTAGCGATTCCCTCAGAAGTAGCGGCAACACTGCGAGATGTAGACATTTTTTAACAAGTCTAGGTTTTTCTGGCTATTATTAATATTATCTCAAAATTCTCTAATTTTCAACGGGACAAAAACTCTATCAATACCTTGAAGAACTACAACAGGAGGGTGTATTATGACCGGACATCATACATTTAAGCAATTGTTAGAGAATCTTCCACCTGACAGAAAAGCTAAAATTGATCAAAAAACAGCCCAACTCTTGATGGAGGAATACCAAAAGCAAGAAGAGGCAGAATTAGAAACTTTATTATTAGAAGGTTTGAACTCTGGAGAAGTAACACCGATGACGGCGGAAGATTGGTCTGATATTCGCCAAGCTATACTAGAACAAGTTATTAAAGATGATAATTTCAGTCAAGAATAACCGATGAAATACTTAACTAAGGTAGGCGCGAAGCCACACCCAAAGCGTGTTTACTTAACCCACGTTAGCCCTGAACTCAAGTTCGGGCTAAAAGCTGAAGTCATCTAAAGATGACTCAGATCATTTTTCATTAACCCGTTTTAACGGGTTTGAGCTTTGAGCCTGAAATTGATTTCAAGGCTTTTAGCACCATTGTTGACGGACTTTGGGCGCGCCTCACCCCCTACGGTGGGATAATTTAATCATTAACAATCTTACTCTGATAATTCTGAATCAGGCAACTGTTCTAATTCTTCAGCAATTAAAGTTTGCAAATCTTCGCCACAATGGGTTTGTAAATGAATTATTACTGCTAATAACTCTGCTAAACTATCCAGTTTTTCACTATCACTTAATGAGTTTCCTGTCTGAATTGTATCTAAAAGCTGAATAACGGTTTGACATTCTTCACCAAGTTCTGCTATCAAAGTTTGTAAGGTTGAACTTTTAATAAAAGATGTGCGATCGCTAATATCCATAATGGTTTCCTCGTCAGTTTATCGTCAAATATGAAGGGTGCAGAATGGTGCAGTTAAACTGCTTGGTTTTGCGCTGTTGCTGCACTAATGATTTTACCTAGCGTGGTTTCAGAGTTTAAGAGAAACCCGCTATGCGACAGAAATCAATANCACACCGACGATAACACCTAGCCCAACGCCGACAATATCACCGACCCCAACACCGACAATAACACCGACTCCAACACCCACACCGACGTTAGAACCCACCCCAACGCCCTCACCGACAATATCACCAACTCCAACGCCCTCACCGACAATATCACCAACTCCAACGCCCTCACCGACAATATCACCGACCCCAACGCCGACAATATCACCGACTCCAACGCCCACACCGACGTTAGAACCCACTCCAACGCCCACACCGACGTTAGAACCCACTCCAACGCCCACACCGACGTTAGAACCAACGCCTACACCGACAATATCACCAACTCCAACGCCGACAATATCACCAACTCCAACGCCGACAATATCACCAACTCCAACGCCGATAATATCACCAAATCTAACGCCGACGATAACACCAAATCCAACACCGACGATAACACCAAATCCAACACCGACCCCAACTCCAACGCCCACACCGACGTTAGAACCGACTCCAACGCCCACACCGACGTTAGAACCAACGCCTACACCGACGTTAGAACCAACTCCAACTCCAACACCGACAATATCACCGACTCCAACGCCCACACCGACGTTAGAACCAACTCCAGCGCCGACAATAGCTCCAACGCCCACACCCTTACCAACCTTAGCCCCGACCCCAACACCCACACCAACCTTAGCCCCGACGCCAACACCATTACCTCCTGGTGATACCACTCCCCCGACGGCTATCATTGAGCAAAATCGTCCCCCCTCTGACAATACTGTTTACTTGAAGGTTACATTTAGTGAATCGGTTCAGGGGTTTGAAGCGAATGATCTCATCTTAGGAGGAACTGCGAACCCCAAAACCGCAACTATTACAGGTAGTGGGAGCATCTATGAGGTAGCGGTTGGGGGAATGACAACCTCTGGGAATGTTTCGGCTACACTTCTACCCAATACTGTTACCGATGAAGCGGGCAATTTTAACAAACAGAATACCGTCATCGAATACAACTATATCCCTGACTATCTTAACTCTATTGCTAAAGACCTGGGAGTTACCCCAAAAGAACTAGCGACAACAGCACTGTTTCAAGCAATATTGACAAAGTATAAAGATCCCAAGCCGATACTTGAAGCATTTGTATCTAAAACGAAGGCTAGTGGTCTCTTTAATGTTTCGGCATTCAACAATCCCACCTTTGTAAACCTAATAACAACCGCAGCAAATTCATCTGACATTATAGGAGCATTGAACGGACTAAGTGTTGAACAATTTGCTTTGCTAAATCGATTAGGTTTGGGACAGTTTGGCAGTTCACCTATACGTCGAGCTAGAGTATTTAGCAGAATCAGATACTCTGAGATCTCGTTAACTCAGATGGCGACTTATAAGTTTACGCTGGTCAGGTTTACGGGGCCTGGTAACCAAATTGTCCCCGGTCTTTTCAATAGACAGCGTAGCAATAATGACGACGAGCGTGAGGGCATGGAATATCAAGAAACCTTAATCGCACCTCAATATGATGNCAGCCAATACTGTTACCGATGAAGCGGGCAATTTTAACCTACAGAATACCGTCATCGATCAACTGATAAAATACAACAATCTCCCTGACTATCTTAACCCTATTGCTGCATCTCTGGGGCTTACCCCAGAACAACTAGCGACAACACCACTGTTTCAAGCAACATTCGCAAATTATAAAGATCCCAAGCCCATACTTGAAGCATTTGTATTTAAAACGAATGCTAGTAGTATAGGTATTAGCGCATTCAGCAATTCCGCCTTTGTAAACCTAATAACAACCGCAGCAAATTCATCTGACCTTATACAAACATTGAACGGACTAAGTGTTGCACAATTTACTTTGCTAAATCGATTAGGTTTGGGACAGTTTGACAATTGGCCTCTACGTCGAGCTAGAGAATTTAGCAGCAAAAGGAGAATCCGATACTTTCGGATCACATTAGGTGACATGGTTCGTTATAAGCTTACGGGGCTTAGTGGCCAAATTGTCCCCCCCAGTCGTTTCATTTTCAATAGACAGCGTAGCAATAATGACGACGAGCGTGAGGGCATGGAATATCAAGAAACCTTAATCGCACCTCAATATGATGTGATATCCTTTGTTGATGACCTGGCATCTGAGAACTTTAATTCTATCCCCCTGTTAGATCCAGGAGACGATACATTTTCTCAGCATTATTATGTATTGAATTCCAATGGGGGTATGGTATTCCCTCTGGAAGTTCCCCAGAAATTGAGTATTTCTGAACAACCGATTAAGGCCAACGCGACGAATCAAGAAATCTTTGAACATTTCAATCGAGAAAGCTTTGAAGTTTCTGTCCCTGAAAAGATTGGCGGTGCAATTTTGACAGGAAATAATCGCACCTTGCAAAATTTACAAACAGATCTTCAAGAAACGCTAGGAACTGAATCTTCTGAACTCAATCAATTGGCTCAACAAATTTTAACTCGGTTTGATGCCAATACCCAATGGGATTTCTCTATGTTTGCTCCTTTCTCCCAATTGCCAGGAGATTTACCGAGTAGTCAGCCCATTCTGATACAAGCCAATGTAGCTTTATCACAACAAACAGGAGTCGGAAATCAACAAATTAGCTTGATTGATAGTACGGATTTGCCTAATTCTATTATTCAACTCCAAAATATTAATGTTGCTTTATTAAGGGGGCAAATGCAACTCTTGGGCGATGCCGGAAAAAATATTGTTGTTGGAGATAAACTAGGCCAAACCATTGCATTAGGTCAAGGAGATGATGAAGCACATGGCGGCGCTGCTGGAGATCTTCTCTATGGTGGAAAAGATAATGATTTGCTATTTGGAAATCAAGACAATGATAACTTGTTTGGAGATTTAGGAGATGACAGCCTTTATGGTGGACAAGGAGATGATTTCTTAGAGGGAGGAGAAGGGGATGATCACCTATTTGGAGATTTAGGAAATGATATTTTAATCGGAGGTAAAGGACGCGATCGCTTTTATATTGCAGGGAATACAGGAGTAGATATCATTAATGATTTTACTCTAGGCGAAGATCAAATTCAGTTAACAGGCGGATTAAGTCTTGAAGCGTTGCAAATCACAACCGTTAATGGTAATACAATCATTAAACTTGCCAATACGGGAGAGGAACTTGTTAAACTGTTGGGTTTTGATAGTACCTTAATTAATTCCTCAGAATTTATCGCTTGATAGCAGTTAGCAAAGAAGTATCCGTATAGCAGTCTTTGTAAAACAAAATGTTTAGCGAAGACTGCTGTTGCAAACACAGATAGTAATATGAAATCCCTAAATATTTGCTACAAATTCCCCCCTGTAGAGACGCGCCATGGCGCGTCTCTACAGGGGGTTTAGGGGATTATCTGTAGTATAATTTTCAGGATTTCATATTATTTGCTGGCGATACGTTAGCAAATATGGCTAGTACCCTCGGTTTCTGACCCGACCCATGAAATAGCCCTGGACATAATGCCAGATTAGGAAACACTCATGCTTCAAAAATAATACATGGGTTTTTGTTAATTTTAGCATCTTCCGCAAGAAGCCCCACGACTGACCCGATAGGGCAGCGTGGGATGAATTGCGGCCGGGGACTATAGAATGTTCAATAATTGGCTATTATAAAATATAATATAATAAAAAAGGAAGTGATTCAAATTGCTGAAGGCTACAAAGGTTAGACTCTATCCAACACCAGAACAGGAATTGGCGTTAGCCAAGTCATTTGGTTGTGCAAGATGGTATTGGAATTTTGCCTTAAATGCCTGTGTTCAGCACTATCAAGAAACTGGCAAAAGCCTAAAATTACCATCTTATAAGGGAATGCTCCCTCAACTCAAAAAAGAATATCCTTGGCTCAAAGAAGATTGCTACTCATCGGTTCTCCAGTGTGTAGCTATAAACTTAGATAGAGCTTACAAGAACTTTTTTGAGGGACGAGCTAAATTTCCTAATTTCAAATCTAAACATCACAAGCAATCAATTCAGTATCCCCAAAGTGTTACTGTTAGCGGTGAATATCTAAAAGTCCCTAAGATTGGTGAAATTAAAGCAATATTTCACCGAGAGATTACGGGAAAAATTAAAACGGTAACAATCTCCAAAACTTCGACTGATAAATACTTTGCTTCCATCTTATGTGAAATTGAAGGAACCGACGTTAAACAGTCGGGAGATCAGATTATTGGGATTGATTTGGGGTTAAAAGATTTTGCAATTACTCACAATGGAGAGAATGCAACTAAATATGCTAACCCTAAATATTTATATCGTCATCAGAAAAATTTAGCCCGAAAACAGAAAAAACTCTCTCGAAAAACTAAAGGTAGTAAATCGAGAGAGAAGTTTAGGAAAACTGTAGCTAAGGTTCATGAGAAAATAGCCAATTCCCGCCAAGATTTCTTGCATAAATTATCAAGAAAATTGGTTGACGAAAGCCAAGTCATTGTCGTTGAAAACCTCAACGTCAAGGGGATGGTTAAAAACCGGAAGCTATCAAAAGCTATATCTGATGTGGGTTGGGGAAAATTTGTCAATTTTATTGATTACAAGTTGAAGCAAAAAAATGGCGAACTTGTAGAAATTGATCGCTTTTTCCCTAGTTCCAAAACTTGTTCGAGTTGCGGTTATATCCTAAGTGAGTTGTCTCTGGATGTTAGAGAATGGGATTGCCTAAATTGTCAAACTCATCATGACCGTGATGAAAACGCTGCATTAAATATCAGGAACGAAGGCATCAGAATATTAACTGAAGGCGGAGGGAACCCCGTCTTTGCCGATGGAGGCTGTGTAAGTCCACCTGCTTGCAAAAGTAAGGGGCATCGGTCTGTGAATTCGGAAGCCTACACCGACCCGATTAGGGCGGTGTAGGTAGTTCACCATTTTTCCAGGTTTTCGAGTCCATAATGTCCTAAAATACTGGAGATTATCGGGATCACCCTTAACGGTTGAAGATTAAGCTTCACCTCGATTTGATATTTTCCCATTAAATAACGCACAATGACTTTATGGTGACACTTATCAGATTGTGTCAAAATCGAAGTCATGTTAATCTACACAACCCCGACATTCGACGCACAAGCGAAACAGCAGGGCATCCAGAGTCAAGTGGCAGAATTACTCGTCACCCTCAAGGCTCAAGGGACAGTAGCAGTACAGGCACTATTTGAGTGGAATTATCCCTACTTAAAGCGGCCTATACGGAATTTGCGCTTGCTGGGAAAAATTCTATGGGTTAAAAATGACCCAATTTTATGTTTATTGGCCGTTTTTCCCAGAGGGGGAAAAGAATATGAGGCCTTTTTGAGAAATCCCGATGACTATGGAAGAGATTATCTGGATACCTTAATTGATCAAAAAGAATTAGATAATAGTATTAATGCCCAACGGGAGGAACAAAAATCCTTTCCCCGTCGTCCGAGTTTGCCGGAAGATTTACGCCAAATTTGGTTAAAAGGGCCAGATTGGATTAAGAATACAACGGATGCGGTTATTTGTGAAAGTGAAATTTGGGTGGCACAGTTTAAGCAGCGAGACACTCAACTACAATGGCGAACTTATTATGACATTGTTGATAGTTTAGTGGAAGGGAAAGAAGCAATTAAAATTATAAAAACAGAGTTTGATAATATTGAAATTGCAGGTAAACCTGAAGACAATCGTTATATTCTCTATAGTTGGATTCTCACCTCAGATATTCCTAACCGCAGCGTTTTATTTCTGCTATCTACGTTTGATCATCATCCTAACTTCAATGATATTCTTGAAGTCGGTCAAATTACTCGTTTATTTAATTTTAATTCAGGAGAACCTGATTTAACAGAATCTTCAAATCACTCTAATTTTAGTAATATTTTAGCTCAGGAATTAACGTTAGAAGATTTAGCCCGTTATACTCGACGCTCTTATCCTGATTATTTATTAGGAGATTCCGAAATCTGGTTAGAAATTGAACAGGAATTCGGAATTAATTGGGCGTTATCAATGGAGGAAGAAAAGATTCTGCATGAATTATCGACTCCAGAGTTAGGAAGTAGTTCTCTTCCGGTTTTTATTAATGGACGAGCCGGAAGTGGAAAATCTACCATGTTATTTTATTTGTTTGCTGATTATTGTTATCGATATCAAAAATATTATTTACAATATCGCCAAAAATTAACCCAAGTTCCCCATCCTTTATTTTTAACGTATAATGAACAATTATTAGGGAAGGCTAAAGAAGGGGTTGAAAAACTTCTAAAAAGTCACCATAAATTTTTATTAGAAACTAATGGGCAAGGAAATAAACCTTCTATTGATGTTTGTTTTAAATCTTTTCAGCAATTTCTATTAAGTTTATTACCTCCTGAAGAAAGCGATAGATTTGATCCTGATAAATATATTTGTTTTCATGAATTTAGGCAACGATGTGGTCGTCGCTATAGTCGTTATTCTCCCGAACTGTGTTGGCATATTATTAGAACGTTTATTAAAGGTTATACCCTAAGCGGACAACATGAAGGGTATATGACCCCCGATGATTATCAAGAAGTGCCTCGACGGGAACGCAGTTTATCGGTTGAAATTTTTCAAGCGATTTATAAACAAGTTTGGCCTTGGTATTATCAATTAACGACTAGAGAAGGCTATTGGGATGATCAAGATTTAATTAGAAAAGTCTTAGAAGTTCGTCGAGATCATTTACCGCTTTATACTGCTATTTTTTGTGATGAAGCTCAAGATTTCACCAGCTTAGAACTGCGATTAATTATGCAGTTATCTATCTTTTCCCATTGTGATTTATATCCCCCGGTCTGGTGTTTACCCTTTGCCTTTGCGGGAGATCCCTTTCAAACTTTAAACCCGACAGGATTTCGCTGGGAAAGTGTCAAGGCGACCTTTTTTGATCAAGTCATTGCCGCCCTTGACCCAACTCGTCAACTGAATTTAACCATGACCTTTTATGAACTTGAATCCAATTATAGATCGAGTCCGTCTATTGTCAAAGTAACTAATTTAATTCATCTCTGGAGACATATTTTATTTAAGATTCAGGAGTTAAAACCCCAAGAATCTTGGCAATCTTATATTGAGTCTCCCATTCCTCAAAAGTTTATTTTCGGACAGAATAATTTTTCCTCAGAAGCCTTAAAAAAACATATTGAAAAATCTCCTATTTTTATTGTTCCTTGTGAAGCGGGAGGGGAATTAGACTATATTCGACGAGATGAATTTTTATCGCCTTTATTTCCTGATGCAACTGAAGAACATCCCCCCAAGAATATTTTAAGTGCCATTCAAGCGAAAGGATTAGAATTTCCCTTAGTAATTTTATATAAATTTGGCGATCAATTTGCTAAAGAATTTAATCAACGTCCCTTAATTGATTATGTCCAAGGAACAGAAAATCATCCTTTAGAATTAGAATACTTTTTTAATAAGCTTTATGTTGCTGCTAGTCGGGGAATGTCGGATTTAGTGGTTATTGATACGGAAATGGGCGATCGCTATTTATGGCAATATGCTACTGTTGAAACAGACCCAGCGATAGAGACGCGCCATGGCACGTCTCTACATTATGATGAATATTGGTTAACTCAAGTTGACAATCGAGAGAACTGGGAAACCTATATTGGGGGAGTCCGTTGGGGGGATAATTTAGAAGAATTACAACGGGATAATCGCAACTCCCAAGCGCAGGAATTTGAAGAAAATGGTCGTAATCAAAAAGATGCTACGTCCATGCGACGGGCGAAACAATTTTATCGAGAATTAGGCTATTTAGAAAAAGCAGATATTTGTGAAGCCTTCGCGCTAAAATTTGATAAACGCTTTCGAGAAGCAGGGCGTTTATTCCTCAAACGTAATCAAGAATTAGAGGCTTGGGATTGTTTTTGGGATGGAATGTGTTGGCAAGCTTTAGCTGAATGGTATCGCCAATTTCCTCAGAAAAAACAGGTAGAACAGCCTTTAGTTGAATTTATGGCACAAACCCCAAAAACCTTGCCCAATATTCGACAATTTACCCAATTTTTAGAAGAGAGTTTAAGCAACCAAATTCTCCAAGAAAATCGTTTAGTCAAAGCTTGGAAAGCGGCTGTTCAAGATTATAGCCGTCAAATTCGGATTTTAATGCGGGAAAAAATCTTAGACCCGGAAGAATGGCAACGGTTTGCAGAGGTTTTAGAAGGATTAGATGAAGCTAAATATAATGGGGTTTTAGAATTAGCAGGAGATTGTTATTATCGGGCGAGAAATTTACGGCGGGCGGTGCGCTGTTGGCAGGATAGTAACACCACTCAAAAACGAGAATATAATATTGCCCAAGCCGAATTATCAGGATTTCCCGAAGGATTACCTTATTTAGAAAAAGCGGGAGATTTTGAACGGATGATTGTAGAATGGGAAAAATCAGGAAAGTCAGGAAGTCAACAATGGTTAAAACATTTAGATTGTCTCGGACGGGCTTTAGAACGACAAAATCGCCTACGAGATTGGATTGATTATTTAATTAAAATTAAACGTTGGATTGATGCGATCGCAGCGATTGAAAAATGTAGTAAACTGGAAGCTATTCTATTTAGATTTGAACTGTTGCGTCAAATTGCCCGTTCTAATTTAACTCCTGAACAAGCACGGGATTTTAGAAGTCGTTATTTAACTTTAATTGAAAAAGTCTTATCCAGTGACAACTGGCGACAAAAATTAACAATGGTTGAAGTGGGAATTACTTTAGAAAAAATTGGGGAACTTGTTCCCACCCTCAAATTCTATGAACGATTTATTAACTGTAATGAACTGGCTTTACAAGACTTTGCGAGAGAACGATGGTTAGCCACCAAACTCAAACAAAAAGATTATGCTTTAGTCGCCGAACCCATTCGGGCGGAAGAAATTCACCAAGATATTATGCGGAAATCTAATGATTGGAAAATCAATCCCGCCACCTTAAATATTGACACTCCGCGCTTAGATTTGTTAGACCGTCCTGAACTTTTACAACTTCATCCCGGCGATACCCAACATCGTTCTGATAGTTTACCCGATAATGAAATTCAAGGTTTACCTCCCGGTACAAAAATCCGTCTTTTGGGGCCAGAAGCCGATGGGTTTAGTTTCCAAATTGGTCATATTCAAGTGAAACGCGCTAAACGGAATAATAGTTTATGGGTGCTCTTGACCGATATTTACAGTTCCAAAGCTTTACAAATTGATGTTGATGGTAAACAGGGTAAAGTTAGAATTGGAGAATTAATGCTAGAAGTCGCAGATGGTCATCAACTGTCCTTTAATAGTACCACAGGAGATTATCGAGGCGTTGTTTTCTATCGAGATGAAAAGCCGAGGGTCGAGTTGCATATTCGCGGCATCTCTAGTATTATTTCCTTGTAGGGAATAAAATTGAATCCTAGACAGTTCTAATCAAGAAGGCTAGATATCTTCATGACTAACCAGTTTTTGGCTTCTAATTAACAAAAGCAAAGCTAATACAAATAACCCTATGTCAGCCCAATTTTTTGTTCAACCCATTCTCGAAATCAACGTTAAGGAATTAGAAGCGTTACTGCAAACCCTTCCTAACCATCAACTTCAGTTAATTGATGTGCGCGAACCTGAAGAAATTGAGATGGCAAAACTTGACGGGTTTATGAATTATCCCCTCAGCCAATATAGCCAATGGTCTGAGCAAATTTTGGTAGAGCTTGATGCCACCCAAGAAACCTTGGTTCTGTGTCATCATGGTGTGAGATCGGCTCAAATGTGCCAATGGCTGATTCGCCAGGGCTTCACCCAGGTTAAAAATATTACCGGGGGTATTGATGCTTACTCAATTTATGTTGACTCCAAAGTTCCTCGATATTAAATATTCATGAACAACAACTGTTTTATTCTTCTGGATTCGGTGAATTTATAATGATAGGAAACCCGATTAAAAAGTCTGATTTTGTCCTATCTCCCTACATCAAAAGTAACAACTTACGGGCTACTTATCAAATTTTAAATACAGTTGTTCCTTATTTCCTTTTATGGATTTTAGCCGTTAAAGCGGCTTCTATTTCCTTTTGGTTGCTTCCGCCCATTATGGTTTTAATGGTGCTGTTTTCAGTGCGTTGTTTTTCTTTAATGCACGATTGCGGACACTATTCATTGTTTAGTTCAAAAAAGGTGAATCGGGTTGTTGGTTTTATGTTTGGTGTGATTAACGCCATTCCTCAATACCCTTGGTCAAGAGGACACGCCTATCATCACAAAACTAATGGAGATTGGGAACGCTATCGGGGGCCATCTGCTTTAATTTCGACGGAGGAATTTGCCAAACTGAGTCCATCAGGTCAATGGTGGTATGAATTTCTCAGACATCCCTTCATGATTTTTCCGGGTGGTTTTTTCTACCTAGCTATTAAGCCCAGACTGGCTTTAATCGCCGGAATTTATGGGTTTTGGGGTCATCTACTCAATTACTTAAAACAATATCCTGATATTACTTTAATGGGGTGTTTTTCTTCTTATAAATCCAAAACTTGGTATACAACGGCTGAGTTTTGGGATCTACTTTTCAACAATATTTGTGTTGTGGGTAGCTGGATTTTTCTGAGTTATTTTTTAGGGGTTGGTTTCTTCTGGAGTGTTTATTCTATTACTCTCACCTGTTCAGCAGCACTGTTTATTTGTGTGTTTTTTGTTCAACATAACTTTGAGGGTTCCTATGCCCATAAAACCGAAGGTTGGAATTATCTACGAGGAGCGATTGAGGGAAGTAGTTACCTAGAGTTACCGCTTATTTTAAAGTGGTTTTCCGCAGATATTGGCTATCATAATATTCATCATCTTTGTGAAAGAATTCCTAATTATAATCTTGAAGCCTGCCATCATCACAATCAACACCTGCTCACTCGTGTAAAAACCCTGCGAATTGCCGATATTTCAGATTGTTTTAAGTTTATCCTCTGGGATTCTGCTTCAAATCGTCTTGTTTCGATCTCATCCTTTCGTGAGGCTTCCCAGCCTAAAGGGGTAGAGATTGGCGTTCACTAACTCAGTTTTAAAGCCAATTCCCCCAAATTTGCTCAGATTTGGTACACCCTGGAACGGCTTCGTTAAGATAGGAATTACCGGAAAATAGGAGCCGATCAATTATGGTAATAACATCCGTTGGGTCTAATTTTTCAGATGCGATTGATCAAGGATATTATTTAGATCGGGACTGCACCACCCTATCTCGTCATGTTCTTCAACAATTGCATAGTTTTTCCCCCGATGCTCAAGATATTAGTGCTTTAATGAATCGCATCGGACTGGCGGGAAAACTCATCGCTCGCAGGTTATCCCAGGCGGGTTTAGTGGATGATGCGTTAGGGTTTACAGGGGTCGTAAACGTTCAAGGAGAGTCCGTCCAGAAGATGGATGTTTATGCCAACTCCGTCTTTATTTCTGTGTTCAAACAAAGCGGTTTAGTTTGTCGTTTGGCATCAGAAGAGATGGAAAACCCCTTTTATATTCCCGAAAACTGTCCCATCGGACGCTATACCTTGCTTTATGATCCTTTAGATGGTTCATCGAATTTAGATACTAACTTAAATGTCGGGTCAATTTTTGCCATTCGTCAACAAGAAGGCAATGATGAAGATGGCGCGGCGGCGGATTTATTGCAAAATGGACATAAACAAATTGCCGCTGGATATATTCTTTATGGCCCTAGTACAATGTTAGTTTATTCCATTGGAACGGGGGTTCATTCCTTCATTCTTGACCCCAGTTTAGGAGAGTTTATTTTAGCGAAAGAAAACATTTCTATCCCCAATCACGGCCCGATTTATAGTGTTAATGAAGGCAATTTTTGGCAATGGGATGAATCCATTCGGGATTATATTCGTTATGTGCATCGCCATGAAGGATATACTGCCCGTTATAGTGGTGCTTTAGTGGGAGATGTTCACCGGATTTTATATCAAGGGGGTGTGTTTTTATATCCGGGGACGGTTAAGAAACCAGAGGGAAAATTACGGTTATTATATGAGTCTGCACCGATGGCATTTTTAATCGAACAAGCGGGAGGACGAGCATCAACGGGAACGCAAGAAATTTTAGATGTTGTTCCTGAAAAATTGCATCAACGCACTCCTTTAATTATTGGAAGTAAAGAGGATGTTGCCTTAGTTGAATCGTTTATTCAAGATCGCAAACGTAGGGAACAAGAAGGCGGTCTGGAATAAATAGCGGATTTCAGCAATTGATACTACAAATTATTCCCTAAACCACGTAGAGACGCGCCATGGCGCGTCTCTACAGGGGACGGATGGGTAGCAAAGATTTGAGGATTTCAGATTAGAATAGCAGTTAATTAATATTCCCTAACCCAACTTTCAACTGCTTCTAATAAATTCTCCTGCGACGCCACAAAGGAACGTTGCGGAAATGGTAACGGGAGGGGGTCGGGAGTTATCCAACCTAGGTGTAAAACGTCCGTGAGATAGTCGCAACAGTCGATGACTTCGGGGGTGGGTGTCCCATCTGCGAGTAACAGTATGAACAGATGGGGGGTTTGGAGTTGCTGTTTCAGGTGGATAATTTTGGTTTCTAGGTTAGCGGGGGTCTGCACTTCGGGAGGGGTTTCATCGGGTAAGAGTTTTTGATAAAGACGGTTACAAAATGCTTGGACAAATTCGTTTTTGGTGTTGAGGGTTAGTAGTTTGTTGACGTTGATACAGTGGAGGGGGAGGTGAGGAAGTTGGGTACAAATATCGGTGAATTGTTGTTCTAATTGTCGTACTGTTGGGGTATTGCCAACGGGGGTATTATCAATAATTTCAGGATGGGGGGTAAGGGTGTTGTGATGCCATGCTTGATAGAATTTGGGATAAGGTAGATTTTGGGCGCATTGCCAGAGGAGTTCATAGCATCTATAAAAAAGATCAAAATTATTCTTGTAAACTTCATCAGTTAGGTTATGGTTGAGGGCAAAAACTACATATTCATATTGTTTTTGTGTTTTGATGATTTTCCCTAACATCGTGGCAAGATTCCAGCGAGTAGATCGATTTTTAGTTATTTCTAAAACTCGAATTAACGCCTGTATTGCTAACTCATTTCCAACGGCAATTTCCTCGAAAATATCGGCAACGAAACTGCGAGTATCTTCATCCTCAGTAGTTTCTAAAACCTGAATTGACAGCCAAATTGCTAACTCATTTCCAACAGCAATTTTCCCTAAACTCTTGCCAACTCTCCAGCGTTCAATTTCCTCCTCAGTGGTTTCTAAAGCCCGAATTAACGCCCGTATTGCTAACTCATTTCCAACAGCAATTTTCCCTAAACTCTCGGCAACGAAACTGCGATCAAATTCATCCTCAGTGGTTTCTAAAATCCCAATTAACACCCGAATTGCTAACTCATTTCCAGGGTCAATTTTCCCTAAACTCTCGGCAACGAAACTGCGATCATCTTCATCCTTAGTGGTTTCTAAAACCCCAATTAACGCCCGTATTGCTAACTCATTTCCAACGGCAATTTTACCTAAAATCTTGACAAAATACCTGCGATCATCTTCATCCTTAGTGGTTTCTAAAACTCCAATTAACGCCCGTATTGCTAACTCATTTCCAACGGCAATTTTCCCTAAAATCTTGACAAAATACCTGCGATCATCTTCATCCTTAGTGGTTTCTAAAACCCGAATTAACGCCCGTATTGCTAACTCATTTCCAATGGCGATTTTCCCTAAACTCTCGGCAACCATCCTGCGAGTATTTTCATCCTCAGTGGTTTCTAAAACCCGAATTAACGCCCGAATTGCTAACTCATTTCCAACAGCAATTTTCCCTAAACTCTCGGCAACCATCCTGCGAGTATTTTCATCCTCAGTGATTTCTAAGTGCCGAATTAACGCCCGTATTGCTAACTCATTTCCAACAGCAATTTTCCCTAAAATATTGGCAACATCATAATACCTGGGATCATCTTCATCTTCAGTGGTTTCTAAAACCCGAATTAAATTAGCGATCGCGTTTTTTCTAATTGTCTCTGGCAATACTGTTTTTGCACCTTCTTTAATCAGATAAATAAAATTAAAATAACCAAACCCCCATTCAATAATCTCTTCTACAATTGTATCAGATAAACTACATTCTTTAAACTCATTAATTCCCACAGCAGATAAAAAATAGGCACGATAGCAATAAAAATCATACCCATCATCAAAACTAACTAACTTCTGAATAAACCCCTCTTTCTCCCCAACCTCCAAATCATCCCGCCCCAACCATAATAAAATCACCTGTTTCCATTGGGGTTGAAAAATGCGATACTCTTTCCCCTCCACCGGACAATTGACATGATTTCGAGGTAAAAAATAATCCCAATCTTTAATCGCTAAAGCTGCAAAATATTCCTGAAACGTGGGATGGAAAAACGCATAAACCGCTTGGTCTGAGTCCTTTTCCTCAACCGATGCTAACCCCACCCGATTTAACCATCCTAATTTTAACGCCCAATAAAATAGAGTATTTTCCCATTGCGGTTTTCCTAAATACTGTTCAACAAATTTTTCCTCTAAGCGAAACCGAAATTGTTCACGGTTTATAGCCGTTTTCGCTAATTCTCCTAACTGTTGATGGAGACATTCTTGCACCTCCAATGGAATTTGAAACGGTTTCTGTTCATCCTTCCATTGATAATGACCCTTCACCAACCGTTGATAAAGTCCCGCTTGGGTTTCCGGTAATTTTTGCCCCCGTTTCCAAGTCCGACATAATAACGCTAACCGCAGGGGATTTTTAATTAAATCATTAATGCGGGTTTGGTTGGGTTCTTTTAACTGGTTTAATAACTCCTGACTCTGGCTTGTATCGTTAAACCATTGTTCAATAAAATCCTGAATCTGTTGGGAATTAAAATCTAAATTGCGATAAACATCAAAATCCCTTAAAGCNCATTTCCTTTGCCATTATCGCTCCGTCATTCTTTGGTTTACTGCCTTTATTCTGGCGGTTCGTATCCCTCCCAACACTGCTTTTAATTCTGGATCGCTGCTTATTCACCTTTGTCATTTACTGAAGCAGAAACCGGGTTTCTGAATTATCTAACTTTTCACAACAAACCCTAAACGAGAAACCCGGTTTCTTGGATCTATTGAAAAATTATCTGAATAGGAGTTAATATTATGTCCTGTCCTCAAGTCGGTTGCAAACTGAGAAAAACGTCAGAAAATCAAGCCGTTTGTTTAAAAAATGGTTGTGTTTTTAGGTTAGAAAAACAGCAAACTGTTGATAATAATGGAATTTTATGGTTTTTATTGATTGCTTTGTTTGTGTTTATTATTGTGGTGGCTAGGGAGTAATGGAGGAAGCCGTTTTTACTCAGATAGAACTTATCAGGTCGGTGATATCAATAGAAAACTCTCCCCAAGGGAGGTTATTAACTTTAATATTGCAGCCCTAAAATAGAGATGGTATCGATGTTGATCACCCCGATAGGAACTTTATTATGACTGTTAATCACCTTTTAGAAATTGAAGATCTCGGTCAAAGTATTTGGATGGATAATTTAAACCGAGATTTAATTGAATCCGGTGAATTAAAACGGATGATTGAAGAACAAGGAATTCAAGGCTTAACTTCAAATCCGGCTATTTTTGAAAAAGCGATTAAAGGTAATGCCATTTATGATACTGATATCGAAAAAGGCATTAAAGCCGGAAAATCGGTATTAGAAATTTATGAATCCTTGATTTTTGATGATATTCGCAAAGCTTGTGATATTTTTAAACCGGTGTATGAACAAAGTCAAGGATTAGATGGGTTTATTAGTATTGAAGTTCCCCCTAATATTGCCTTAGATACAGAAAAAACGATTACGGAAGCCCGACGCTATGCTAAAACGATAGAACGGGAAAATTTAATGATTAAAATTCCGGGGACGGCGGAAGGTTTACCTGCGGTTAAACAGGTGATTAGTGAGGGAATTAATGTTAATGTTACCTTATTATTTTCCGTTGATAGCTATATTAATACGGCTTGGGCTTATATTGAAGGATTAGAAGCCCGTGTTACCCAAGGTCAAGATATTAGTAAAATTGCTTCCGTTGCCAGTTTCTTTTTAAGTCGCATTGATAGTAAAATTGATGAAATGATTGATGCCAAACTTAGAAATATTAACAATATCAACGTTAAGGCTAAATTAGAAGCGGTTAAAGGAAAAGTGGCGATCGCTAATGCTAAAATAGCTTATCAAGAATATCTTAAAATCATTAAAACTGATCGCTGGCAAGCCTTAGCAGAAAAAGGAGCAAAAGTTCAACGGTTACTGTGGGCAAGTACCAGTACGAAAAATCCGAATTATCCCGATGTTATGTATGTGGATGAATTAATCGGGCCAGATACCGTTAATACCTTACCTCCCTCTACTATTGAGGCTTGTATTGATCATTGTAATGTAGCGAACCGGGTAACAACAAATGTTGACAATGCCTATCGTTTGATTGAAAATCTCAACGATCCCGATATTGAGATTAATTTAGAGCAAGTCATGGAAGACTTACTAACGGATGGGATTGATAAATTTATTCAACCCTTTAACTCCTTGATGGCTTCTCTCCAAGACAAAGTAGAACGACTGGCGACCGTCGCCCGATAAATTCTCACAATCAGTTGTGTTAGGATTTCTCTAAAAAAGGACAATCCCAGAAGAGGTCAAAAACTAGGCTTCTTGGGGGTTGTCCTTCTCCATTTTCAAAGTGCTAATCTTAAATTAAACCAAAGTTTTAAAGGGAAAAAGACAATCATCTGTAAAAATTATTTATAATCTAAGTCAAACCCTATCAATCGGGAAACTGCTATTAAAGCCTCTCTGTGGTCAAATCTATGATCCCTAATCCTGATTAGTCCTGAATAAAAATTATTAATTGATTGATCGCAAAAGGAATCTCAATGGTTACACTTATTGAAAATCCCCTGCGGGTAGGACTGCAACAAGATCGAATTCCCGAACCCCAGATTTTAGTAATTTTTGGTGCATCGGGAGATTTAACCCAACGAAAATTAGTTCCTGCCCTCTATCAAATGAAATTAGAGCGCAAATTGCCCCCCGAATTAACAATTGTTGGGGTAGCTCGTCGAGAGTGGAGCCACGACTTTTTCCGCGAACATTTGCGTGAAGGAATTGAAGAATTTGGGGGCGGTTTATACTCCCAAGCGTTGTGGGACGACTTTTCCCAAGGTATTTTTTATTGTTCGGGGAATATGGATGAACCCGAAAGTTATCAAAAACTGAAAGCCTTTTTAAGTGAACTCGATGAACTCCGTCGCACCAGAGGAAACCGAGTCTTTTATTTATCTGTCGCGCCTCGTTTCTTCGCCGAAGCCATTCAACAATTGGGGGGAGCGGAAATGCTCACCGACCCCAAAAAGCAGCGTTTAGTGATTGAAAAACCCTTTGGTCGAGATTTAGGTTCGGCTCAGGTGCTCAACCGAGTTGTCCGTCAAGTTTGTTCTGAAGAACAAGTCTATCGCATTGACCATTATCTAGGAAAAGAAACCGTCCAAAACTTAATGGTATTTCGGTTTGCTAATGCGATTTTTGAACCTTTGTGGAACCGTCAATTTGTTGATCACGTCCAAATTACCGTTGCCGAAACTGTCGGTTTAGAAGGACGGGCAGGTTATTATGAAACCTCCGGGGCGCTGCGGGATATGGTGCAAAACCACCTGATGCAGTTATTTTCCCTAACGGCTATGGAACCTCCCAATTCCCTCGACGCGGATAGTGTTCGCAATGAGAAAGTCAAGGTTGTTCAAGCGACCCATCTGGCTGATATTAATTATTTAGAATATTCTGCGGTGCGCGGACAATATACCCCCGGTTGGATGAACGGCCAACAAGTTCCAGGCTATCGCTCAGAAGAAGGAGCAGCCCCCGACTCCACTACCCCAACGTATGCTGCGTTAAAATTTTATATTGATAACTGGCGCTGGAAAGGAGTACCGTTCTATCTACGAACCGGAAAACGAATGCCGAAAAAAGTCACAGAAATCGCCATTCAGTTTAAAGAAGTTCCCTATTTAATGTTCCAGTCCGCCGCAAAACAGGCTAACCCGAATGTTTTAGTGTTGAGAATTCAACCCAATGAAGGAATTTCCATGCGCTTTGAAGTGAAAACCCCCGGAAACTCATTGCGAACTCGCTCCGTTGATATGGATTTTCGCTACGATACCGCCTTTGGTAAACCGAATACAGATGCCTACGCCCGTTTATTGATTGACTGTATGTTAGCCGATCAAACCCTGTTTACACGCGGCGATGAAGTCGAAGCCTCTTGGCAAGTCCTCACCCCGGTCTTAGAAGTCTGGGATGCTCCGGCTCCGGCTGAGTCCGTTCCCCTGTATGAAGCCGGAACTTGGGGGCCAGTAGAATCGGAACTGCTACTTAACCGAGATGGTCGCCGTTGGCGTCGATTGTAAATCAGTGATCAGTGTAGAGATGTGCCATGGCGCGTCTGTTAATAGTTAGCAGTTGTTGCCTGATAACTATTAACTATTAACTGATAACTGATAACTATTAACTGATAACTGACAACTGATAACTGATAACTGTTATGAATACACCCCTTGTTGCATTACAAAAACCGAAGGATATTTCCTTAAGCCAAATTGAAGCTGAATTAAGTAGTATTTGGCTCAGTCAAAATATTGGAAATGGGAAAACCACCGCAATTGCCACTCGTGCAGCCACATTTAGCATGGTGGTTTATGAACCCGAAGAATTTCAACAATTGTTAGGGACGTTAGGGTTCTATGCAGGCAGTATTGATGGGATTCATGGAACCGCAACCCGCGATGCGATTAAGGAAGCCCAGAAAATATATGATCTACCGATTACCGGACGAGTTGACCCCGATACATTAACAAAATTACGGGAGGAATTTGCTAAACTTCCGGCTTCAAAACAAACGATTAGTAATCTGGACGCACGGGGATTTAGTATTAGTGAAACCATCGCCGCCCAAAATCCTTGTCGGATTATTACCCTTTGTCCGACCTTGGGAGAAGATACGGGAGTAACGGCTCAAGTTTCTGCCTATTGCCCGATTCAGAAAAAACACGAAGAAGGGTTAGTATGTTGTGAATATATCACCCTGCGAGGCACAAAAGCCGCTTTAGAACGGGTGGGAAATATCGTTTCATCGTTAATGATTCCCGATTTACCTAAATTTGTTTGGTGGAAAGCAACACCCAATCCTGAGCAGGAATTGTTTAAACAATTATCCAGTTGTTCCAATTGTGTGATTGTGGATTCGTCTTATTTTAGCGATCCTGAATCGGAATTATTAAAAATGCAGAATTTAATTGAAGAGGAAACCTATATTGCGGACTTAAATTGGCATCGACTTTCGCCTTGGCAAGAATTAACCGCCTCGGCTTTTGATCCCCCAGAACGCAGAACTTCCCTGGTTGAAATTGATAATATCACCCTTGACTATGAAAAAGGCAACGCCGCCCAAGCTTTAATGTTTTTAGGGTGGTTTGCGAGTCGTTTAGAATGGAAACCGGTTTCCTTTATTGATCAACAAGGGGATTATGACATCAAACATATTCGGTTTATTGGGCCGAATGATAAAGAAATTCTGGCAGAACTCGCAGCCATTCCAACGGCAGATTACGGTGAAATTCCAGGGGATTTAGTCGGATTACGGTTAACATCGGGAAATCCTAACGCTAACTGCTGCACGATTTTATGTTCAGAAACCACCGGATGTATGCGGATGGAAGCCGGAGGAAGTGCTCAATCTTGTCGGACGGAACAGGTAATTGCTGCAACGGATCAAAAAGCCGAGTCTCTGATGGCGCAACAGTTACAACGTTGGGGACGGGATGTTCTCTATGAAGAAAGTCTGGGTCTGACGGCTCAAATTCTGAAATTACAGTAGTTCCTTTGAAGTAGATTTTAGTGATTCCCCCGTGATAAACAGCTTATCATGGGGTATTTTTTTCGGCTAATTTTCTATTCCTTGTGATAGGTATCACGTCAAATAGTGACGGCTCCGCTTGACATCCTCTCAATATTTTAAAATATTATTTGGAACTAGAATTCCTATAATTTCTGACAATTTGTTAATATGGAAGAGGTTTCGGAATATCGGATTCTTTTCCGATAGAACAAATTTAGAAGTGCTTATAGCTTAAAAGAGATTTTGTGAAATGTGTTTTTAAGGGTCGCAATTCATCCACTGCCAACCTTTCACTTTTGGCTATTGTCACTTCCTGCCCCCATTTTTTGATAAAATGAGTTGAACCCCCTACAATCTAGGGAAATCTTTAATAGAGGAGTATTGTGTCTTTTGTCTTCCTTGTTGGAAATCGTCAAAATCTATCCGTAAATCAACGGTCGTTAACATTGATACTAGGGTTGAGTTGAGATAAAAATTGTCTTTCTGTTGGAACAATCCTGATTGATCCATAAAACATAGATTCCACTCGATATGAACTCCAACTCATTTAGAGAAACGACTATATTAATTGTTGATGATAGCCCAACAAACCTTAATTTATTGTCGGGTTTTATCGATAATTGTGGCTGGAAAATTTTAATTGCAACCCATAGTAAGCAAGCGATTGAAATAGCGGAGAGTGAGCAGCCTGATTTAATTTTATTAGATGTAATGATGCCGGGGGTTGATGGTTTTGAAACGTGTCAACACTTGAAAAATAACCCCCAAACCTATGATATTCCGATCATTTTTATGACCGCCGTGGCAGATAAGTTGGAGAAAGTTCATGGCTTATCCATTGGGGCTGTCGATTATATTACTAAACCGTTTCAATCCGAAGAAGTCATTGCTCGAATTAAAATCCATTTAAAAATTCGTTCTCTGACACAACAATTATTAGAAAAAAATCAAGAATTAGAACAACGAGTTTTAGAACGAACTGCTGAATTATCTCAAGCATTAGAAGATTTAAAACAATCCCAGATGCAATTAGTACAAAGTGAAAAAATGTCAACTTTAGGACATTTGATTGCAGGTGTAGCTCATGAAATTAATAATCCCATTAACTTTATTGCTGGAAATTTGAATCATGCGAGTATTTATATTAATGATTTAATTAATCATTTAAGACTCTATCAAACCTACTATCCTAAACCGGATCAGTCTTTAATTGATCATGCCGATTCTATAGATTTAGATTATTTAATTGAGGATCTTCCGAAACTGATTTCTTCGATGAAATTAGGAACAGATCGAATTTCTAATATTAGTACCAGTTTACGCACTTTTTCGCGTAGCGATACCAAGGTTCAAGTTGCTTTTAATATTCATGAAGGTTTAGAAAGTACCCTATTAATCTTAAAACATTTATTACAAGCCACAGATTATCGCCCGGATATTAAAATCATTAAAAAATATGGACAAATGCCGATGGTTGAATGTTATCCAGGGCAATTAAATCAAGTCTTTATGAATTTAATTAATAATGCGATTGATGCTTTAAATGAATCGAGTCAATCTAAATCCTATCAGGAGTTACTTCAACGCCCCAATCAAATTATAATTTCGACTTATTTAGTTGCTAATAGTCGTGCTGTTGCAATTTCAATTAAAGATAATGGAACCGGAATGTCGGAGGAGACTCGAAAATGCGCCTTTGATTATTTATTTACAACAAAGCCTGTCGGAAAAGGCACAGGACTAGGATTATCTATTAGTCGAAAGATTATTGAAGATAGTCATAAAGGGCGATTATTATGTCATTCTCAGTTAGGAGAAGGCTCGGAGTTTATTATCGAAATTCCTATTTGTAAAGAGTTTGGAATTTAATTGTAAATGATAGAACGGGAAAGAAGTATTTTTTAATATAAATAAATTTTAAGTGCCGAAGTAGAATTGAAGCGATATATAAACTATGTCCTTGATTTTATCTGGTTTTTAACGGCGTTGCCACCCCGTGATATTTTACTTTCTTTACATTTTTATATCAATGCTAGTAATTAAGGACTAAAAAATCGTTTCTCGTGGTAAAATCAGAAACCGAAAAGAAGAAACTTAGCGTTTCAAATTGAGGAAACCCAGTATGAGCAATCAACAACAAATTACAGACCTTTATAACACAGGAGTTGATCCGGATCGAAACCTGTTGGGTGATAGCCTTCCAGACCCTCACTATCAACTAGAAAGTTTTCCGGCCGGTACAGTAACACCCGCCGTTACCAGTCCTGATAATTCTTTAGCAAAGAATTGGGTTGCTAATACCGCAACTTCCCGATGGATTGGCCCCAATCGTCCTTCTGCTAATGGGCCAGTTGGAGAATATATCTATAAAACAACCTTTACTCTACCCATCTTTTCTGAAGCTTTAATTGTTGGTGAACTTTCAGCCGATGACAATGTTACAGATATTCTCATCAATGGGGTTTCTGCTGGTAATCCTAATCCTTTAGGGTCTTGGACAACGGTTAGTCAATTTCAGATTTCGACTGGATTTGTCGTTGGTAAAAATACCATCGAATTTAAAGTGAATAACTCTAATGGCCCTACAGGTCTTCGCATACATAGCATCACTGGAACTTATACACCTGCTTTGTCTACTGTCGGTAAAATAGTGATTAATGCAGACGAATGGACATTAAGTGATCACGGGCTCAATGTTGCTCCTGATGGAACTCAATTTGCTCTTAATATTGCCAATTACTTTGTAGGTAATCAAAACGGGAAATTCCATGTCCTTTCCAACAATTTCGGGTTAACTGGAGCCTCTCTAGCAACAGTAATGACCAATGCAGGTCATACTTGGACAAAGGGAATGAATATTAGTGTTAACTTAGCAACTCTTCAACAATATGACGGGATTTTTATCGGCGGTGATCCGATCGATAACCAGGTCTTAATTGAATACGTTCAGAATGGAGGAAAGGTTTACCTCTGTGCAGGTACAGGTCAAGGCGGTTCACAAGCAGAAGCCAACAATTGGAATACGTTCCTAGCTGCTTTTGGACTCAAATATCAGGGAACTTATAACGGAATTAGTGGTAATATTCCTGTGAGTAAACCCAATCATCCTTTGTTTGCTGGAGTCACAACCCTCTATCAGAATAGTGGAAACTCCATTACTGATTTACAATCTGATTCGTCCTTAAATGAAATTGTTTTTAATGATAGTAACGGACAAGGGTTAATTGCTACGGCTGAATTTATTCAAACACCTCCTACACCTTAACCCGCACCAAAACCCACTTCTAAAGCAAATACGTCAATATCAGGACTTACGCAATGCCTCTATCAGTAGGATGTGTTAGTGGCAGTTTAACGCACTAATACATTATATGTGGAGTAGCTGCGTAAGTCCTGAATATTCTAAGGGAATGTTACAAGGTGATCCAGAAGCGTTTTTAGTTGTATTAAAAGACATGAATGCTCAACTATTGAGTTTAAATTTATCTCGATTAACTTTAGAAGAATTTTTCATGCAGAAGTTAAAAGAAAGGGGAATTCATGCCAGTGCTTAGAGGGAAGGTTTAAATCTAAATAATACAATTAGTAATTATGACTGAAATCACCGCTAATTATGATGAAACCTGGAAAGAAGCTATAGGAGACTATTTCCAGTCATTTCTAACATTTTTTTATCCCGAAATTTATCAACATATTGATTGGAATAAACCTCCAATTTCTCTGGATAAAGAACTAGAGCAAATTACCGCCTCTGCGGAAACCGAAAAACGTTATGCTGATAAATTATTTCAAGTTTGGCTATTAGATGAGCAACAAATTTGGATTTTGATTCACGTTGAAGTCCAAAGCCAATATGATCAGGAATTTTCCCAAAGAATGTTTATCTATAACTATCGAGCGTTTGACCTGTATCATAAACCTGTGATCAGTTTAGCCATCCTGGGAGATGAAAGTAAATCTTGGCGACCGAATTCTTATCAATATGGTTTAGGGGATAGTGAAGTTAAAATTAAATTTAGCATTGTCAAACTCTTAGATTATCAATGGGAAGACTTAGCCCAAAGCCACAATCTTTTTGCTATAGTAGTAATGGCACACTTAAAAACTAAAGCTACCACTAGCAATTTAACCGAAAGGGAGCAATGGAAATGGAATTTAACCCGATTACTTTACGAAAAAGGTTATAATCGCAAAGAAATTGCTGATTTATATAAAGTTATCGATTTAATGATGGCTTTACCGGAAGCATTACAATTCAGTTTTGAGGAAAAATTAACCCAATATCAGGAGGAGAGGAAAATGCCTTTATTAACTAATATTGAAAAACGTGCTTTAGCAAGAGGTAAAGAAATTGGAGCAAAAGAAACCTCTCAACAAAGCATTTTTGATTTACTGGAAATTCGCTTTGGAACTTTACCCGAAAGCTTAATTCAAAGCCTCAAGCAAATTGATGATATGATCGTATTAAAGCAACTCCATTTACAAACAATAAGTGTTAATTCCTTGGAGGAATTTCAACAGCTAATAGACTCTAATTTAACTAATGAAAATTAATTCAACAGTGGAACAGGCATCCTGCCTGTTTCTCGACAAGAACATTGTTTTATTATTTAAACAGCAAACAAAAGTGCATACTGGAGTAAAGGGATTATGGAGCCGTTTTGAATGTCAACCCTATTGGAAAGAATCACAATTAATCCCAGGCAATGTGGTGGTCGTCCCTGTATTCGAGGGATGAGAATTCGGGTGTCAGATGTGTTAGACTTGTTTGCGGTTGGACTCAGTGCGGAAGATATATTGGAAGAAATGCCTGATCTCGAAGCAGATGATTTGAAAGCATCTCTTTTGTATGCCTCGCGGAAACTTAATCACCCAGTATTAGGGACATAAAAATCTGGATGGATAAAACAAAATGAACGAACAATTACTACTTAATAAATGGCACAAATTAAAATTAGAAGATCAAGAAAAAGTTTTAGCTTTTATAGATGCTATTGACCCAGAAAAACCAGAAGAAAAATTATCTGAAACGACTGAAATCGTTTACAAACCTCAGACAGAATTAGGTAAAAAACTTTGGGAAATTAGACAGAAAATAATTAAAGATCCCAATATTAAATTATTAGATTTGGATGATATAGAAGCTGAGTTAGATGAAATTAGAAGTAAAAATCAATGACAATTATTCTAACTTATTTAGATTCTGGAGTTTTAATCGCTGCTGCTAGGGGGACTGATATAGTATCCTTAAAAGCCACATCAATTTTAGATAGTAAAGAGCGACAATTTTGTTCTAGCCCTTTTGTCAGATTAGAAATTTTAACTAAAGCTAAATATCATAAACAGCAAGATGAAGTTTGGTGTTAATATTTGTTTAGTTCTGTTAAGTCGCCTTCAAGGTTATCTGTGGGCTTGTATTTAAGACATAATCTACGAACTCGCTGTCTTGTAGTTCGTATTCAAATACGCTAGACTACCCCGTTGGGTTAATATCTGAACAAGAGGAAGTGAATGAGTAGAAGCATCTCTACAGTGGATCTGTTTTGTGGTGCTGGAGGACTAACTCATGGTTTTGAGCAAGCAGGTCTTCCAGTCAAAGCTGGATACGATATCGATCCTGCGTGTCAGTTTCCTTATGAATATAACAATAAAGCAAAATTTATATTGCAAGATGTGGAAAATGTAAAGGGTTGTGATTTAGCAGAATATTTCTCTGGAAGCCGTATTAAAGTATTAGCAGGATGCGCTCCCTGTCAGCCATTTTCAAGTTATTCAAGACGTTATAATGATCAACAATTGAAGTGGAAGCTTTTACAGGATTTTGCTCGTTTAATTGAAGAATGCGAACCCGATATTATTTCAATGGAAAATGTACTTTTATTAAAACGTCATTCAGTTTTTCAGGAGTTTATCACCCAGTTGAAACAGTTGAACTATTGTTTTGAGTCTTATGAGGTTAACTGTTTAGATTATGGAATTCCTCAATCTCGAAAACGATTAGTCTTGCTTGCTTCAAAATTTGGAAAAATTAACCTAATTCCACCAACATATAACCCCAACAATTACCAAACAGTCAGACAAACTATTGGACACCTTGAACCCCTTTCTGCTGGTGAAACTTCTAAAATAGATTGGCTGCATAGATGTAGCAAACTTTCTAAACTGAATTTACGTCGTATTCGTGCTTCAAAACCCGGAGGAACTTGGCGAGATTGGCCTCAAGAATTAATTGCAGAATGTCACTTAAAAACAAGCGGTAAAACCTATCCAGCAGTATATGGTAGAATGGAATGGGATAAACCTAGTCCAACTATTACTACACAGTGTTTTGGTTTTGGTAATGGTCGTTTTGGTCATCCTGAACAAGATAGAGCGATATCTCTGAGAGAAGCAGCTTTATTACAGACTTTTCCACCAGAATATAAATTTGTACAACCTGATAAACCCCAGGCAATTGATCTAGTAGGACGATTAATTGGAAATGCTGTTCCTGTTAAGTTAGGCATGGTAATAGCTCGAAGTATTTTAGAACATATTCACGAGGAAAACTAAGGATATTGTATAGAACTATCTAAATATTCTTGATTTTCTAAATATTGTTGAATGTTTTGTAATATTTGCTGGAGATACTCTATTACCTCTTCCTTCACGTTCAGCAAATCCTCAATACTCGTCTGTTGCCCAATTTCTGCAAATGATTTATTGCCATGTGCTAAATCGTTCCGATTCTGCATTATCTCGTATAAATGTTCACCATGTTTGGTTTTGGAGTAGTCAGTATCAAAAGAGAATCCATACTTTCTAGCTGTTTTGGTAATCTCATCTCGATCAACATTCCCTGAAAATAATTCTCTTTTCTGGAAACCAGCAGTAATAATATCAAGAGAAATATCTCTGAGCCTAGAGTGAACATTATCAGGTGAGCGTTTTTTGAAGTTATATATAACTATTTTTTTGATCTCGATTCTCACCAAATCAAAGGAAATTCTTTGACTACTTATTTCATTAAATATAGCTTCTATAGCATTACGCATAGTTGATTCAATAAGATTATAAAGTAGTAAAAAGGCATTAGCTTTGAGCGTTTTTGCCAGGTTAGAATCGATAGCTGTAATTGTTTGATCACCATTATCTCCTAACACAGCTAATTTTGTTGTTTCTTGGATAAGCCCCTCTATAAATTCAAAATATTGATTTACTTCTTGGACACGGGTATGGAACTCTTCAACAACTGTTTGCATAGTTAACTTAAAAGTTGATCACGCACATATTCAATGCGCTTAATTACTTTAGGTCTGGAGTTACTGGCATCTGAGGTAGTATATTCTTTGAATTCTGGTGATTCAAGCCAATTGATTGAATTGATTTCAAGAGCAGGTTTTTCCCTCAAGGCGAGTGCAACACCTACAGAAATTGCCTCAAATCGAATTCGGGGTGTTTTTACATGGCCTTTTGCTTTACTAAATCCATTGGGAAAGTATTTTTCAACAAAATCTAACATTTTATGAAATTCGGAGCGCATACCATCTTGGTCAATTTCACGATGATTATGTTGTTCTAGGTATTCATTAAGAAATACATTAACCTGTCTATCAAAATTCTGATAATTGTTTAAATAAGCAAAGAAACGTAAGACAAATTCTTCAGGTTCGCGTTTGCGGACAAGTGCTTCTGATATGGGGCATAGTTTAATAAATTTGGGATCTTTGGCTAGTTCTTCAAGAAGATTGACAAATGGGCCAGGAGATATGCCTCTCCGCTTCTCCATATCATTGAGTTGAACACTACCCGTATTGATGCGTTCAAACATATCCCGTCGAGTTTCTTCATCAGCTTTCTCAGTCAGGACAATCATGCGAATAGTAGCACGGTTGAAACGTCTCTGTCTTGCCAGTGGCAAATCGCTGAATTTGAAGTAGTTAAGCTGCTTTAGCTTTTCTAGCCCACAGAGCTTTAGCTCATCATTGAGAAATCTGTCTAAAGTACGGATACGTTGGGTTCCATCAACAATTTCTAACCGAGCTAAATCTTCCTCATCATCTTCTTGTTTCGGTCGTAAATCAGCAACAAAAATATAGGGTATAGGTAGTCCGAGAAAAATAGATTCAATAAACTTTGACTGCCGAGTTTCTTCCCAAATCATATCTCGTTGATAATCTGGTATATACAACTCACTCATATCTTCATCTAGCCCATCTCTATATTTCTGGACAAGCACTTCCACTGGATATTCTTTTGTGTCATAGTCAACGGTTTTTTGCTTTTCCCGAATTTCTACTTCTGCGGCTTCTCTTTGTTCATGTGTAATCTCAGATTCTGGCAGTATTTTTGGGATTTTTGGCATATTGATCTCCAGTTTTGACAACATGGATGTTATAGAGGTTTAGTTACATCTAATGTACTTAAAGAAGAACAGACATTTTGCCTGTTCTTCTTACTGATCAATTATAAAGAATTAGATTGCAACCGCCAATTCAGCAACTGACGCTTCAGGACTATCTTTCTCCGAAGGAGGAACAACCTGCCAGAACTTCGGTAAATACTCCGACCAGTTCGCCAGAATTGCCTTAGCCTTCTCGCTTCCCGTGCGTTCCGCGTGCTGTTCAATTAACTCTTTTAACTGCTGTTCACCCATCGGCGTACTCACCCGTTGAATTTTGACAATTTCCGGGTTAATCATTTCAGGAAACTCCCCATCTTCATCGAGGAAATAGCCTAAACCGCCCGTTTGTCCAGCACCCACATTCCGCCCGACTTTACCCAGCACCACCACAACACCGCCTGTCATATATTCACAACAGTGGTCGCCAGCGCCTTCAATAACGGCTTTACCCAAGGAGTTCCGCACCGCAAACCGTTCTCCAGCTTTTCCGTAGGCGTATAACGTTCCCCCCGTCGCCCCATATAAACAGGTATTCCCGATAATCACATTCTCAGACGGGTTATAAGTGACAGCCGCCGGAGGTTTAATAATAATCTCTCCCCCGTGCATTCCCTTCCCGACATAATCATTGGCTTCCCCGGCTAGAGTTAACTTCATTCCCGGTAAATTAAACGCCCCAAAACTTTGACCCGCCGAACCTGTAAAGTTAAGGTTAATTTGTCCTGCAAAGCCTTTATCGCCATACAGCGAGGCAATTTTACCTGCAATGCGGGTTCCTACTGTTCGGTCAGTATTCACCAAACGCACGGTTTTTGTCACCGTCCCTTGATTTTGAATAGCGGTGGCAATTTCCACATCTTCTAATAACACATCATCCAAAACCGGGCCGTTACTATGGATGGGTTCATGATTTAACCAGTTGCGATCGCTGCTAACGGGAGGTTGAGTTAAGACCTCTAAATTCAGGTGTTGAGTTTTGGCAACATTGACGTTATCCCGACGTTTCAACAAGTCAGACCGTCCGACTAAATCGACTAATTTCCGATATCCCAACGCCGCTAAAATATGGCGCACTTCTTCAGCGACAAAATAGAAGAAGTTAACAACATGACCCGGAGTTCCAGGGAACCGCTCTCGCAGACGTTCCTGTTGAGACGTTACCCCCACCGGACATTTATTCGTATGGCAAATACGCGCCATTACACAGCCTTCCGCTATCATCGCAATGGTTCCGAAGCCGAACTCTTCAGCCCCCATTAACGCCCCCATTACCACATCCCATCCGGTTTTGAAACCGCCATCAACCCGCAAACGTACCCGGTCGCGGAGTTTATTTCCCATTAACACCCGATGCACTTCCGTTAACCCTAATTCCCAAGGGCCACCCGCGTGTTTAATGGAGGAGAGGGGAGACGCACCCGTCCCGCCATCGTGACCAGAAATTTGAATATAATCTGCGTTGGCTTTAGCAACCCCGGCTGCAATGGTTCCAATTCCGACTTCTGCCACTAATTTTACTGAAACCGTCGCTTTCGGGTTAATTTGGTGCAAATCAAAAATTAATTGGGCTAAGTCCTCAATGGAATAAATATCATGGTGAGGGGGAGGGGAAATTAACGTGACTCCGGGTTTCGAGCGCCGCAACATGGCAATATAAGGGCTGACTTTTTGACCGGGTAACTGTCCCCCTTCTCCGGGTTTTGCCCCTTGAGCAATTTTAATCTCAATGGACTGGGCACTCATTAAATATTCCGGTGTCACCCCAAACCGTCCCGATGCGACCTGCTTAATGGCAGAACTGGCACTATCTCCATTTTGCAATCCTTTTAAATAAGGACGACTCAAGGAAATTCCATTTTCATCGACATCGTTAAAAATCTTGAAGCGGGCGGGGTCTTCTCCTCCTTCCCCTGAGTTGGATTTACCCCCTAAGCGGTTCATAGCAATGGCTAACACTTCATGGGCTTCTGGAGATAAAGCCCCCAAGGACATCCCCCCGGTACAGAAGCGTTTAACAATGTCTTCAACGGGTTCAACCTCATCTAAAGGAATTGAATCGCGATCGCTATTAAAGTCTAATAAATCCCGTAACGCCGTTACCGGGCGGTTTTCCATAAATTGACGATAAATTTCATATAAATCAAATCCATCTCCCTCCGTAGAGCGAATAGCTTTATGGAGTAATTTTGTCATTTTGGGGTTATTTAAGTGATATTCACCTCGCTTCATGGCATTAACAAACCCAAAGTTTTCTAATTTTTTAGCTTCTAGGGGGAAGGCTTTAGCGTGGAATTGATACACCTCTTGGCTTAACTCAGAAATCGTTAACCCACCCACACGAGACACCGTACCTCGGAAGCCAACCTCTAGTAAATCTTCTCCAATACCAATGGCTTCAAAGATTTGTGCTCCTTGATAGGATGACAGCAGCGAGATTCCCATTTTGGATAGGATTTTGAGTAACCCATCTTCTACCGCCTTGCGATAGTTCTTCTGAGCTTGTTCGATGGTGATGGCGGGAATTTTCCCACTTTCCATATTGCTCTGAATTAGGGGAGTAGACCACCAATGGCGTACCGTTTCCAAAGCCATATAGGGACAAATCGCCGACGCTCCATAACCGACTAAACAAGCAAAATGATGGGTATTCCAACATTGGGCTGTTTCCACCACAATTGAAGCGTTTAACCGTTTCCCGGTTTTAATTAAATAGTGGTGTACCGCCCCGGCTGCTAATAACGGAGGAATATAGGTTTGTTCAGCCGTTAACCCTTTATCGGACAGAATAATAATTTCTTTGCCTTGATCTACTGCTTCTGCGGCTTTTTCACACAGTCGAGTTAAGGCGATCGCACAACCATTTGGCCCACTTTCTAACCCGTAAAGGGTTGAGAGTGTCGTACTGGGAAAATCAGACTGACGCAAAGCTTCTAATTCCGATTCGTTCAGCAGGGGAGAGTCAATTTTAAACAGTCGAGCATCTTCGGGTTTCGCATCTAACAAATTCCCCCGTTTTCCTAACCGCATTGACAACGACATCACAATCCGTTCCCGTAACGGGTCAATAGGCGGGTTTGTTACCTGAGCGAATCGTTGCTTAAAGTAGTTGTATAACAAATGGGATTTATCAGACAGCACCGCTAAGGGAATATCATCTCCCATACAGAAGGTTGCTTCCTTCCCGGTACTCGCCATATCCGCAATTTGGATATCTAAATCTTCCGCGCCATAGCCAAAAGCCGTTTGCTGTTGGAGGAGGTCGTTAGGTTCTAATTGTTTTTCCGCAGCAAAGGGTTGGGGTTCGAGGTCGTGACGATATTGTTGTAACCAGTCCCGATAAGGATGTTCATGGGCGACCCGTTGTTTAATCTCCCAATTTTTGAGAACTTCATGGGTACTTAAATCTACCGCAATCATTTGTCCTGGCCCTAAACGGCCTTTTTCCTGAATTTGATCTTCAGGAACATCCACCACCCCCGCTTCCGAGGCGACCATAATCACGCCATCTTTGGTAATACAATACCGCGCCGGACGTAACCCATTACGGTCTAAACAAGCTCCAATTTGTTTACCATCACTAAATACTAATAATGCTGGCCCATCCCAAGGTTCTTGAATACCACTGTAATATTCATAGAAATCGGTAATTTCGGGCAAATCTTTCAGGTTTGGCTGGTTTTTATAAGCTTCGGGAACCATAATCATCAGCGCTTCCAACGGACAACGCCCGGTTCTCACCAGCAACTCCATCACATTATCTAAATTAGCTGAATCACTATTTTTAGCATCGACAAAGGGAATTAAGGTTTTTAAGCGATCGCCCCAAACCGGATGGGATAACACCCCTTCCCGTGCCCGCATCCAGTTAATATTGCCTAACAGGGTATTAATTTCGCCATTATGCCCTAACAGTCGCATCGGTTGAGCTAAGGGCCATCGGGGCATAGTATTGGTGCTGAAGCGTCGATGGTAAACCGCAAAATTGCTTTTATAGGCAGGGTTCGTTAAGTCTAAATAAAATTCTCCTAAGACTGCTGAACGCACCATCCCTTTATAGACAATGGTACGGCAAGACAGAGAACAAATATAAATATTCTCACCCCAAACTAATCCCTGTGCTTCTAAGGCGACCCCAGAGGAACGTCGAGCTAAAAACAATTGTCGATCTAAATCATCCCCCGTGTAACCCTTCGCTGAATAGACAATTACCTGTTCAATACGGGGTTGATTTTCTCTGGCTTGTTCTCCCAAAACTTCCGGTTTGACAGGAACTTCCCGCCAACCGACCACCACTAATTCTTCTTGTTTGAGGTCAGTTTCAATAATTTCACGGGCTTTAGCTGCTAAATCACTATCTTGGGGTAAAAATACCATCCCCACCCCAAATTTACATTCCGGCTCTTGCAAAATATCAATATTTCGTTCTGCAAACCAAGGCGTGAACAATTCCCAAGGAATAGCGGTCATGATCCCCGCCCCATCCCCGGAGTCTTGGTCTGCACTACAGCCCCCCCGATGTTCTAAACAAGTTAAGGCTGGTAACGCTTTTTGAATAATAGAATGACTTGCACCCCCAGATGGGTTGGCAATAAAACCCACCCCGCAAGCATCTCTTTCTTCAACTAACCAGCGTTGACCGCCATAAGGGTAGCCCATATTCCCGTGCATATATTCTTGTTGATTCTGTTGTTGGTTGTGATTGACTCTCGTGTTATCCATGTCTTGATTCTATCGAGTGAAGGTAAACGCAGCACCGAAGCACAAAAGATTGCAGTGTCGCGTCAAGGGATGGGGCGGGTTAATGATCATGAAATACTGGACGGGAAGACCCCGCCCCTACTGCGTTTTTCCTGAGATTCTATGTAACAAGTAAGCGTTACGTTCTTTACAATAAGAATCAAATTTTAGCCAAAATTTACATAGGGCGGAAAAACCCCGCCCTTACTAGCATACACTGAATTGGATCACACTTTGAAATAATTTGAGGATTCGTTGACAAAGTACAGGATTGACGGTTGACTGTTCACTGATACGAGTTCATCGTTTGAAAGTGTTAATGATACAACGGTTAACTTAACCCCCCTGTCATGCTGAACGAAGTGAAGCATCTACGAAGTGAAGCATCTACGAAGTGAAGCATCTACGAAGTGAAGCATCTACGAAGTGAA